>NZ_BAJR01000001.1 GCF_000613805.1 Phocaeicola paurosaccharolyticus JCM 15092 | reverse complement strand
TTATTTGTCTTCAAATATACATATTTTATCCCTTCTTGGTTTTCTTAGAAAAGTTTTTTTCCTTCAGAAATATAGATCATGATTCGTTGCTCAACCGATCATGATTCATTGATGAATCGATCATGATTGGTTCATTATCCAATCACGACAGGTTTTATTACACTAACTGATGTATTAGTAAGTTTGAACATATAAAAAGGGATTACTCTTACTTTAGAGTAATCCCTTTGAAATATAAACACAAAATTGATTTTAATTTGTATACCAATCCAATGAGACTTTAGCATCTTTTGCCCAGTCTACAAACCTAGGATATTTATGAGATATCAATTCCCTTTCTGCTGGATAACTCCAATCAGTTGGAACTAGAATAGCATAAGGTGCGTCTCCTTTCACAAAAGTAGAGGTGAAAGCAGGTATGTGAACTTCGGCTGTTGAATTTGCCTCTTTAATATAGATATCAAGATTTGATATAGAATAATCAGCCGGTACTGCAATTTCATCTTCAACCGCAGCATAAGTAACAGAAACGGTATTAACCATTGTACCAGCCGCAGCTCCAAATGCCTTATGAACTTCTTGTCCACCGAAAAGCGTTTTTTCAGAGCCTCCATTGAGCTTATAGTAAACATATAAGTTCTTTGCAGCTCCTGCAGCTGTAAGTTTTACCTTTATTTTTCCATCAGTAGGAACAGCAGCTACTTTAACCACAACATCATTAAAGTCATAGTCGCCTACCTCTTTAAACATATCTTCAAATGCAAAAGTGTAGTTTTCAATAACAGGAGGAACAACTGGTCCGCCTCCACTAGTGCTAAATGATCTTGAACATCCTGATTCAGTACCCAATACCACATTTGAGAAATCAACACTGGCAGCACCATTTTCTTCACTAATCTCTGTAAGAGACATTCCAGACTTATAAGCTCTGTCTACATTTCCTGATAGAGTAAGAAGTTTCCAACCAATATTACCAGTTGTAGTAAAGTTTCCATTTATATACACCAAAGCTCTTTCATCAGTAGTTGGCCCGGTTATAGTGTTACTTCCACCACCTCCGAAGTTGAAGTCAGAGTCAACAACCAAAAGAGATTTAGCCCCCATGTTTATTGCAGTATTATTAATACTTGATATACCCTTAAGGTACATGTAGCTTGCACCATCAATAGTTACACTAACTCCATCTAGAGAGATGGGTTGATCAATAACTTTTAGGATACAATGGTTGACTATGCTACCATTATCAACAGCTTTAAGAGAACCTGTAATGAAAGTTCCGCTATTTACTAAAGGATTAGGATTTGTTATATTAGTCAGTCCTGACACGTTCATAGTAGCACCAGAGAAGTTCTCAATAGTAGCATTACTACTTAATACAATACTTTGAGCAGAGAAACTTCCTTCATTACTTAATGCTCCACTATATGCTCCACTATTAGTCAAACTTACATTTCCACAATTTACATTTCCACTGTTGAGTACTGTATTTTGAAAAGTAAGATCCTTAGCATTAAAAGTTCCATTATTGTATATTTTAGATCCTATAACTAGATTTGCATTCGCAGTAAGTGTTGAGTTCTGACAAATATATACAGTTGTAGTAGGTGCAAGATTATCAGCTGTCTCAAATGTAACATTTGCTCCAGGAAGCAAATAAAGATTATAATTAGCATTTACAGAACCCGGGAACCTTACATTTCCTTTAATATATAATGATATAACACCACCTGTATCATTCCACCAAAAGTTATTTACTGATACTGTAGCACTAGTCCCATCAATATAATAAGGAGTAGTATAGCTATTTGATTTCAACTGATTGTAATCAGTAGTAAGGAAGTTTAATGCTCCTGGAGGAATCTCTGTAGGATAATTAACACCAGCAGATGGAATAGCCCTGCTACCGCTACTCATTACAGCTCTTGATACAGTACTAGACTTTGTTACATTTCCTCCCCAGGATAATGAGGCTGAGGAATTAACAAGTTCTACACTTTTCATTGATCGATTGTACTTGCTATCTTCAACAACTACATATACCGCTTTAAGAGCCTTAGCTCCTACAAAATTCAATACTGTAGAAGAACCATCTTTTACATTTTCCTTTAAAGCAATAAGTTTAGCTTCTGAACTTGTATTAAATGGATTTGATGTATAAATCTTCAGATTATAATTCTCATTTGATTTCTGATTAATTGAAACAGAAACTGAGTACTTAGATAATAGATTCCAATCCTGATTAGGATCAATGTCATTAACAAGAAAAACCTCTTTTGCTTGCTTCTTAATAATAGAAGGGTCATAGATTGAGTCTTGCTTAGAACAAGAAACAATTAGTAATGACATCAAAGAAAAGTAAAATAATAATAATTTTTTCATAAATAGTAAGACATTTATATAAATAGCTGGTAGTTACACACTAATAAGAGTTTATTTAGCATGCAAATATAAACGTTTTTTACTGAGAACAAAAATTTAAAGAAATTATTCTTGCACCTTTTTACTTCTGTATATCAAATATATACCTAACAAAATTAGTGGAATGCTTAATAGCTGGCCAATATTAAGCAACATTCCACTCTCTGAAGCTACCTGAGGATTCTTCAGGAATTCAAGTCCAAATCTAGAGCCAAAGAAGATTAAAAGGCTCACGCCTGTGATTAGTCCGACATGTTTTTCTAAATGATATTTATGATACATAACCCATGAAACAATAAACGCAGCAGCACAATATATCATCTCATAAATCTGCGTAGGATGACATCCCTGTCCAGCATAGAGCTGTTGCCATTCACGCGAACGGACAAACTCAAATCCCCATGGCATAGATGTTGGGTAACCAAATATTTCAGAGTTCATAAGGTTGCCAAAACGTATGCAGAAACATACTGTGGCAACAGCTGGTATCATTCTGTCAAAAAGCCACCATACACTTTTATGGGTAACTCTTTTAGAGTACATTATCAATGCAAGGATTATTGCGAAGACACCTCCGTGACTTGCAAGGCCTCCGTTCCATATTTTTAGGATCTCAATAGGATGTGCACTATAATAATCCCATTCATAAAAGAGACAATGACCAAGACGAGCACCAATAACTGTACTTATAAGGCAATACATAAATAGTGTATCCGCCCACGTATCAGGATAATGCTCTTTCTTGAAAAGACGGCTAACCATATCGTATGCAAGCAGGAATCCAAGTCCCCACATTAGTCCATACCATCTAAGTTCAATGCTACCAATATGCAAAATTATCGGATCTACATCCCATACAATACTTGAAACCATATTTTTAATCTATTTTATTGCTGCAAATATACTCAAGCTATAATTATAGCACAACTATATGTCTTTTTATTTTGTACTTAGCTTTATTTTATATTGCATACTTTTACAATGACAAAAAGGCTACTTCGCCTAAACTTTATGTCTCATAAAGAATAAAAAAACTGTACAATTTATTTTGTACAGCTTTTTGGTCATTTATGCTTAGATAGCAAAAGCTTCATCTATTATTTTCAATTATACAAGATGAGAGATTAATTCCTCTCTGTCACCGTGTAGAAGGTCTATTACTGGAACCTCAATCATTGTATAGCAACCTGGCTTTTGTTTCATTGATGCACGAGCAACGCATACAAGTACTTGGCCGGTAAGTGCAGGGTTATTAATCTTCATATTGAATTCAAACAGTTGGTTCTGTGTCTTACCTGAAACACCTTTACGAACTAGGTTAACACCATGTCCCATATCCAAAAGATCATCAACACAAGGGACCTGGGTTATGTGAGTCTCATCATTAACGAAATATGCATCGCTCTTTATTGCTTTAGCAACATCTTCGAACTTGTAACCATCTTCAACTTCAATATATACCATACGACGGTGTATACCTGTACCTAAAGGTATAGTCATAGAAAGAGCTGCTTTTACACCTTCAATAGCTTTTACAGCAACAGTATGTCCCATACTCATACCAGGTCCAAAGTTAGTATAGCTTACGCCCTTTGGTGCAATAGCTTGAAGAAGTGTTCTTACAATTGAGTCACTTCCCGGATCCCATCCTGCAGAAATTATTGATACAGCATTACCAGATACGGCAGCAGCATTCAGACTCTTACGCAATGATGCTATTTGAGTATGAATATCAAAACTATCAACAGTATTAATTCCTAAAGCAAGAATCTCCTTAGCATATTTTTCTACACTGCGTGTTGGAGTTGCCAAAATCGCTACGTCAACATCTTTAAGTTCAGTGATATTTTTAACCACATCATATTTATCAAGTTCTGCAGGTTTGTTATCTGATCCATTACGGCGAACCACTCCGGCAACTTCAAAATCTGGAGCTGTCTCAAGAGCTTCTAATACATACTTTCCAATATTGCCATAACCAACTACGGCTGCTCTAATCTTTTTCATAACTCTTTTGTTTTAAGTTTTTGTTTGGTGACAAATTTAAGAAAAACGTATTCCCATAATACAAATAGAAAGCTAATATTTTAAAATTATTATCACAAACTATCAATTTATAAGTTAGAACGTATAAATTTGTATTTATTTTAATAAAAAACCATGATTGAGTATATAAAAGGCGACATAACAGACCTATCTCCCACTATGGCAGTTATAGATTGTAACGGAGTGGGATATGGAATAAACATTTCACTAAATAGCTATTCAGACATTCAAAATTTAAGTAGTACAAAGCTCTATATCTATGAAAGTATACGAGAAGATGCTTATGTACTTTATGGCTTTTCTACCAAGAGGGAGCGAGAACTATTCCTTATGTTGATTACAGTACCTGGAATTGGTGGTAACACTGCAAGAATGATTCTGTCAACTCTCTCTCCTTCAGAACTATGCTCAGTAATAAGCAATGGCAATGAAAAGGTATTGAAATCAGTAAAAGGTATCGGATTAAAAACCGCTCAGAGAATAATTGTAGACTTAAAGGATAAAATTGTTACTACTGGCATTGAGAATGTAGATATGCAAAGTTTCTCAACCGCCAATTCACAAGTTAATGAGGAAGCTGTATCAGCACTCACGATGCTCGGTTTTATTCCGTCACAATCTCAGAAAGTTGTTACTGCAATTTTGAAAGAAGAACCAAACATTCCTGTTGAGAGAGTTATAAAATTGGCATTAAAGAGGTTATAATTATGTAACCTCTCTATTTTTGTGAAGATTGTTCTTCCATTTTTCTCTTGACAAACCTTATTTTTAAGTTAGCCTCATCTTTATCTTTCTTTATTTGCTCTATAGAAGATAATGTTTTAGCCAATTCACTTAATTTATATATAGCCTCTCTATCGGAATTTGTCATTGAAGTAGTGTAAGTCTTATCACCGATAAATTGTAACTTCAAATTATTAGCCTTATTTGTTACTATAAATGCAATAACACCTCCATCATCTCCCAACTTATAATCAGCTTTCTCAATATGACGTCCCCCAATAGTTGTTTCATAGCTATCTTTTGTATTTGGAGTCTGAGCATACAAGTCACCATTAATTACCTTCACCGAAGAATGGTGAATAGCACCTCCGGCACAATATATAGACGTGATTGACATCTCACCCAGTTCACTCACCTGTCCTCTCAGAAATGATCGCCCACCATTCTTCTCTATAGTCTGAGTAGGATAAAGATAATTTCCAACTTCTTGGTACTCCTTATCTTTCTCTAGAATAAAGCTCCCTTTGATAGAATCAAATTGAGCCTGTTTAATAAGCATCATGCTATCTAGATATACAATGCTTCTCTCCTGCTCCTTCAAATCAACTTGCTGCATAAGTTTAATAGCAGCTTTTCTTGCATCGAAAGCCTTAGGATATAGTGTACGTATTGTATCTATCTGAAGCTTTGCTTCATTATAATTTCTACTATTAAAAGCACTCTCAGCTCTCTGTAGATGCATTTCAGCCTCTTTCTCTCCATTATTGGTACATGCAGAAAGGAGTGATAACAACAGAGCATATATGTAATAATATCTTTTCATAATGCTAAACTTTTTTACATAGCAAAAATACAATAATTTAAAATAGATACTCATATGCTAGACAAAAATTAGTAATTTTGCACTCCTTTATAGCAATTTATGAATATAAAAGAACATTTTAGTAATAAGATATTTAAGCAGATTTCAAATGCGGCCGATGAGTTAGGTCTGGAATGCTATGTAGTAGGTGGATATGTAAGAGATATCTTCCTATCAAGACCTTCTAAGGATATAGATATCGTAGTAGTAGGTAGTGGCATAAGAATGGCTGAAGTTTTTTCCAAAAAATTGGGCAAAGGAGCATATCTATCTGTTTTCAAGAATTTCGGTACTGCACAGGTTAAGTATCATGAAATAGAGGTTGAATTTGTTGGTGCAAGAAAAGAATCATATAGCCACGACAGCAGAAATCCAATTGTAGAAAACGGGACTCTTGAAGATGACCAAAACAGAAGAGATTTCACTATAAATGCAATGGCGGTGTGCATGAATGAGGATAGATTTGGAGAACTGATTGATCCTTTCAATGGCATGGATGATTTAAAGGAACGTACCATAAAGACACCACTTGATCCTGATATAACTTTTAGTGATGACCCATTAAGAATGATGCGTTGCATCAGATTTGCTACACAGCTGAACTTTTATATTGATGACGAAACATTCCAAGCTTTAGAGAGAAACAAAGAGAGAATAAACATAATATCTAAAGAAAGAATTGCAGACGAGCTCAACAAGATAATACTTTCACCTATTCCTTCTAAAGGATTCATTGATCTCGACAGGTCAGGCCTTTTACCTCTTGTTTTCCCAGAATTGATAGAACTTCAGGGAGTAGAGACAAGGACAGGAAAAGCACATAAAGATAATTTCTATCATACCCTTGAGGTTTTGGATAATATAGCCAAGCAAACCGACAATCTATGGCTAAGATGGAGCGCTTTACTTCATGACATTGGGAAACCACGTACCAAAAGATGGGAACCAAAGATAGGATGGACATTCCATAACCACAATTACATTGGTGAGAAGATGATTCCAAATATTTTCCGCAATATGAAACTTCCAATGAATGAGAAGATGAAATATGTGCAGAAACTTGTAGGACTACATATGCGACCGATAGTAATGTCAGATGATATTGTAACTGACTCAGCGGTAAGAAGGATGCTATTCGAGGCTGGAGATGATATAGATGACTTGATGGTTTTATGTGAGGCAGACATAACTTCAAAGAATGAGGTAAGAAAGAAGAAATTCCTTGAGAACTTCAAGCTTGTGCGTCAGAAACTTAAAGATATTGAAGAAAAGGATAGAATTCGCAATTTCCAACCACCTGTTGATGGCGACGAGATTATGCAAGTATTCAATCTTAAACCTTGTAGCGAAATAGGAAGATTAAAAAGTTCAATCAAAGATGCAATTCTTGACGGAATTATTCCTAATGAACATGACGCTGCATACGAATACATGCTAAAGAAAGCAAAAGAGATTGGTCTTGTGCCTGTACAAAAATAAAAATCCGTTTCCTATGAAACGGATTTTTATTTTATCTATATGTACTTCCTGGATTAGGTCTAAGATACCAATCTTTTGCCTGATTACGGTCCGATGCCCATTGCTGGAAATAGGGATAACCACTATTTGCATTTGTATCTGTTCCTGCGATTTTAAAAATCGGCACCCGTTCGTAAGGATACTTGAAGTTTGGCACAGCTATTGCCCAAGTTCTATTTCCTGCTATAGCCTCATTATTCTCAAAGTTTGCACCATTAGCAGTTCTATATCCCCAAAACTCACGAAGATGAACTTCAACGCGTGTCTTGTCTTGCTGCCCTTCATAATATCCATTAATAATAGGACGAGCTATAAATAGGTCCATATTATCCAGACCGAAGTAATCGATTGGAGTAACAAATTCTATAGTAACAGTCATATCCCTTGGACTAGCATCTGTATAGTTCTCATGCCCTTTCACCGTATTATACATATATCTGTTTGCAGCCTGTCCTGATATGGCATGATGAGCATCATTATATAAAGGTATTACAGCAAAGCTGTTCTTATCACTCTCTGTAACCTGAGTAGCAAATATATTGCCAAAGTTCAAATCACCATTTGTAACTGTAATTGATTTAATATTACTCTTTAGAATATTAATAAGTTGAAGAGCAGCTCCAATAGAATATGTAGCTCCTACAGCTACAAGTTTTACAGGTACCTCTACCTTAATAATCTTATTATTTTGTTTGAAGAGATTATAAGAAACATCCATTACAATATCATTAAAATCATAATCCCCTGGTATAGGATAATAATCTTCATAGCAATAGGTGTAGGTAGCACTACTTTCTACATCAGTATCTCCTCCAGTCCCAGGACTATTTCCATTGCCTGTACAGTTACCTGCTGGAACAATCACACTAGATTCACCTATAATGGCTACAGACTTACAAAGTTGTGTAAGTTGCTTACGAGCATCAATTTCAGTAGTTGCATCACCACACTCTATAGTCACATCGTTATAATAGTGCCTTGAATCAAGATAGTCAGTCTGAATGCCTCTTATCCTTACAAGGCTGTTATTGAAACCACTTCCTTGGATAGCTAGATGAGTCTTCATCTTAGTTGCACAATCAATCATAGAATTTTGTCCTATAATAGCAGACATATTTCCCCATTGATTCATATTAAGGCTATTGCATTTAAGCATGGTCTGATTACCCATTGTCAACTTTGTAACGGAAAAATCTCCAGGAGTCTCCATATAGCATCCATTTTCAATATTGCCATTTAGAGCATCAATTCTTCCAATTGAACAATAGCCTTTATTTACAAGCACTGTTCCAGCGTCAGTTGCGTTATATAAATCTAAAATCAGGTTTGATGCATTGTAGAATTCTCCGTTTCCACCATTTATAACTATTGAGTTATATCAATATCTCCTCCGTTATAGTTAATCATACCATTAGAAGCATTTGAGATATAAATTTTAGTATTTGCTCCCTCAATGCGTCCACCTTTTAGTACAATCAGGTTAGAGCTATTTGATATGTTCATTGTACCAGAAAAAGAGCCTCCATTGGCAACAACTATTGTAAGATTATTTCCTCCAACATTTACCGGTTCAGATGGAGTCCAGTTTGTTGTAACGATCAATACACACTTTCTATCACTTCCATTAAATGAAAACTTATAAGAAGCTCCATCCTTAGTAAGCTTATAGACACCCGTTTTACTTATTATTCCGTAATCAACACCAATAACCTTCCATGATTCAACTTCTAAAGCAGTAGAAAGCATACTTGAAATTTGGGCTTCATTATATGGTTCACTTCGGCTAGTTATAACAACACCTGTTCCCATATTATATGAGTAAGCTCTCGATGGAGCAGTACCAAACACAACATTTGATATACTATTCCTATCTTTTACAACTACCATTTGTACCAATCGTCTATTCGACCTATCTACCTACTTACATATAGTGTATCTTTTACCAAAGGAGCATCAAAAGAGAGTTCTAAAGTCTTTCCATTCTCAATTGTTCCCATTGCAAGTCGATTAGCAGGTTCTTCTTCATTGTAAGGGAAATTATCATAGACCTTTATTTTATAGGTCTCCAGTTCATCTTCATATACTGTAACATTCATCTTAACAACTGAAGTGGTTTTCCAATTTTGTTCAGGATCAATATTCTTAACTGGAAAAGTTTTATCATATAATTCTTTTACATAATCAGCATTGAACTTATAATCATTCTTGTCAGCACACGAGTTTAGCAAGAATAATGAACAAAATAAGATGGAACAATATATCCACTTACTCATTTCCTCGAATTTAATGCGAACAGGTTTCTTCATATTTAGTCTGTTTTCTTATTACACAAAATTATAAAAAAAAGTAAACTAACAATATATAAGTAAGCATCTTATACAGAATAGTAAATGCAAGTAACAATAAAAACTCTTATAGTTAATTATAAATTGCATGTGAAATTAAATAAAAAAATAACATATCAGATATTTTTCATTGTCACTTCTGTGAATATGAACCTATATTGATCCTAACTAAAAACAAAAATAGGCTTAAATGACTGTTATAATACATAAAAGAGAAGAAAGTGTTAAAAAGATAAGACTGGTATTATTCTCAATATATATTATTGCTGATAGAGGGTTAAAAACAAGATTTTTTGAAAAAAGTGCCATACATTGTTTATGCACTATCATAGATAGCATAATACAAGAATACATTATATATTCGTTTTCTTGATATACATCATAAAAAGAGATATTTTATGTTTTCAAACATAAAATAGCTTGCAATTAAAAAATAAACCATATCTTTGTATTGTGATTGTGAAACCACTTATTTTGTTAAAGAAAAAATAATATTAAAAGTATTAGGTATTAAGTAATAAGGTAACAAATAGGTTTTTAGATTTTAGGTAAAAATTAGTAGTTTTCAGGAATTTGTTTTATAGGTATTATTAGATTTTTAAGTAGTAAAAAGTTTTTTTCTTTAAGGGTAACATTAAATTAGAAGAAGTAAGAACCCAAAGATGGGGGGTTCTTTAGAAGTGAGCGGATTCAATATGAATTTCAGCTCTTTTTTTTGCCATACTATTACTGATTATAAAGCATGTTAGAATAATATAAATAAAAGATTCTTATAAAATAAAATGAGCCTTCTTACATTACAGTTGTAAGAAGGCTCATTTGTTATATAAATCCTATATTAAAACAGGAATCGTATTACGTCATTTATATTCGCCCAAATAAGTAGTGCAAAAAGAAGGAACATACCAACAACCTGAGCTCTTTCCATGAACTTATCACTTGGTTTACGCCTTGCAACAATCTCATATAACAGGAACAGTACATGGCCTCCATCAAGAGCCGGTATAGGCAATATATTCATAAAGGCCAATATTATAGATAGGAATGCTGTCATATTCCAGAATCTGTACCAATCCCACTCAGCAGGGAAGATGCTGCCTATAGTACCGAAACCTCCGACACTCTTAGCTCCCTCTTTTGAGAACACATATTTCATGTCGTTGACATAACCTTTCAATGTGTTCACTCCAAGCTCAGCACCAGCAGGGAATGATTCAAAGAAGTTGAATGTGCGAGTAAACGCCTTATAGTCTGGTATCAATGGTGAAGCACCAACCTTGAAATTAGAATCTGTCATCACAGATATTGTATCACGCTGACCAGCACGAGAATAAATCATATCAAACTTTGCTCCATTACTTTTTTTGAGCTCTCCTTCAGTCTTAAAGTCTGCAAGGTTCTCTACAAAGCTGTTCCATGAGTTTATCTCCTTACCATTAATTGCTATCAAAGAGTCACCTTTCTGTATTCCCAACTTCGCAAATGCCCCATTAGGTATAACAGAATCTACCACATTTGGTATAAGCTGTGAAACGAAAATCGGGTCTCCTTTAGCTATATCAAGAAGGCTTATCTCTGGCATATAAACCTCTTTCTCCTGGTTATTACGCAATACAGTAACTGTTCGTGCATCTGCGATATTTCGTAACATATCTACGCCGAATCTATCTAGCTTGATTTCATCAGCACGAAGAAGAATATCACCATCACGGAAACCTATCTGATGAGCTTGCTCATTAAACTTCATACCATGAGTCATGTTCTGAAGTGGAATATACGAGTCACCCCAAGTAAAGAGAATCATAGAGTAAATGAACAAAGCAAGAAGGAAGTTCATCAATACACCACCAACCATGATCAGCAATCGCTGCCATGCCGGTTTAGCACGGAACTCCCATGGCTGTACCGGCTGGTTCATCTGATCGGTATCCATAGACTCGTCTATCATACCTGCAATTTTAACATAGCCGCCTAATGGCACCCAACCTATTCCATATTCAGTATCACTGTTCTTTGGTTTAAACTTAAATAGTGAGAACCATGGATTGAAGAATATATAAAATTTCTCTACTCTCACCTTAAATATGCGTGAAAAGAGGAAATGACCGCCTTCATGAATAATAACTAATAAAGAGAGACTCATTATCAGCTGAAAGGCACGAATAAAGAATGTTTCCATCAGTATAATCTTATTGTTTTTCTAATTAATTCTTTTACTTATTTTATGAGAGAGGCCGCCAATTTACGAGCTTCATCATCTGTATTAACATAATCCTCGTATGTAGGCTTACTAATAAATGCAACCTTTGACATTGTATTCTCAATAACATCGCTCATAGCAAGGAATGATATTTTGTCGTGTAGAAATGCATCTACTACCACTTCATTAGCTGCATTAATAATACAAGGCATATTACCTCCCTGGTTTAATGCTTTATAAGCCAAATCAAGATTACGGAATCTTGTCAAATCTGGTTTTTCGAAAGTTAGATTTCCCATAGTTGTAAAATCAAGTCTATCGAAAGACGATTTTAATCTATTTGGGTATGAGAAGGCATACTGTATAGGCAGACGCATATCAGGTACACCAAGTTGTGCTTTCACAGCTCCATCCTCAAACTGAACCATCGAGTGTATAACAGATTGCGGATGTACAACCACCTCAATCTGTTCAGGAGAAACTCCGAAAAGCCATTTTGCCTCCATAACCTCAAATCCTTTGTTCATCATTGATGCAGAGTCAATTGTTATCTTTGCACCCATATCCCAATTAGGATGTTTTAGAGCCTGTTCTTTTGTGACATGCAGTAACTCCTCTTTAGAGAATTTACGGAATGGTCCACCTGATGCAGTAAGAATAATTTTCTCTATCTTATTGTTCATCTCCAGGCACTGGAATATAGCAGAGTGTTCAGAGTCTACAGGAAGCAGAGGAACATTATATTTGTTAACCAGTGAATTTATCAGTTCACCAGCCACCACCAATGTCTCCTTATTTGCAAGTGCTATAACCTTACCGGCTTTTATAGCCTCTATTGTAGGACGCAATCCAGCATAGCCGACCATTGAGGCTAGTACAATGTCTACAGGTTTTTCCTGTACAATCTGACAAATAGCATCAGCTCCTGCATAAGCTTTTATTGGTAAATCAGAAAGAGCATCTTTCAGAAGAGGATATTTTTCTTCATTAGCGATAACAACAACCTCGGGCAAGAACTTCCTGGCTTGTTTAATAAGCAGATCTACGCTATTATTTGCAGTAAGTGCATAGGCCTCGTACAGATCGGAATGTTCCTCAATAACATCAAGAGCTTGAGTCCCTATAGAACCTGTAGAACCTAGTATAACTATCTTTTTCTTCATAACTTACAAATCTATCAATCCGTCAGGCAGTTCAACGGTTATGATTCTATCTTTCTTATTCAAATCTACAATAAATTCTTCATGGGCTGGAAGAATAATCTCCTTTCCATCCTTATTAATAAAAAATAGTACATTCATAGTACTTTCATCTACTGCCTCAATCTCTCCAAGGGAACCAAGCTCCTTATCAAAAACCTTGAAACCGACAAAGAAGTTCCAAGAAGAAATCGTATCATCATCCTCATCATCATCAACATATTTCTTAGGGAAATAAACTGGTATATTTGTAAACATACGTGCCTTCTCCGCTGAATCTATTCCCTCAAACTTTATCAAAGCTGTTGAGTCAGACTTAAATCTGTACTCCTCAATAAAAAATGGCACAAAGATACCATCAAGAAGACAGACTAGATAATCACAATCGCTTCTATCAAAAACATCATCTGTAAAAGTAAAGGATATTTCCCCTTTTATTCCGTGCGGTTTATTAAAAATACCAATCTTGAATACCTCATCTTCTTTTATCATGCCACTAAATTCTTGTTATATGAGCTCCAATATTATTCAAACGCTGCTCTATATTTTGATATCCTCTATCAATCTGTTCAATATTATGAATCGTACTCACCCCATCAGCACTTAATGCGGCAATGAGCAAAGCGATTCCAGCACGGATGTCAGGTGAAGTCATTGTACCTCCACGCAACTGTAGATTACGGTCATGACCTATTACTACAGCCCTATGTGGATCACAAAGGATTATCTGTGCTCCCATATCAATAAGTTTATCAACGAAGAAAAGGCGGCTCTCAAACATTTTCTGATGTATAAGGACACTTCCTTTAGCTTGAGTAGCGACAACAAGCATAACACTCAAAAGATCAGGAGTAAGTCCTGGCCATGGAGCATCTGCTATGGTCATTATTGACCCATCAATGAAAGACTCTATTTCATAATGATCTTGTTCTGGAATATATAGATCATCACCTCTTTGTTCTATAGTAATACCTAAACGGCGGAAGCTGTCGGGTATAATGCCTAGTTCATCAAATGCTACATCTTTTATGGTTATCTCACTGCCTGTCATTGCAGCCATACCGATGAATGAGCCTACCTCAATCATATCAGGCAAAACAGTATGTGTACATCCCTTAAGTTCTTCAACCCCATCTATTATTAGACGATTTGAAGCTATTCCAGAGATCTTTGCTCCCATTTTATTAAGCATCTTGCATAACTGCTGCACATATGGTTCACAAGCAGCATTGTATATTGTTGTAGTTCCTTTTGCTAAGACAGTAGCCATTATAATATTTGCTGTACCGGTAACAGAGGCCTCATCAAGAAGCATATAAGTACCTTTTAACTTTTCTGCCTCTATTCTATATATACTTCTCTTCTCATCATAAATAAATGATGCTCCGAGTTTCTGAATACCAATGAAGTGAGTATCAAGACGACGACGGCCGATCTTATCACCACCTGGTTTTGATATAAGAGCTCTTCCAAAACGAGTAAGAAGCGGACCAATAAGCATCACAGAACCTCTCAGACTTGAACATTTCTTCAGAAATCCATCACTTTCCAAATAATCTAGGTCAATATTATCTGCCTTAAAAACATAGGTTCCACGACCTTGCTTTGAGACTTTTACTCCCATATTAATCAGAAGTTGAATAAGGTTATTCACATCTAATATGTCAGGTATATTGTGTACAGTTATCTCATGAGATGAAAGCAATGTAGCACATAATATCTGTAATACCTCATTCTTTGCTCCTTGAGGCTTGATTTCGCCATGAAGTTTGTGTCCACCTTCTATTACAAATGATGCCATACAATAAAGGGATAAAGTTAATATTTTCTTCTCTGATTATAATTAGCTCTAGGCTTACGTTGGTTAAATTGAACACGTTGTTCTGATATATGCAAATCCTCAGGAGATATATTTATCACTCCATTAGAAAACTCTCTCAAATCAGCAAGCAACTTGGCATCATCAATACCATCTTTGTTCCAATTAGTAAAAGATTTTTTCATCTGATTTGCCAGCAGAGAAATTAGCTGTTTCTTTTCAGGGACTTCAGGATATTCTGCAGCTTTCTTTATCATTGATGGAAGAAGCATGCCATAATGCCTTAATTTTATCTTACCTTCAGAGTAAGGTATTCTATCGGGTTTAACCTCAAGATTTTCCTTGTTTACGACCTCATATGGGTAATCAATGTCTAGTTTGAAATCAGACATTATAGCCAAATGATCCCATAGTTTATGCTTAAAATCAGGAACATCACGTAAATGAGGGAACATTCCGCCCATTATATTTATAATAGCATTGGCACAACGTTGGCGTTCAGCTCTATCTTCTATAGTCAAAGCATGATCTACCATATTCTGAACGCTTCTACCATATTCTGGAAGCGGCAACTTTCTTTGCTGAGTATTATACTCCATATAATATCTTATTATAATAGTTTTTTAGGTTTTGAAGCGACAAAGTCCTTCAGATAGAATGGCTCAAAATAAGCAACATCCTTAAAATTGTTATTGACAAAAGCTTTTTCTGCAAGAGGGAACATCCACTTTGCAAGAGGTATGATATCATCAATAAATATAGCATTCTTATGATTGATAACCTCCTTGCACTTCTTTGCGCCATTGCCAAAGAAATAGACAGGTTGTTTATCGAGATATTCTTTATACGATTCTTCAGTGATGACATCAGCAGAGATAGCTTTTTTCAATTTCAATGCTCTATCGTATATAGCAGAATAAACCTCCATTCTTCTTGCATCAATCATTGGACAAAGCAGTGCATCTTCCGGCAAGTCTGAGTTAAGCAAGATGGGAACCGATAATAACTCAAGGGTAGACAATCCAATAAGAGGAAGATTACGTCCATAGCAAACACCTTTTGCCATAGATACCCCTATCCTAAGACCCGTATATGATCCAGGGCCACAACTTACAGAGACAGCATCTAAAGGTATGCCACGGCTATCAACAAACGAGAGAGCCTCATCAACAAACACCCCCAGCTGAACTGCATGTGAAGGTCCTTTCAAATCTTCTTTAGTAAAAATAGCCATTCCATCCTGGCTTATTGCAACAGAACAAGCTTCTGTTGAAGTTTCAATATGTAGAATACACGACATAGTATATTACCTCTTTATATAATTTGCAAATATACACTTTTATTCATTCTCAATTTCCATAAAAATTGTACTTTTGCAAAAAAACATATAAGTTATGATACAATCAATGACCGGATATGGTAAAGCGACCATAAAATTCGGAGATAAAAAAATCAACATTGAGATTAAATCACTCAATAGTAAAGCGTTAGACTTATCCACACGAATCGCTCCACTCTACAGAGAGAAGGAGATGGAAATCCGCAATATGATATCTAAAGTTGTAGAACGTGGAAAGGTTGATTTTAGTTTATGGATTGAGAAAGATACTGATAGTACAGCCACTCCCATTAATTCTGCATTGGTTGAAAACTATTATAACCAGATAAAAAGCATATCTGAATCAAAGAATATACCTCTTCCCGAAGATTGTTTTTCTATGCTTCTAAGAATGCCAGACGTATTGACAAAAGTAGATGCGCAAGAGTTGGAAGAAGAGGAATGGAATGTAGTTAAAGCTGCAGTTAATGATGCTGTTGAGCATCTTGTAGACTTCCGCAAGCAGGAGGGTGCTGCACTTGAGAAGAAATTCAACGAAAAGATTGACAATATAGAAAACCTTCTGAAATCTATTGAACCTTATGAGGCCGAGAGGGTTGCCAAGATACGCGAGCGTATTACTGAAGCTTTAGAAAAGACAATAAATGTTGACTATGACAAAAACCGTCTTGAGCAGGAACTCATATACTATATTGAGAAACTTGATATAAATGAGGAGAAACAACGACTTGCCAACCATCTTAATTATTTCCGTGAGACTATGGCAGGAGGACATGGGCAGGGTAAGAAACTTGGTTTCATAGCTCAAGAAATGGGACGCGAGATAAATACTACTGGCAGTAAATCAAACCATGCTCAGATGCAGAATATAGTTGTACAGATGAAAGACGAGCTGGAACAGATTAAGGAACAAGTATTGAATGTAATGTAATCTTACAATGGCAGGTAAACTTATTATTTTTTCTGCTCCATCTGGATCAGGTAAATCTACTATAATTAATTATCTTTTAACTAAGGGGCTAAATCTGGCATTCTCGGTATCAGCAACAAGCAGATCACCAAGAGGTACAGAAAAAGATGGAGTAGAATATTTCTTTCTCACTCCAGATGAGTTCAGAAAAAAGATTACCAACAATGAATTTCTGGAATATGAAGAGGTATATACAGACAAATTCTATGGCACACTGAAGGCCCCTATCGAAAAACAACTTCAAGATGGGTACAACGTTGTATTCGACGTTGATGTCGTTGGAGGATGTAACATTAAGAAGTATTATGGTGAAAGAGCCCTCTCTTTATTTGTACAGCCACCTTCAGTAACTGAACTAAGAAAGAGACTTGAAGGAAGAGGAACAGATACTCCTGAGGTTATTGAAAATAGAATAAAGAAAGCTGAGTATGAGTTGGGATTTGCCAACAAATTTGATAAGATTATCATAAATGACGACTTAGAGAAAGCAAAAGAAGATGCTTTTGAAACTATTAATAACTTTTTAAACAAATAATATGAAAAGAAAGACAATGGCCAATATTATGTTAGTTTTGACTATACTCATAGCAATAGCTGCTTCAGTTGTTTGCTACATGGCTATAGAAAGAGCTAACTATTTTATCGCTATACTTATGGTTGTAGTAGTCATAGGTCAGGCTGTAAATTTCCATCTATGGAGAAAAAAGGCAAAATAAGAACAGGCATATTCGGAGGATCATTCAATCCTCCACATATAGGTCATCTGGCTATTGCCAACTACATATGTGAGTTCGAAAAGCTAGATGAGGTGTGGTTTATGGTTTCACCGCATAATCCTTTCAAGAATGAGTCTGAACTCATGTCAGATGAGCTAAGATTAAAACTCATGCAACTTGCCATTGATGAATACCCTAAATTTAAGGTGTCTGATATTGAATTCTACCTGCCACGTCCTTCATATTCTATAAATACTCTCCAGAAACTTAAGGAGAGTTATCCTGACAGGCTTTTCACTCTAATTATTGGGGCTGACAACTGGCAGGTTTTCAATAAATGGAAAGATGCAGATAAGATAATCGACTCTTTCGAGATTTTTGTATATCCACGTGGAGGATATGAAATTGATGAACTAAATCTCCCCAAGAACGTAAAAATCACCAATTCTCCTATAATAGAAATCAGTTCAACCTTTATTCGCGAAAGCTTCATTGAGGGAAAGGACCTTCGTTTCTTTCTTCCTGAAAAAGTATATACAGAGTTGAAAAAGCATGGCATAAATAAAACTCTTTTCTACTAGAATCATCCCTGCCCATACTATCAAACAGTATAATTTTGCCTGCGAAAATCTGTTGGACTCAAATGAACATATAATAAGAAAACACGGTCGAAGTATGCCTCAGAGGTAAATCCAAGCGAATAAGCAATCTCTTTTATACGCATATCAGAAGAAGTAAGTAATATTTGAGCTCGCTCAATTTTTTGTTTCATAATGTATCTTACCGGTGTCTCTCCCACTTCTTGTTTGAATAGTCTTATAAATCGGTCCTTCCCTAATGCCACACCATTCGCCAACTTATCTATAGATATAGGAAGTGAAATATCAGACCCTATAGTTTGCAATGTTCTTTTAATACGATCATCCTTAATGCCGTTCTTTTTAGATGATTTTTCCAAAAAACGGGTAATCAAGGTAAGTAGCAAAGAATAGATCTCTATTTTGTTGAATTCAGAAAGTGCGTTATACTTTGCTATTACATTCTGAATCTGAATGTCATTCTCATATGTTTCAGGATGCGAATCGCGTATATACATATCAGCACACAACTCACACAATCTTTCAATAACTTGTCTATCGAATAGAGATGAGTCTATCTCAAAAGGCAAATCATAATTAGAATAGAGATGTAACAATCTATGGTCTTTGTCAAGAAAATGAACATAGTAATGACCAAACACTCCATCACATCTATCAATATGAGTCACAAATGGTGGGATGATATAAAGATGATCTGGTAGAAGTTCCATCATTCTACCATTTATATGAACAGTTGCTCTTCCTTCATAAACATAATAGACGCGTGTAAAGCAACTGTTTATTGGACCATAATTCCAATCACCATTATGCCGAGCATTGCCTACTGCCAACAATAGTATATCTCGGCAATCAGATAAGATATTATTTTTTTGCATTTTACATATATCGACTTTTAATTGCATATTATGGTTACTTTATTCATATTTTCATATCTAATATTGTTTCATAATACAGAAAAAGTACATTTGTGTTCAAAAATATATCTTTTTTATTTTATGCAATCATGAATTACATTAATATTAAATCAATCGTACTTACAGCCGGACTATGCATGGCTTCTTCAGTTTGTGCTCAGAAGTCTGGAACTGTTCAACTTCCAGAGCTCCCTCCTTTCCCTGAGGTTCCTACAGCACTGAAAGAAAATATGGTAAAACTTGAAGATAGCAACACCTTCAAAGAAGTTCAACTCGATATACCTATTACTGACGGACCATTTAAACCTAGTTGGGAATCTATAGAATCTAACTACCCTGGGGAACCGGAATGGCTACGTGAAGCTAAAATAGGATTTTGGGTGCATTTTGGTCCACAAGCTGCTGGAGAAAGTGGCGATTGGTATGCAAGAAAATTATACACGCAAGGCAGCAATGCATATAACAATCATTTAAAACGCTATGGGCATCCTTCAGAAGTTGGTTACAAAGAGGTACTAAGAGATTGGAACCCTACAAAACTCGACCCTCAGCGCCTTACTGCACTATATAAGAAAGCGGGAGCACGTTTTTTGATGATTCAAGGAGTACATCATGACAACTATGATTTGTGGAATTCACGCTATCAGCCATGGAATTCTGTAAATGTTGGTCCTAAACGAGACTTACTTAGGGAATGGGTGAACGCTTGTAAAAAGCAAAAGATGCATTATGGAGTAACTTTCCACCACGAATATACATGGTGGTGGTGGCAAACTGCTTTTCAGAGCGACACCTATGGAGATAAGAAAGGAGTCCCTTACGACGGGAATCTTACACTAGCAGATGGAAAAGGCAAATGGTGGGAAGGTCTTGACCCAAGAAGACTTTATGGAATCAATCTTCGTGAATATGATAGCGTAGCTGAAAAGGCTAATTCACCATGGTCACCTGCAAATGCAGGTATATTCTGGAGACATCTAGAATATGCAAATGGTATGCCACTCAATGGGCTCTTAGAATGATGGATGTTACAGCCAACTATGACCCTGATTTCATATATACCGATGGTACTGTTCAAGGACCATTCACTGGTAACGGAACCGGGACAGGTTATAAGTGCAATGCAATGCAGGTTGTTATGGCTGACTATTATAACCGTTGCTTAAAGACTCGTGGAAAAGTAAATACATTCAGCATTATAAAATTCCGTCGTCCAACAAATGGTTCGGTAAACACAGCAGAATTTGATTTCCCTGATAATATTGACACTACACAGCCTTGGATTCGTGAAGCTCCTGTTGGCGACTGGTTTTATGCCCCTGGATTCACATACGATTCAAACTCTATGATACGTTTTATTATCGAAGCTATTAGTCGCGATGGCAATGTAGCACTAAATATTCCAATGCGTCCTGATGGTTCAATAGAAGACAAATGTGAGGAAATGCTTGAGGAGGTCGGCAAATGGTTGAAAATTAACGGAGAAGCTATATATGGTAGCCATGCCTGGAAGACTTTAGGAGAGGGAGAAATGATAAATGGGAAACTTAAAAAGCTACCTGGAGGAGGACTTGGCAAAAATCAGGCAGACTTTAAGTTTACTGCTCAGGACATTCGCTTCTCAGTAGGTAAAAATGGCTCACTATATGCCTTCTGTATGGCATTACCTAAATCTGGAGATACTATAAAGATTAACTCTTTGGGAAGCAGCGTAGAGAAAGTAAGAAAGGTTACTCTTCTTGGAAGCAACACAAAAGTGAAATGGCAACAGAATAAAGATTGTTTGGAAATTACATACTCAGGCAATATGCCTTGTAAGACAGCAATAGCTTTCAAAATAAACTAAGAGATTCAGAGATATTATTACAGTAAAAGCAGGTACATAATGTATCTGCTTTTATTGTATCTATACTACTCTTTATGAAGAGTAACAATCACTACCTCACTAGGGGTAAAAATGCGAACTTTTCTTCTGGATGTTCCTACTCCATTGGTTATTATTATTGGAATACCTTTATTGTTATGTTTTAAACCAGTAAGAAAAGAGGTACCATATCTTGAGTTTGTTATCGGAGCAAGCTTTTTAAACAGGGTTATTTGTCCTCCGTGGGTATGTCCACTCAAGACAAGATCAGCATTAGAGACATCCTTAATCTGAGCATAATCTGGAGAATGAGAAACAAGTATCACAAATTCATCACTCCCATATTTCTGCGAAATAGATTTATTGTATGACAACGTATCGAATGAGTTCTTCACTCCTGCAACTACTATATGTGAACTATCGCCATTTATAAATCTTCCTTCATCTTCCAGGCAAGTAATCCCATACTTTTTAAAAGCGATCATGATCTGTTGGTAAACGGATCCTGATTCGTGGTTCCCTCGGACAGCAAATGTTCCATATTTTGTCCTGACTTTAGAAATATAATAAAATAGAGTATCCATATCTTGCCCTTCACTCTTCCCAGGATAATCTCCTCCTAGAATGAGGATATCAGGATTCACAGAGTTTATTGCTCGCACCACTCCACCTAATCTCTTGTAAGTAAGCTTACTCTTATAATGAAAATCGGATGCAAAAGCGACCTTAGTTCCATCAAACTCATCAGGTAGGTCTTTACTATACAATTCATATCTCTTCACTCTTCCCACCCCCTTATATTTCGAGAAAGAGGCTGTAGCACAAGAGGTACAAATGACTGCAATAAGCAGAGCAACAACAATATTACACTTAGATATAGACATATCGGCAAAAATAATAAAATATCACCATTTATTGAATTTATTACTCTATCAACGTATCTTTGTAATATAAACGATGTATAATGAAAGAGATTAAAATAAATTCTGTAAAAGCATGGATTTTAGCATCTAGGCCTAAAACTCTATCTGGAGCAGCGGTTCCTGTACTAATAGGCTCTTCTTTGGCATATAATGATGGATACTTCGCCTTTACACCTGCCATATTGTGTTTCATCTTTGCATTCCTAATGCAGATAGATGCCAACTTCATAAACGACCTATTCGATTTTATAAAAGGTTCTGACGGAGAGGACCGACTTGGTCCTAAAAGAGCTTGTACTCAAGGATGGATAAGTACTGAAGCCATGAAACGAGGTATTGCATTCACAACCATGACAGCATCTCTTATAGGTTTCTTTCTGCTATTTTTCGGCGGTCTTGAAATGATACCGGTTGGCATATTATGTATCATTTTCGCCTTCCTCTATACAGCAGGACCATATCCTCTGGCATATCATGGGTGGGGAGACTTACTAGTTATAATATTTTTTGGGTTTATTCCTGTCGGTTGCACTTATTATGTGATGTCGCATACATGGACAAGTAGCATCACTATAGCTTCACTAGCCTGCGGTATCGTTATTGATTCACTCTTGATGGTTAACAACTACAGAGACTTTGAACAGGATAAGCAGAACGGCAAAAAAACCTTAATAGTAAAGATGGGTGCCAGTTCAGGAAAGGCGCTCTATTTAATCACAGGAGTAATAGCAGCGGAGCTATGCTGGTACTTTGCATTTAATGGACTATATTGGGCTGCAATACTGCCACAAATCTACTTAATACCTCATATATTAACATGGAATGAAATGGTCAGAATTGGGAAAGGTAAAGAACTTAACAGAGTCCTAGGAAAAACCGGACGGAACATTTTTATTTTTGGTCTGTTACTATCATTGGGAATTGCTCTGGGATAAGGAATAAATTATATAGTTAACTCTCCTTGCTTATCAAAACTGTTGCATAAGCAGATATTCCCTCTTCCCTACCAGTAAAGCCAAGTTTTTCGCTTGTTGTAGCCTTTATAGAGACATCATCCTCGTCTACACCCATAATACTAGCTAAAACTGTTTGCATCTCGGGTATATGTTTTTTCAGCTTAGGACGCTCAGCACATACTGTTGCATCTATATTTCCAACTTTATATCCCTTCTCTGCAATAATATCTATAGTTTTAGCAAGAAGAATCTTACTGTCTATATTCTCATAAGTAGATGAAGTGTCAGGGAAATGATAACCTATATCTCTCATATTTGCCGCACCAAGAAGTGCATCACATATAGCATGAATAAGAACATCAGCATCAGAATGGCCCAAAAGGCCCAATTCGTGCTCAATTTTTATACCACCCAGCCATAAATCTCGTCCTTCAACAAGTTTATGAACATCATATCCAAATCCCACTCTTATCTTCATCTTACATAAAAGTCTAATAACTTTTTATCAGCTATAAATCCTTGCAAATGGTCGTCCATCTTTACTGGTCCTACACCTACCGGTGTACCGGTAAATAGCAGATCACCTATTTTTAAAGTATAGAATTGGCTTATATAGGCGATAATCTCATCTATCTTGAATATCATATCAGAGCTATTACCTTTCTGTACCTCTGTATCATTAATATTAAGATGGAAATCTATATCCTGAAGATCTTTAAATTCATCAACCGATATAAAATCACCTATTACAGCCGAACTATCAAATCCCTTACTTATCTCCCAAGGTTTTCCCTCTGAACGTAGTTTAATCTGAAGATCACGTGCTGTAAAGTCAATACCTACTGTTACAGCATCATAGTATCTATGTGCAAAACGAGGAGCTATATTTTTACCAAGTCTGTTTATCCTTACAACGAGTTCAGTCTCATACTCTACCTGAGATGAAAAATCAGGAATGAAAAAAGGCTTACCATCTTTCAGCAAAGCTGAATCAGGTTTCAAAAAAATAACAGGTTCTTTAGGAAGAGACTCTTTCTCATGCAACTCATGACAATGAGCTTCATAGTTCATCCCAACTGCAAATATTTTCATTGATCTTTATCTTGAATTAGATTAAGACGATTAAACATAACCGCCAAATGTGCATAGAGTGAAGTATTCTGTACTACAATATTTTCTGGAACCCGTATACGGAATGGGGTAAAGTTCCATATTGCCTTTATACCTCCAGATACCATTTTATCTGATATTCTCTGGGCTATATTGATTGGAACGGTAAGCACACCTATGTTCACACCACTTTTAGACATCATATTCTCAAACTCATCAGTATGATAAATGGGAATACCATTTATTTTCTGGCCAACTATTTCGGGGTTGATATCAAAAGCTCCTACAATTTCAAGGCCGAAATGGTTAAGTCCAGAGTCTCTGAGAAGAGCTCCACCAAGACTACCAACACCAAACAGATAGGCCTTATGCATCTTTGTAAAGCCTAGGAAAGATTCCAACTCATCAATAAGATCATTAATTTCGTAACCAACCCTGGTACGGCCGGATATATTCATATACGAAAGATCTTTTGCAACCTGCGAAGCATCGATACTTGTCTCTTTACTTATCTGGGTAGAAGACACAAATATCTCACCATTATCTCTCATCAACTTAGCATTAGAGAGATACCATGGCAATCTACGTAAAGTCGGTTCCGGTACTTTTTCTGTTATTCTCAGCTTGTCTGCATCCATTATTTGGATATTCTATTGTGTACCATGCAAAAATACATTTTTATTTCCAAGAAAATGATATGAGTAATAAAAATATATTATTTGATTGTTCCTTGGATTAAGAAAAATTTACCATGATGGAATAAAAGAACCGACAAATAATAGGTGACAAACCAACTTGCAAATAAAAGTTACAGGTTTATATAATTACAAAAAATAAAAAATAGAGCCATTTTATTTCGTCAAAAGATATTTAATATATACTTTAGATTATATGGAAACATGAGAAACTTAATTTCCGTTTCTTTGTTATATAAATTAAAAAATACACCCATGAAAAGTAATGATTGGAAAGAGAGATTGAATGTGATTTATTCAACTAATCCAGATTTCAAATATGAGACTCTTGACGAAGAAGAGGTTAATACTATAGATAAAAAACAGCAAAAACTAAGAGTCTCTATAGAGAAGAAAAGCCGAGGGGGAAAGACTGTAACCCTCATAAAAGGTTTCGTAGGAGCTGAAGATGATTTGAAAGAGTTAGGAAAGTTGTTGAAGACAAAATGTGGCGTAGGAGGCACAGTTAAAGATGGAGAGATACTTATTCAAGGAGAGTTTAAGCTTAAAATAATTGAAATACTCAAGAGTGAAGGTTATACTCAGACAAAATAGCTTATACTTTTATCCCCAATAATATAATAAATTATATTACTTAAAATACTAATATTATGACACTAAAAAGTTTACCACAAATGCAAAATAGCTATCAATTGGCTATTCTAAAAAGCATATTAGATGACGAAGAGATTCCATACTTTGTAAGGAACGAAAATCTGTCAGCAGCTTATGGATTCATACCCGATTTTCAAGAGGAGCTTCAGGTTAGTGAGGAAAACTATGATAGAGCTATAGAAATAATTAAGAAAGGATTTCCTGAGATAACAATTGAATGAGGTTTCTATCCATATTTATAGATTATTAAAACATATTGATAGAGATAATTATCTCTAATAACTTACAAGTATGCCTATCTAAAATAAAAAAGAACGTTCTGCTAAGCAAAACGTTCTTTTATTATTTCTATTTATCTATAGATTATTCAGCACGCAAAGTGAAACGTTTGAAAGATAAAACCTTCAACTCAGGATCAGCCTCTTTCAATACTTCAGCTACAGTCTTCTTAGGATCCATGATATCCTCCTGGTTCAAAAGACAAACTTCTTTGTAGAATTTAGCGATACGTCCCTTAGCAATGTTTTGTATCATCTGTTCAGGAAGATTAGCAGCTTTTTCAGCAGCAACACTCTCCTTAAGCTGACGGATTTCCTCAGCTTGAGCTTCAGTGATAGAACCCTTCATGATACCTTCGTTAAGATGTTCTTCATTCTCAGCGATATAAAGATTAAAACCAGCTTTCTTCAAAGCAGCCTCAACAGCTTTCTTAACCTGTTCTTCTTTTGTCTTTTCAATGGCAACTTGCATTTCAGCTTCAACAACAGAAGCAGGAACGCTAGCCTCATCAACAGAAATTGGGTTCATAGCAGCAATCTGCATAGCTAATTCGTGAGCGATAGCATCGCTGGCTGGCTTATTAAACGCAACAATAGTACAAAGTTGGTTCTTGCCTTGGTGATTGTAAACAGATGTACTCTCACCTTCAACAACGAAATAACCATCAAGTTCCATCTTCTCACCTGTAATACCGCTACGGCCTGTAACAGCATCAGCTATTGTACCATTACCCAAAGGCAAAGCATTAACTTCATCAAGAGTAGCACATTTGTTGGCAATAGCAGCATCAAGGATTTCATTTGTTAAAGCTACAAAATCAGCATTCTTAGCTACAAAGTCAGTCTCGCACTTCAAAGCAATCATAGCAGCCAATTTACCTGTAGTCTTAGCTAAAACACAACCTTCTGAGGCATCACGATCAGAACGTTTTGCAGCAACAGCCTGACCCTTCTTACGGATTATCTCCATTGCCTTATCTAAATCTCCATCTGTCTCTGCTAGAGCATTTTTACAGTCCATCATACCAGCACCGCTCAATTTACGAAGCTTGGTAATATCAGCCATAGTAACAGCCATAATATTCTAATTTTTTTATTGTTAATAATAATGTGTTAAAAGCAGTTGAGAGCTGAGAATAGATGGTTGAGAATTGCATTTGTAATCCTCAACCATCGACTCTCAACTCTCAAAAAAGTATATTAAGCTTCTTCCTCGTCTTTCAAGAATGCAGCAGCTTTTGCAGCATTGATTGCTGCCTCTTCTGCTTTATCCATACGAGCTTTAGTAGTTTTTCTCTTAGCAGCAGCTTTCTGAGTATTCTCACCAGCAGCTTCCATATCTACTTTTTCAGCTTTTCTTTCTTCCAAGCCTTCAGCGATAGCTGAGCAACATGCATCAAGAACAACTTCAATTGATTTTGTTGCATCATCATTTGCAGGGATTACAAAGTCAATATCAGAAGGATCTGAGTTTGTATCAACCATTGCAAATACAGGAATACCTAAACGGTTTGCTTCACGAACTGCAATGTTTTCTTTCATAACATCAATTATGAAAAGTGCAGAAGGAAGACGAGTTAGGTCTGCAATAGAACCAAGATTCTTCTCAAGTTTTGCACGTTGACGAGAGATTTGCAATACTTCTCTCTTTGAAAGGTTAGAATATGTACCATCGTTTGTTAACTTATCGATAGTAGCCATCTTCTTGATTGCTTTACGGATTGTTGGGAAGTTGGTCAACATACCACCTGGCCAACGCTCAATAACGTAAGGCATATTTACAGATGTAGCTTTGTCAGCTACAACTTGTTTAGCTTGTTTTTTAGTAGCAACAAACAGGATCTTCTTTCCTGATTTTGCAATTTGTTTTAAAGCTTCAGCAGCTTCATCTATCTTAGCGACAGTTTTGTGGAGGTCAATGATATGGATACCATTGCGTTCCATGAAAATATAAGGAGCCATTGCTGGATTCCACTTTCTTTTAAGGTGTCCGAAGTGACATCCGGCTTCCAATAATGCATCAAAATTAGTTCTTGACATCTTTGTTATTCTTTAAATCGTTTACTTTCTTTTTTGTTTTTCTCAACCAACCATCGAGTAGTCTATCATATAGAATCCCGCTGGTTTAGATACTAAACGCTTCTTAGCCAGTTCGCAGTAAAACCGGATATTAACGTTTACTGAACTGGAATCTACGACGTGCTTTTGGTCTACCTGGTTTCTTACGTTCAACAGAACGAGAATCGCGAGTTACAAAACCTTCTGAACGTAGAGCTTTCTTATCTTCTGGATTGATTTTCACTAAAGCACGAGCGATTGCAAGGCGCAAAGCCTGTGACTGACCTGTGAAACCACCACCACAAAGATTTACTTTAATATCATATTTTTCAGCAACTTCAAGTTTAGTCAAAGGCTGTTTTACTACATACTGAAGAATAGTTGATGGAAAGTACTGAGCAAGGTCTCTCTTGTTAATAGTAATCTTTCCTGTACCTTCGCTTACGAACACGCGAGCAATTGAGCGTTTACGTCTGCCTAATGCATTTACTACTTCCATGTTTCTTATTTAAGTAAATTAATATCAATTGTTTTAGGTGATTGAGCCTCATGCTTGTGCTCTGAACCGGCATAAACATAAAGATTACTCAACAATTTAGCTCCTAGACGATTCTTAGGGAGCATACCCTTTACTACTCTCTTTAATAGCCTTTCTTCACCATTAGGTTTAGCCATCAATTGTGCAGGAGTGATTTCTCTCTGGCCACCAGGATAACCTGTATAGCTAAGATAAACCTTGTCATTCCACTTATTTCCTGTAAATTTCACTTTGTCTGCATTAATGATAATTACATTATCACCGCAGTCAGCATGAGGGGTAAAGTTTGGTTTGTACTTACCTCTCAACAGTTTCGCAACTTTGGAACCGATACGGCCAACGACCTGATCGGTAGCATCAACAACAACCCATTCTTTAGTTGCTGTTTCTTTGTTTGCAGAAATGGTCTTGTAACTTAAAGTATCCACTCTTAATTTTTTTTAAATGTTAACTACTAAAAAACAATTTATCTCAGCGTAACTAATCATCCCCGGACAAAGGAGTCTAATACGCTAAGAATTAAATCTTTATAAACTTTTTATAATAATCGGATTGCAAAGGTACTGCTTTTCCAATAAAAGTCAAACAAATTAATGAAATTTTAGCTGATTTTTAGTCGAATAGCCTGATTTAAGATAAAACCACAGTACAATCAATAGCGCAGAATTATTATCTCATTACCAATTACTAAGTACACTGTAATAATCTGCTTCGGCATTTTCAGACTCGCGGCTGATGTTTTCACGAAGCTTTAGTAACTCGGATGCAGAGACACGAATAACTTTGCCATCGGCACAGCCATAACATAATGTTCCCTCACGTTTAGCTGTATCCTCTATAAGGCGCTGCTCAGCCAACTCTAATCCATAACGCAATTTTGCACTTAATTCTTTATACTCTTCCTCAGTTGACATAACTTTTAATTAAATTATAAAGTACCGGAGTGTATATATGTGGATGATCACCTTTCTTGAAAGCATCAGCTACAATAACTCTTGGTGTTATACTATTATCTGCCAGCATCCAATAGTCAACACATGACATATATATGTTGAAGAAGTTGGATAAGCCTGAATAGTATCTACGACGTATTATAGGAGATGGCACATCATGACCACCATTAGCAACTCTTTGTTTAACTCTTTCAATAGCAAGCTCAGGAGTATTTAACCAAAAATATATAAGGCTTACTGTATAATTGAAAGCCTGTGCTTGTTTAATAAGGTTTATATACGAACGGGTAGATAGAGTCGTTTCTACAGAAAATGTAACACCAAGGTTCATTAGTTCCGAAATTCTTCTCAACATAAGTCTACCTGCCTCTATAGCAACGCTGGAAGGGTTAAAAGGGGATAGTCCTTTTGCAATCTCGTCGGCATTGACAAACTCCTTGCAGTCCAAAATTTCAGGTAAAACAGTATAAGAAGCTGTTGTTTTTCCAGCTCCATTACATCCTGCTATTATGTAAAGCGTTGGCATGGATTTATTTGACCTAATTTATTTCTTAAAGGCACAAAGTTATATATTATTTTCAATCAGCATCATTTTGAGTAATAAAATTTCGTAAGATATAACACATTTTTCTCAGTTTTGTGCATTTTTATATGAGATAAAAAATAGCCACCCTTTGAAGGCGGCTATTATAATATATAATTGTAAGATTAGAATTCTGCATTCTTTGGTGTACGTGGGAAAGGAATAACGTCACGTATGTTACTCATACCGGTAACAAACAGAAGTAATCTCTCGAAACCGAGACCAAATCCTGAATGAGGACATGTTCCATACTTACGAGTGTCAAGATACCACCACATATCCTTCATAGGTATATTAAGTTCTTCTACTCGACTTACAAGCTTGTTATAATCAGATTCTCTTTCAGAACCTCCGATAATCTCTCCAATCTTTGGGAATAGAACATCCATTGCACGAACAGTCTTTCCATCTTCATTCTGTTTCATATAGAACGCCTTAATCTCTTTTGGATAGTCAGTAAGTATAACAGGACGTTTAAAATGCTCTTCTACAAGGAATCTCTCATGTTCAGAAGCCAAGTCAACTCCCCAATATACAGGGAACTCGAATTTACGTCCGTTAGCTACTGCCTCTTCAAGAATCTTTATTCCTTCAGTATATGGGAGACGGACAAAATCCTCGTCTAACACACTCTGGAGTCGCTCGATAAGTCCCTTATCAAACATATCGTTCAAGAATTTCACATCATCAGCACAGTTATCTAAAGCCCACTTAACACAATACTTGATGAAGTCCTCAGCTAGGTCCATATTATCGATGATATCATTGAATGCAACTTCAGGTTCAATCATCCAGAACTCTGCTAAGTGACGTGGAGTATTTGAGTTTTCAGCACGGAATGTAGGTCCAAAAGTATATATAGCTCCTAATGCTGTAGCAGCTAACTCACCTTCAAGCTGTCCAGACACGGTAAGGCTTGCCTGCTTTCCGAAGAAATCATCATCGTAAATTATTGAGCCGTTCTCATCCTTAGTAAGATCGTAAAGATTCTTTGTAGTGACCTGGAACATCTGACCAGCACCTTCACAGTCGGATGCTGTGATAATAGGTGTATGGAAATAATAGAAACCATGATCATGGAAATATTTATGTATAGCGATAGCCATGTTATGGCGGATACGGAATACAGCTCCAAATGTATTTGTACGAGGACGCAAATGAGCTATCTCACGAAGGAACTCCATTGTATGACCCTTTTTCTGCAAAGGATATGTATTATCACAAGCACCAAGAATCTCAATCTCTGTTGCATGTATCTCTGCTGCCTGACCGGAACCTATAGATTCAGCCAATGTACCATTAATACTCAAGCAAGCGCCAGTAGTTATTAACTTAAGAAGTTCTTCATCAAAGTTGCCCAAGTCGACAACAATCTGAATATTATTTATTGTAGAACCATCATTAAGAGCAATAAAACTAACTTGTTTACTGCCGCGTCTGGTACGAACCCACCCTTTTACATTGACAGAAATGCCAAAATCACGACGTTTCAGCATGTCAATTATTCTTGTCCTACTAATTTTTTCCATCGTTTTGTCTTTTTATATTAATGTAACCGGGGCAAGATATAAATCTGCCCCTTATAGTTTAAGTTTATTATTCGAATGACCCCATACGAAGTACGTTCACCTCTTGTTCAGTAAGGTATCTCCAATCTCCTCTTCTAAGCCCTTTCTTTGTCAAACCTGCAAAATAAACTCTGTCAAGTTTAATAACCTTATAGCCTAAAGATTCAAAGATACGACGTACTATTCTGTTTTTCCCAGAATGGATTTCGATACCTATCTGAGACTTATCAGTATCCGAAGCATAATTTATCTCATCTGCGTGTATCTCACCATCTTCGAGAGTGATACCCTCAAGAATCTGATCAAGGTCAGCTTTTGATACATTCTTATCACAATATACATGATAAATCTTTTTCTTCATAAACTTAGGATGAGTAAGTTTAGAAGCAAGGTCTCCATCATTTGTAAGAAGAAGAACGCCTGTTGTATTTCTGTCAAGACGACCTACAGGATATATTCTCTCGTTGCAAGCGTCTTTTACATAATCCATTACAGTCTTTCTCTCCTGAGGATCATCTGATGTTGTCACACAATCCTTTGGTTTGTTTAGAAGAACATATACCTTCTTCTCAATCTTTACAGATTCATCATGGAACTTAACTTCGTCAGTACGCTTAATCTTTGTTCCCAATTCTGATACTACTTCACCATTTACAGAGACAACACCTGCTGTAATATATTCATCAGCCTCTCTACGAGAACATATTCCTGCATTAGCAAGGAACTTATTCAATCTGATAGGTTCATTTGGATCAGTAAGGATATCTTTATACTCTATCTGTTTCTTCATGCTATATTTAGCATTAGGATTGTATCCAGTAGAGTATGAGCGACCTCTTCCTGAGTTATTCTGATAACCTCCAGGAGTAAAACGAGGTCTTTGTGGACGGTCTATTCCACCTCCATTATCATATCTGTTATTCTGACCGTAGCTGCGTGGGCGCTGTGGACGGTCTGAATTATTGTCGTAACGGTGGTAAGAAGGTCGACTATTGTATGGCCTTTCACCACCATTGTATGGTCTTTCACCACTATTGTACGATCTTTCACCATTATTATATGGCCTTTCTCCGCCATTGTATGGTCTATCGCCTCCTTCACGGCTGTAGTTATTTGTACGTGGGCGATATGAACGCTGTTCGCCATCCTCCCTATTGTAGTTGTTTGTACGAGGGCGGTAGCTTCTTTGTTCTCCGTTATTTTCTTCATTGTTATTATTGAAACGAGGACGTTGTGGACGATCGCCATTATTCCCGTAGCTGTTATAACGATTATTATAAGATGGTCTGTACTGCCTGTCACCACCATCACGGTTGTAACTGTTAGTACGAGGGCGATATGAACGCTGACTAGAATCACTATTATATCTGTTATAAGATCTATAACCACCTTCACGGCTTACATTCTGTCTTTCATCATTACCTGTTGTTCCTTCAGGTTTGTTTTCGTTTTCTGTACTCATGATACTAATATTAAAATTATTAATGTCGCCCTCTCGGGCTTTATTTCCTATCTTTTTTATAACAAATTAAATACCTGTATAGTTGTGAGGAGTGATATTTCTTAGTTCTTTCTTTATCTCTTCACTAACATTCAATGTTTCAATAAACTCTCTTATTGATTCCTCTGTCATCTTCTGATTTGTTCTTGTCAAAGCTTTCAAAGCTTCGTATGGATGAGGATATCCCTCTCTTCTCAATATTGTCTGAATAGCCTCAGCAACAACACTCCAGCAGTTATCCAAATCATTATATATAGCTGCCTCATTAAGTATAACTTTTCTAAGTCCTTTTAAGGAACTCTGAATAGCAATGATTATATGAGCAAAAGGGACTCCAACATTACGTAATACTGTAGAGTCGGTCAAATCACGTTGCAGTCTTGATATAGGCAACTTTATTGACAAATGCTGAAGAAGTGCACTAGCTACTCCTAAATTACCTTCTGCATTTTCAAAATCTATAGGATTGACTTTATGAGGCATTGCACTTGAACCAACTTCGCCTGCTTTGATCTTCTGTTTGAAATATTCCATTGAGATATATTGCCAGAAGTCACGATTCATATCAATCATAATAGTGTTGATGCGAGTCATTGTATCAAATATGGCTCCAAGATTATCATAATTTGAAATCTGAGTAGTATACTCTTCACGCTCCAAGCCTAATTTCTCACTTACAAACTTGTTGCCAAATTTCTTCCAATCGAATGATGGATAAGCAACATTATGAGCGTTATAGTTACCTGTTGCACCACCGAACTTAGCTGTAAGAGGTAGTGTTTTCAAGAGCTCAACCTGGCGTCTCAATCTATATACAAATACCATTATCTCTTTACCCAATCTTGTAGGAGAAGCTGGCTGACCATGTGTCTTTGCCAACATAGGAATCTCAGCCCATTCTTCAGCAAATGTATTCAGCTGAGATATAAGTTCTTCTATCTGTGGATAATATACATCATTAAGAGCCTCTTTAATTGAGAGAGGAATAGATGTATTGTTGATATCTTGAGAAGTTAAGCCGAAATGGATAAACTCTTTATATTGCTCTAAATTACCGAGTTTGTCAAATTGCTCTTTTATAAAATACTCAACAGCCTTAACATCGTGATTAGTCACACCCTCAATCTCTTTAATTCTATTTGCATCTTTCTCAGAGAAGTTCTTATATATATCCCTAAGTGAATCAAAATGAGAATGGTCAAAATCATTCAGTTGAGGTAGAGGTAACTCGCATAATGTAATAAAGTATTCTATCTCTACCTGCACTCTGTATCTAATAAGTGCATATTCAGAAAAATAGTTGGATAAAGCATTAGCTTTTCCCCAGTATCTACCATCAATAGGTGATATTGCCGTGAGTAAATTGAGCTCCATAATGTTATTAAAGATAATTATCAGGCACAAAATTAATTCTTTTTTTAATAACATACTATCAAAACGTTGAATTAAGTTCAACGCACAAAGCTTTTTTTAGCCCATTTAAAACTGTTCCATCTTTTTACGAAAATGACTCCTCGAATATTCTCATCAATAGCAAAAGCACACCACATACCTATAAGCCCAAGTCCGAAATAGATGCCAAGCAGATAACCTATCCCCACCGCTACACTCCATTGCACGACCAATCCTACATAAAACGGATAGAAAACATCTCCAGCTGCTCTCAATGCATTCGTTGCATATATGTTTATGGCACGACCAATTTCTAGAAATACTTCTATAAAAAGAATATAAGTTCCCATTACTATGACATCTCTATTATCTGTCAGCCATGAGAATATTGTATTACCAGCAATTGCCCATATCATAGACAACACCAAAGAGACTATGATTGAAACTCTCATAACATATTTCCCTAAGACGAAAGCAGCCTTATTTTTCTTCATGCCGACAAAATGTCCTATGCATATTGCTCCACCTTGCGCCATAGCTACCGCAAAAAGGTAGACAAACATCACAATATTGACTACGTAAGTTCTTGTTGCAAGAGCGTGTGTACCTATAATAGCTATGAAGAAGGTTAACACCACTTGAGATAGGCTATATGACATATTTTCACCAGCTGATGGTATTCCAACTTTAAGCAAATTCTTAAGTTGTGAAAAAGGGAATGGAGTGAAGTACTCTTTAGGAAAACTTGGTATATATTTCTTTAGTAAGATAATAAACAGTATTACCATAGCTACTCCTCTAGCAAAAGCAGTTGAAATAGCAGCACCTTCAACACCCATAGCAGGCACGCCGAATTTTCCGAAAATCAAGGTATAGTTGCCTATAATATTGAGTATATTTACTATTACAGTAACAATCATAGGATAAATTGCCTTATTTGCACTCTTCAGTGAAGCAGAAATAGTCAGCGAAACTGCTTGAAAAAAGGCAAAAGCACCAACAATCTTCATATATCCAACCCCTAGAGTAAGAAGATTATCCTTAAGGCCCATAATCTGCAATATAGGAGATGAACCAAAGTATAACAATGCACTTATTGAAATACCAAAAATAATATTAACAATAAGTGAGACTCCTACGACTTGAACAACCTTATCCCTCTGTCCCGCACCAATGTATTGAGAACAAAGAACAGAAGTTCCAATATTAATTACTTCAAATATTAGGAAAGTGAACATTATTAGTTGGTTTACCACTCCAACAGCAGCAACACTATCATCCGAAAAGCGGCTAAGCATAATAGTATCTACAGCACCCAACATCATAATAAGAAGAGTTTCAATAAATATAGGAATAACTAGCGCCATCAATTTTGACTTAGCTTCGGAGTCCTGTATCCTTATAAAAGAATATAGTTTTGATTTTATTTTTATCATTGGTGCAAAATTACAACACTATTTCCACCACTGTTTTGACATAAATCAAAAAATTGATAGATAGCCAATCTTCTCATATATACTTATTGATTATTGGTATACATATAATAATCATTAGCAAAAAAATAGTATATATTTGCAATAGTTCATTCAGTTAAAAAATTAAGGTATGAAGAAATTATCATGTTTATTTACTTTCGTTTTTCTATTTATCAACATAGCCATCGCACAGCAAGCTAAGTATGTTTTCTACTTTATTGGCGATGGAATGGGAGTAAATCAGGTTTTATGTACAGAAATGTACAACTCAGAGTTAAAAGGTGAGATAGGGATAACACCTTTACTATTCACTCAGTTTCCATATTGTACAACAGCTACAACTTTCTCTGCAACTAATGGAGTAACAGATTCTGCTGCTGCAGGTACAGCACTGGCCACTGGAAATAAGACTAAGAATGGAGCAATAGGTGTAAAAAAAGACCAGACTTCTCCTGTAAACAGCATCGCAGTTTTAGCAAAAAACAGAGGTAAGAGTGTTGGAATAGCAACAAGTGTTAGCGTAGATCATGCTACTCCAGCGGCCTTCTATGGCCACCAAGGTTCAAGAAGTAGTTATTACAATATGGGATTGGATCTTATTAATACTGGATTCGACTTCTATGCTGGATCCGATTTTCTTGACCCCTATAATTCTAAGATGAAAGATAAGAAGTACACTGACCTATATACATTAACCAAGAAGGCAGGATATAACCTTGTACGTGGATATGATGAATTTAAGAAGAATGTTGGTAAATCTTCGAAAATGATACTTTTTCAGCCAGATAGTGCTAAAGATAACAGTTCCATCCCTTATGCTATAGACAGAAAACCTGGAAATTTGAGCCTTCAAGAAATTACAACTGCAGCAGTAGACTTCCTATACTCAAAAAGCAAGAATGGTTTCTTCCTTATGGTTGAAGGTGGTAAAATTGACTGGGCTTGCCATAGTAATGATGCTGCAACGGTGGTTAACGAAATCATGGATATGGATAATGCTATAAAGATAGCTTACGATTTTTACAAGAAACATCAAAATGAGACACTAATTGTGGTTACAGCAGATCATGAAACAGGAGGTTTTGCTTTAGGCAATGGTCAATATGCGCTTAACCTTAAAGCATTATCCTCTCAAAAGGTAAGCGTTAATGGATTCACATCAAAACTCAATGAGTTGAGAAAAAAGTATAACAACAAAGTACCTTGGGATGTTGTGAAAAAGGGTCTGGAAGAAAACTTCGGCTTCTGGGACAGTATAAAACTCAACGATAAAGAAGAGAAACGTTTGATGGATGTTTACGATAAGACATTCAACAACCAGGAAAATGTTAATTTGGAGAAAAGTGAATACCAGCAAGATGAGCCTCTAGCAAATGAGGCAATGAAGATACTTAACCACATTGCGTTAGTAGGATGGACCAGCGGTGGGCACTCTGCGGGATATGTTCCTGTATTTGCTATAGGTGCTGGAGCAGAGAAGTTCCAAGGCAGAATGGATAACACCGAAATACCAGAAAGAATTGCAAAAGCTGCAGGATATAAATACTAATCAAAAGAAAGATAATATACTAACCTATTTAGATCTTTCTCAGTGAACTCTTCAAAAAAGGATAACTGAGAAAGATTTTTTATTTTACCTCTCTTACGCCTATATTCAATAATTACTTTGGCTTTATAAAAGTTCATATATGGATGATTTCTCAAGCGGTCAAGACTAAAGCTATTCACTTTGATTTTATCCTTCTCTTCAATAGGGTTTTTAACAACAAACCATTCATGTAGTTTATTATCAATATATCCGATTTCATCGAGCTGTTCAACAGAATAATAGCCACCAAGTCGTGTACGGTAAGCAATAATCATTTTTGCTAGCCCACTTCCAATTCCAGGGATTTTTTTAAGGATTGTTGTATCGGCTGAGTTTAGGTCAACCTGCGTAACCTCTTGAAACTTATATATCTTTATTGAATCAATACCTTTGTGCTTAAAAGTATCTCTTTTAGCCAAAAATTCCGATGAAATGGTAATATATGGCTTTAGCTTTTCAAATAGAGCGAGGGTAAGTCCATATATTTTTGAAAAAGAAGATACATCTCTGAACTTACCACCAGCCTTGCGGTATTTTAATATATTTGAGACCACATATCTAGGTATGCCGACCCTTCTTAATGAGAGAGAATCTGCTAAATTTGGATCAAAGTAATCCAAAATGATCTCTTCATTATTGTATCTATACTTACTAAACCTCCTCAAGCTATCCTTATACCTCTTCTCTTTAAGGCTTTTGATAAAGCTATCAATCTCTTCAATTTTTTTAGCACTAAGCTCTTCCTTCTCATAACTCTTTTCTTTTGAAAAAAGGAGTGAGACACCTACAGATACTATTGCAATTAGAAAGAAAAGTATTAATACTCTTCTCTCCCTCTTTGAAAAATAGAAAAAATTGTTTACCCCATAATTAAATCAAATTTAACTCCTTAATGAAGATAGCCGATATTGCCAAAGGCGAAACATATTTAAGGATGAAAATATAAACATTGAATAGCCCTAACTTCATCTTCCCATAGTTTGTAAATTCATTCTTTACTCTAGATTTATCAAGATACCATCCTACAAATATAGATATAAGCATTCCTCCTAATGGTAACATAATCTTAGCAGTAACAAAGTCTAGGGCATCAAAAATTCCTTTACCAAACAGAGTGTAATCCTGCATAACTCCTAGTGAGAGAGATGATATAACCCCTATTACGATGCATCCTGCAGTAACGATCTTGGCAGCCCTTCCTCTAGACATCCCATATTTCTCATTAAGGAATGCAGTAGATACCTCATGCATTGAAATAGTAGATGTCAACGCAGCTAAGGCTAAAAGTACATAGAATGATACCGAGAAGATATATGCTAATATTGGAATACCAGAAAAAGCTTGTTGGAACACGTTTGGCAAGGTTATAAAGATTAACGATGGCCCAGCATCAGGCTGAATACCAACAGAGAAAGCAGCGGGGAATATAATTACACCTCCAAGAATAGCTACTAATGTATCAATAGTGGCAACGCTGACAGCCGTATTACCTAGTTTAGCATCTTTCCCAAAATAGGAAGCATAAGTTGAAAGACATCCCATTCCTAAACTTAATGAGAAGAATGCTTGTCCTAGTGCACTAAGAAAAACGCTACTATTCAACTTGCTGAAGTCTGGGTTGAAAAGGAATTCCAACCCTTTCTGGGAATTAGGCAAAGTTATCGAACATATAGCCAGAACAATTACAATAATAAATAAAAGTGGCATCATTATCTTTGATGACTTTTCAATTCCATTCTTTACACCTTTAACAATAATATAGTGAGTCATCAGTAAGAACACTATAAGCCAAAACAAAGGTTTCCATGGATTTTGAGAGAATGATTGGAATGAGACCACGAAATCTTCAGGTCTATTATTGGCGAAACCATTAATGCCAGCTTCAAGAATATATTCAAGTGTCCATCCAGCTACCACAGAGTAGTATCCCAAAATTAAGAAACCTGTTAGAACACCTAAGTAGCCAACCCATTTCCACTGTGTGCCTGGTGCCAATACAGAAAAAGACTTACCTGTACTTGCCTTAGAGCTTCTTCCAATAGAGAACTCAGCCACCATAATAGGAAGGCCTAGAAAAAGAACACATCCTAAGTAAACTAAAATAAAGGCTGCCCCTCCATGATTTCCTGTCTCATATGGGAATCTCCATATATTTCCCAGACCAACTGCTGATCCGGCTGCTGCTAATATACCACCAATTTTACTACCAAATCCTACTCTTGTATCTTGCATACTTAAAAAATAACATTTTGTTCCATTTAACCTCAATTATTCTGTAAAAATAATAATTTTAAGCTATTTTTACATCGAATAATAATTAATTTAAGGTATGATATATTATTTTAAAAAATATCCATTAGCAATCATTATCATCGTTATTATTTGTTACCTCTCTTTCTTTACACCTCCACAGACAGAGCTTAGTGAGGTTACAAACATCGATAAAATCGTGCATTTTCTCATGTATGGAGGCTTAAGTCTTGTCTTGTGGTATGAGCATCTTAGAATACATGAAGAAATAATATGGAAGCATATAATCATAGGAGCTATAATTGCACCCATATTAATGAGTGGTAGCATAGAGATTATGCAATCAAACCTAACCTCAAACAGAAGTGGAGAGTGGACAGATTTTATTTCAAATATAATAGGAGTTCTTGCTGCTGCAATAGCTGGATATTATATATTACGCCCCCTAGTTCATGTCAAGGAGAAATAAATGCGCCTACAATTCTCTCAGAACTGAAGGCGCCATCATATTAGTAAGGTCATATATACAACTATAATAAAGAATCTTATTTATAGTCCTTTAGAAGTTCTTGGAGTTTTTGCCTTGTAACAAAAATTCTACTTTTAACCGTTCCAATTGGAAGATTTAGTTTATCTGCAATCTCACGATACTTAAATCCTGAAACATACATTGAAAAAGGTACTCTAGTTTCTTTTGGGAAAGTGTTTATTACCCTGTACATCTCTTTAATATCATAAGAGGATTCAGAAAGATCATCAGAATATTTTGTATTAGTAATTTGAAATTTAGTATCATCTGATTTATCTAAAAAGGTTTGCTCCTTTATAACCTTTCTATAATTATTAATAAATAAATTACGCATTATGGTGTAAACCCAACCTTTGAAATTGTAATCATTGGTGAATCTAGACTCATTATCCAAAGCTTTTAATGATGTTGCCTGTAACAGGTCTTTCGCATCATTTTTATCGGCAGTCAACTTAAGTGCAAAACAGAGTAGTTCTGGTTGCAGGCTTACAAGGTGCTCGGAGAAATTCTCAGTTTTCATAATAGAGTTTAATTAAGTTAGTTTAGTAATGTTTTAATTCATTGCGATTTTGCATGTAACAAATGTATGCAGATTGAATGAAATTATGATTCTATTATAGATACAAAAAGGAGTAATAACTAATAAATAACAGTTTTTACCCCATAGACTATTAGTTTATGCCCCTCTTCAGTTTGAACAAATCTACTAATAATTATTTAGACCAACTTATATATGGGTTATTCAGAAGATTTGAATTATAATACCTTATATCTCCCGTAACCTCTTTTCCGATGAAATGGGGCATTATAACGACATCGCTTATTGACCTTAGTTCAACTTCAGCAACCACAAGACCTATATTATCACCAAAAAACTCATCTATTTCGAATATATGGTCACCACTTTTAACCTTATATCGAATCTTATCAATAACTCCTCCTGGACATAATTTGATAAGTTCATTTGCATCATTCAATGAAATCTCTTTTTCCCACTCAAATCTGCTTAGCCCGTTGTCAGAAGATTTCCCTTTAATAGTGATATAACCTCTATTATCACTTATTCTTATTCTAACACTCTTTCCAGGCTCACGGCATATATAGCCTTGAACTATATGAGCAGATTCATAGCTCTCTATTTTAAAGCTATCATCAACTACAAGAAACTTTCTTTCTATCTCTAAAGCCATATTATGATGGATAAAAAAAGTCTCATACATTAGTTTGTACAAGACTTCAAATTAGCAATTCTCTTTTAAGCATTTACTGCAAAGAAAACCATTGATACAAGAGCTAATACTATCAAAGATACAAAAATTCCCTTAATAATATTATTGGCTTTCACTTCTTGCCGTTTAGCATATGCTTCTCTGTTTCTCTTTCCCATATGTATTGTATTAAGATTTATAGTGTATCTCAAATATACATATTAAAAACAACAAATAAAACCAAAAATAGAATAATTTTAAATCTCTGCGTCTGAGAACTCCATAAGGTATGCTTTAATGAACCCGTCAATCTTTCCATCCATAACTCCATTAACATCAGATGTCTGGTAATTGGTCCTATGATCCTTCACTCTTCTATCATCAAAGACATAACTCCTTATCTGAGATCCCCATTCAATTTTCTTCTTATTAGCTTCTACTTTTGCCTGCTCCTCCATCCTGTGTTGCATCTCTTTATCATATAATATTGATCGCAACTGACGCATTGCATTCTCCTTATTCTTTGGCTGATCACGAGTCTCTGTATTCTCAATCAAAATCTCTTCTTCAGCACCAGAATATGGATCTTTATATTGATATCTCAAACGAACTCCCGATTCCACTTTATTGACGTTCTGACCACCGGCTCCACCAGATCGGAAAGTATCCCATGAGATACGAGCAGGCTCGATATTAACCTCAATGCTGTCGTCAATAAGAGGAGTAACAAATACCGAAGCAAAAGAGGTCATTCGTTTTCCCTGAGCATTATAAGGAGATACTCTAACAAGCCTGTGAACTCCATTCTCACCTTTAAGGTATCCGTAAGCGAAACCTCCCTCAATCTGTAATGTTACAGTCTTGATTCCAGCCTCATCACCATCCTGAATATTAGAAATACTTACCTTACACTTATTAGTCTCACCCCAACGCATATACATCCTCATAAGCATAGAAGCCCAGTCTTGACTTTCTGTACCACCAGCCCCTGAATTGATTTTAAGAATACAATCCATTTGGTCTGCCTCCTGACGAAGCATATTTTTTAGCTCTAGAGATTCTACTGCCTCTATAGCTTTAGCGTAGGTTTCATCAATCTCCTGTTCTGTAACAAGTTCATTTTTAAAAAAATCAAATGCCAGATCAAGTTCATCAGATAATGTCTTAACAATCTTATATCCATCTATCCATTTCTGAAGATCCTTAACCTTTTTCATCTGAGCTTCAGCTGTTTTTGCATCATCCCAGAAACCAGGAGCCTGAGTGCGAAGCTGTTCCTCTTCAACCTGGATAAGCTTATTATCTATATCCAGATATCTATTCAAAGCCTCTGTACGGTCCTTTATATCTTTTAGTTGATCTAATGTTATCATTGACTTATTAATTTTGCACAAAGATAGTTCAAAATCTATTTATCTACAACATAAAGAACTCTCTATGAGTTCTATTTATAAGAATTAGAATATATAAAATACAAAGTGCAACCCGCATTAGTAATAACTGACGGATTGCACTTTGCAGAGAGATACGAGAATTTTAGCACTCGTACATCTTGTCTATCTCTTTAGAGTAGTTCGTATAAAGAACATTTCTCTTAATCTTTAATGTATTTGTAAGCTCTCCCCTCTCCATACTGAAAGGATTGGCAAGAAGAGTAAAACGTTTGATCTTCTCATAGCTTGCAAATTCAGTCTGAAGAGCATCTATTCTTTTAGTGAAGAGTTCGATAATCTTTGGATTATTCAATAACTCTTCCATTGATGAGTATCCGATGCCGTTACTCTTAGCATACTCTTCAACAAGTTTATATTCAGGTATGATAAGTGCTGATACAAACTTCCTTTGATCTGCAATCACTGCTATCTGATCAACATATCTGTCAACTACAATCTTTGATTCAATAGCCTGAGGTGCTATATATTTGCCATTAGACGTCTTGAAAAGGTCTTTTATTCTCTCTTTAAGATATAAATTACCATCTTTAAAGTAACCGGAATCTCCCGTTCTGAGCCATCCATCTTCGGTAAAAGTATTTTTTGTAGCCTCAGGTTTCTTATAATAACCTTTTGTTATTGTCTCACCCTTCAACAAGACTTCATCGTTCTCGCCAATTTTAACCTGAACATTAGGCATTAATTTACCTACAGAACCAATGTCATAATCATCTTTCCATTGGCAAGAGACAGTAGCCGTAGATTCAGTTAGTCCATATCCTGCAATCATGTTTATACCTACTGAATGAACAAACTCCTCAACAGCATTTGGTATAGCAGCTCCTGCAGTTGGGAAGAAACTTCCTCTTTCAATACCTATGGTTTTCTTCAGAAGTGTATAGACGCTCTTATCGTAGAGTTTATATTTCATTGAAAGAAATAGAGGGGCTTTCTTTCCTGCTCTCTTATAATCAATGTTATATTTCTTTCCAGTCTTAATTGCGTCAAGCATGATAACTTTAGCGATACCTTTAGTAGAATTAATCTTCTCTTGAACACCTGAATATACTTCTCCCAAAATCTAGGAACACTACACATCAGATTTGGACGAATCTCCTTAATTGTTCTCTGAATATCCGACGGTTTTAGGTTGATACACATTTCACAACCTCTGCAAAGACAATAGTATGTCCACGCCTTTTCAAATACGTGTGTAAATGGAAGGAAATTCATGACAACCTCATCACCTGTCATATCTTTAAGTCTCTCAATATGAGCAGGCACTGCCGCTTCATAGCATGAGTGGTGAAGCATAACTCCTTTAGGCTCACCCGTTGTTCCTGAAGTATATAATATATTTGCTAGGTCATCTTTAGTAGACTGAGCAATTCTTCTTTCAACCTCCTCATCATACTTAAAGTCACTTCCATATGATACGAACTCATCAAAATAAATAGATGATAAGTCATCACTCTTTTTGCTTACCTCAGAATCAAATATAATAATATGTTTCAGCGCGTTGTCCTTTTTAAGTACCTCATATGCTACATCGTATTGAAATTGTTCACCGACAAAAATATACTCTATTGAAGAATCTTCAATAATATATTCAACTTGAGTTTCAGAACTTGTTGCATAAAGTGGTATAGTTACAATCCTATCACTGAAAGCTCCGAAATCGACATAAAGGCATTCTGGCTTATTTTGCGAAAAGACACCTATGTTTTCTTGTTCCTTAACTCCGAGATGTATTAATGAATTGGCTGCTTTTCTTACAAAATCAGAGAAACTATTCCATGTCACAGGGATCCACGACTCAGTTGAGTAATCACGAAATCTCAGTGCAACACGTTCACCATATTTCTCGGACTGATTGTAAATTAGATCTGATAATAGTGTTTTATTCATTACAAATCATTTTAAATTGCCGCAAAGGTATGGTTTAATTTGGAATTACACATAACATTATATCATTAATTTAGCCAACGGCTCAAAGGGTTAACAAGCTTAGAATGAATATGTAGTTGCACTATTAACTTAATTATTATTAGAATAGTAACAAACTTATTTTACTAATAATGTATCTTTGTATTACAAAAAGATATAGTTATGGTTGATATAGAATATTACTCATCAGAGGCGATAACTTTGCTTAGTTCGCTAATCAGAATTCCTTCATTAAGCCGTGAAGAAGATAAAGCGGCAGACTTCTTACAGACATATATAGAGGAGGCTGGAATACTTACAGGAAGATCAGGCAATAATGTTTGGTGTATTGCACCGGACTTTGATTTAAAGAAACCTACCATCCTTTTAAACTCACATATAGATACTGTAAAACCGGTAAATGGATGGCGTAAGCATCCATTCACTCCAAAGTTGGAGAATGGCAAGTTATATGGACTTGGCAGCAACGATGCTGGCGCAAGTCTAGTCTCTCTTTTCCAGGTTTACAGATACCTCTCTCAAAAGAGACAGAACTACAATCTTATATTCCTCGCTTCATGCGAAGAAGAGGTTTCCGGGAAAGACGGTATTGAGAGCGTAATATCTCAACTACCTCCTATATCCCTAGGTATTGTAGGAGAACCTACTGAGATGCAACCTGCAGTTGCCGAGAAGGGGCTGATGGTTCTTGACGTAGTAGCAAGAGGAAAAGCTGGTCATGCAGCTCGCGAGGAGGGAATAAATGCAATCTATCTTGCAATGGAAGATATTAACTGGTTCAAGAATTATAAATTCGGAAATGGCTCCCCATTACTTGGAGATGTTAAGATGAGCGTTACTCAAATCAATGCAGGAAGTCAGCATAATGTAATTCCTGACACATGTAGCTTTGTCGTAGATATAAGGAGTAATGAGAACTGGTCTAATGAAGAGCTATTCAATAAAATAAAGGGAAATGTAACCAGCGAGGTCACTGCACGTTCATTCCGACTAAATTCTTCGAAGATTGATGGTAACCATCAATTCGTAAAGAGATGTGTAGAACTAGGGCTGACACCTTATGGCTCACCTACTCTTTCAGATCAGGCACTCATGAAATTCCCATCAATAAAGATTGGCCCAGGAAAGTCATCTCGTTCTCATACAGCAGATGAGTACATAATGCTCAATGAGATTGAATCGGGTATAGAGACATACATAAATATCCTTGATGGACTGATAATCTGATTAAAAACCAGATTATCTGCCTAACCAAGTTTCCGGATTCAGCTTAGAAGTCTCTTTTCTGAGCTGGAAATGGAGTATGGTATTTCCTGATGAGTCAGTACTTATATTACCAATAACGTCTCGCGTTCCGACACGATTACCTCTTGATACTGATACAGATGAAAGATTGCAATATACAGATATATATTGTCCGTGTCTGATTAAGACATTACTTAATCCATTATATTGGAATACAGCAGATACCTCTCCATCAAATATCGCTCTAGCCTTGGCACCTCTCTGCCCTTTTATATCTATTCCCTTGTTATCAAGTACTACATTCTTCAGCCCATCGACACCATACTGACCATAGTGGCTGACTATCACATATGGTCCGGTTACAGGTACAGGAAGAATGCCCTTGTTCCTTTCAAAATTACTAGACAAATGTCTGTCATTGTCGTTCATATTGAAAATTTCAAGAGGTTTTGCTTTTTCTGTTTTTCTCTTTTCTACAGACTTAGTCGATTTCTTGGCAGTACTCTTGCTGCTCTCCTTTTCTTTTTCTCTTAATGCCTCAGCTCTCCTAGCCTCCTCTGCTGCCTTCCTTCTAGCCTCTTCCTCAGCTCTCTTTCTAGCTTTCTCTATCTCAATTTCAATAAGCCTGTCAATTTGGGCGTTAAGTTTCTGAGCTGTACGTTTCTTCTTGTTTATCTCAGCCTGAATGCTATTCTGCTTCTTTTTAAGAGACCCTAAAATTACCTGCCTGTCCTTCTCCTGAATCTCAAGTCTTGCCTTCTCCTCTTCTCCTTGTCTAAGCAATTTAGACTTCTCCTCTCTTACACTCTCCACTTCAGCCTTCTTTGCATTTACCTGAACTTGTCTTTTCTCTATCTCTTTAGCCTGAACACGCTGATAGTTGGCATACTCGTTAACATATCTCAATCTACGGTATGTTTGTGAGAAGTTATCTGCCGATAAAATAAACAAAAGCTTATCTTGGATAGATTTATTCCTATATAGATATTTTACAGAAGCTTCATATTTATCTTTCTTATCTTTCAAATCCCTTTGAAGAGCATTAAGCTGCTTCTGCAATTTAAAAAGGTCATTTCCTAGTTCCTTCAGATTCTCTTCCATAAGATAAACATATTTCTTCCTCTCTATAATTTGCCCATTTATAAGTGCAAGGTTAGCCAACTGACTCTTGACATCTTTATTAGTCGATTTCAATATAGTCTCGGACTTTGCAATCTGTTCACGCAACTGATTTCTCTGCGACTCCAACTCTTTAATCTTCTTTGTAGATTGAGCAGATACAAAAAAGACAGACAGACATGTAATTAATAAGAGTAGAAAACGTTTCATCATTTAGCAAAAATTTTTAAGATATCATCCAATCCGACCTTTTCATATTTTTTGGGAATATCTGTCGTATAGGTCCAGTCAGAATTGTTCGTTAGCTTTGTCAGTTCTATTTCAAGAGAAATTTTATTCTTAACTCCATCTAGGTTTACATTCATCACCGATGGAAACTCACTATTCTGCAAAGGTCTGAAGTTGCCATATTTCCATCTCATGGTATAAGGAGTACCCTTAAGGCATATGTCACTCTCTATAAGTCGGCCGCTAGACGAACTTGTAATAAAGCTATAATTCAGTTCTTTTGAACTATCTACATGTATAGTAACATTGTCTGCATCCTTAGATATTTTGTATCTATCAGAGCTATGAGTCGATAAGCCATTCGCACCTGGTATAAATATGGAGTTTATAAAAAGCGCCTCAAGAGAATTATAGTCGAAACTCTTCTTTACATAACTATTCAGTTCTGAATATGAAACCTTGACATATCTCTTCTTCATTCGGTCAATAACAAGCACACCTGAAGGAGTAATTTCTACTCTTGCCACCTCTATACCGAGCAGAGGAACAGCGGAAAGCATAACTACCTCACCTCTCTTTATCCTCATTGTTCCTGAAACGCTGATAGGATCTTTCTTATCAAAAATGAGGGTGAACACAGATTTTGCCCATATGACATCAAACTTATTTCTGTTATCTATAATTTTATCTACATATTCTCTCTCTGTTAGTTCACCTACAGTTACACTCTTTGTCATCTTCTTTGTAGAAGAACACGAAGATACCATAGAAACCATAATGAACAGGGATAGATAGATAAAGTTCCTTTTCATCATTGTAATAAATATTTCTTTTGTGCAATTTTCTTTTTAAGCAAGTTAAGCTCTTTTACTTCTCTCTTGTTTCCATTATCAGAATCACCTTCCTGAGCTAATTTATATGCTTTGTCCCAATATTGAACTGCTTTTTCTATATCTCCATTCTTGGCATATATGTCACCAGCATGTTCAACTACTACAGAACTTTTATCACCATCATTAATCAATGCCTGATCTATATATATCTTTGCTTCAGCATATTTCCCTTTTTCAAATAGTATCCATGCATAAGTGTCAAGATAGGTCCCATTAGTTGGTTCAGCCTTTACTGTACGATAACTCATCTCTTCTGCCTTGTCAAGGTTCGTTTTCTCCACCGACAGATAGTATGCATAGTTATTAAGAGCACCTATATTGTCAGCTTTATAAACCAGAGAAGAGTCATAAGCTGCATAAGCCTCCTTATTCATTCCTTTTACGTGATAAAGGTCTCCCATTATAGCATAGAAATCTGACGCTATATTCTTATCACTCTTAGAGGTAACCTGGCCCACGCCTTTTTTGAAAACACTAAGTGCCTCATCTGTCATCTCTTTCTGATGATATGATAATCCCAGATAGTAATAGTACTCCAATACTTCGGGAGTATACTCTATAGCACGTTTGCATATATCAATAATCTTTTCAGCATTCTCCTCTTTAAGAGCAAAGTTAAGCAATTGCAGACGAGCAGGAGTATTCTCAGGATCAATTTCAAGAACCATATTGAGTATAGGTACCGACTCCTTATTCATATTCTTGCTAAGCATATATTGAGCAGCGAGCATTGCAATATCTGCATTTTCCTGTTTTTTCATCAAGATAGAGTTGAAAAGAGATGCAATCTTTATGCTATCCTTGTCTGTCTGTTCAGATTTAACTATAAGGCCTCTCATGATATCAAGTTTGGAGTTACTATCCAGTGATTCATTAAGAAGTACAGAATCTATCTGATTCTGATAAAGTGAGTCATTACCCTGTTTCTCGTAGTAAGATGCCAGAGAGAGCATTGCTGGAGCATATCCAGGCTCTTTCTGCAAAACTTTCATATAGGTATCATAAGCCTTTTCGCTCTTTCCATTATTAAGATATACATCTCCAAGGATTGTCATATATCTCATATCATATGGATACTCCTTTGCAAGATTCTCAATCTCTGTGAACGCCTTAACATCGTCTCCTTTACTGAGATACATCCTGAACTTCTCCATACTTATCTGCTCCGACTTCCCGTCAAGGCCCTCAAGACGGTTCAATGTTGCGATAACCTGATCATAATCTTTAGTCCTATTGTATAAATCGACCAATGAGATAAGCGGTTCCAAGCGTGTAGGAAATTGTGTAGACATATCTTCGAAAACATAAATAGCCTCCGGCAAAAGTCCTTTATCCTGATAGTAGGATGCTAGCGTTTGCTTATACCAATAGTTGTCAGGAGAGATTTTTACTGCTTTCTTTAATGCTTTTTCTGCATTTTCAGGTTGCTTCATATACATGTAAAACCTGAAAAGTTCGTATAATGAAGCTGCTCCGTTTGGGTTTATACTGACACAATGATTCAACAAGTCGAATGCAGCATCGTATTCACCTTTCTCTTTCAAGCGTAACGCTTCGAGATAGAAATAGTCATACCTTCTCTGTGCATCAGCAGATAAGTTTTCTGATGCAACCACATTTTTGTGCACAGGCAAGGTTTCTTTATGGCTCTTCAGTGTCCCGCATGAGATCATAGAGAACACAATACAAACCGCCAGTATGATTTTTTCTATCAATATAGTTTTCTTCATCTTCTATTTTTTTCCAGTATGACCGAAACCTCCGTCACCACGTTCGGTCTCGTCAAGTACCTCCACCTCATCCCACTGAGTCTGCTCAAACTTAGAGATTACAAGCTGGGCTACTCTCTCGCCATCTTCAATAATGAAATTCTCGGATGAAAGGTTAATCAATATTACACAAATCTCACCTCTATAATCTGCATCTATTGTACCAGGAGAGTTCAAAACACCAATTCCTTTTTTTATTGCCAAACCACTTCTTGGTCTTACTTGAGCTTCATACCCTTTTGGTAAAGCCATATATAGTCCTGTCGGAACAAGACATCTTTGGAGGGGTTTTAACTCAATTGGGGTATCAATATTTGCACGTATGTCGAGCCCTGCCGACTGTTCGGTTGCATATGCCGGCAACGGATGATGTGACTTATTAATAATCTTTACTTTCATCGTTTTATCAAACTTATTAACATTTTGCGAATTTAGTAAAATCAATGTAATAATCTATCTATTTACACTTTTTTAAAAGGAAGTTTTATACTTTTGCAAATAAACGACAGTGTAAAATGGAATGGGAAAAACTGATATCAAACAAGCGACTTGGACTTGAAGAAATTCATGATTTAAGAAAAGACGATAGGTCTGAGTTTCAAAGAGATTATGACAGACTTATCTTCTCAGCTCCATTCCGCAGACTACAGAATAAGACACAGGTTTTTCCTCTGCCTGGGAGTATCTTCGTGCACAACCGTCTTACACATAGCCTTGAGGTTTCGTGTGTTGGTCGTTCATTAGGAAATATAATTTCAACTAAGCTTCTTCAAAAACACCCCAGTCTATCGGAAACTCATATCTCCGAGATTGGTTCAATAGTCTCTGCCGCTTGTCTTGCACACGACCTTGGCAACCCACCTTTCGGTCACTCAGGAGAGAAGGCAATAGCCACATTCTTCTCAGAAGGCAAAGGAGTTGAGCTAAGAAGTAAGTTCACAGATAGTCAATGGAATGACCTCACTCATTTTGAAGGAAATGCAAATGCCCTCCGTCTACTTACCCATCAATTCCAGGGAAGACGTAAAGGAGGGTTTGTGCTTACATATTCAACATTGGCTTCTGTAGTAAAATACCCCTTTTCATCGCAACTTGCCGGTAACAAACAGAAATTTGGATTTTTTATTTCTGAAGAACAGGATTATAAAAAAATTGCCCTTGAACTTGGTATCCGACAACTAAGCAAAGAGAATGAGCCGCTACGCTTTGCAAGACACCCTCTTGTTTATCTAGTAGAGGCTGCAGACGATATATGCTATCAGATGATGGATATAGAAGATGCATACAAACTTAAGATTCTAACCTTCCAGGAGAGCGTGGACCTATACTCTACATTCTTTACAGATAAGAAGATTGAAAGTATAAAAAATATATGCAAAATAGTAACCGATAAGAATGAACAGATTGCCTACCTACGCTCACTGGCAATAAGCATCATGATTAATGAGTGCACCGAAGCATTCATGAAAAATGAGGAGAAGATACTTGATGGCGATTTTAATTCTACTCTCATAAAGAGCATGTCCGAAAAGGCTCGCACTGCATATAATAGATGCTCGGAAGTTGCTATACAAAAGATTTATCACTCAAGAGACGTCGTTGATATTGAGCTTGCCGGTTTCAAGATAATAAACACTCTCATAGGCTTATGGTAGATGCCGTAAACTCACCTGAGAAGGCATATTCAAGACTTCTAATAAACAGAGTATCAAACCAGTACAATATATGCGATGAGGATATCTATACACGCATTCAGGGTGTGCTCGACTATATCTCAGGTATGACGGATATATATGCTCTTGATCTTTATCGCAAAATAAACGGGGACAGCATTCCTGCTGTATAATCTCGAAAACCAAAGTTGGGAATAAAATCCGGTTCATCAGTTAGTATAATAAAATCTGTCGTGATCGGTTTATAAATAGATCATGACAGATTAATCAATGAATCATGATCGGTTAAGTAATGGATCATGATCGGCTAATCAATGAATCATGATCGGTTGAACAGTCTATCATGATTCATTTTCCCGAACAATGAAAATAACTGATTCTCTCTTTTCTTAACACGAAGCAAAGATAATAATATTTATCAAGAAGAAATAGAATTTGTGAAATCTCCAATGTTTCGGAGTGAGCCTACCTTTTAACAGACAGATATTTATCACCAACAGAAGTTATTATAAAAAGAGCCCGAATCAAATCCGAGCTCTATAATATTGTTTATCTGTATGTTTCGATAATAATCTATTTTGATATGATAGGATTAGCTCCTGAAGTAAATCTCAAAGCCTCTGGATGCTCTTTTACAAACGACTCTATATGTCTTACTCTTTTATCTTCCAATATCTCATCTACAGCAATAAGTATACCTGTCTCCTCTACATCACCGAAACCATAGTTTATGGCGGTGCCGAACATTCTCATTGTTGGTGAAAGACCCATATAGGCATTAACAAGAGGGGGTATATTATATCCAAGCTTTCTAACCTCTGTATTCAGAATTTTATAATCCTCCTTGAATGAGTTACAGCAAAAAAGATTCTCTAAGAAGTCACGATTTGTCTCAATTTCCAAAGGTTTCATCGGAGTAATAAGCTTATCCTTATCTCCAAAATGCTTGTTAAGGAAATACAGAATCATATCTCGCCCCTGACGGTGATAACTAGGATACATTGTCATTTTACCAAAGTAATACTTCACATTTGGTTTAATAACAGTAAGTGCTCCAAGCCCATCCCAAAGATTATCCAAAGCGAACAGGCCTTTTGAGCCGGCACGTGATGACTGATACTCAAGAGTAACGAAGGATCTACCTAGTTCAACAGTGTAAGGCAGGTAATTTTTAATAAATTCTTGAGAGAAATTAAACATATGAGATGTTGCAAGTATCGGTTTGCCTGTTTCATCAAACTTAACTTCATCACCCAACAGATATCTATATCCTCCTAAAATTTCTTCTCCTTCAGGATTCCATACTATGAGTTGTTTATATGGATCATCCATAGTATCATACTCATCAATATCCATAGATTTACCAGTACCTCCACCAGCTGCTCTAAATGCTATTTCTCTCAATCGACCTATCTCTTTCATAACATTAGGAGAATTCTGAGCAGTAATAACGTATATCTCGTTATGACTCTTATTGGTAAATCGGAGTCTCTTCTCTTCAGTCAATTCTGACTTTAGCACCTCCTTACTAATAGGGGTAATTATTTCTTCCATTTGTATCATTAATATCTTCTGCCTTTATAGTTTGTAGACAATATCTTTTACATATTGTGCCCAGTCGTGCGGTGTTTTGCTCTTATCAAAAGTCTCCCAAGGAATTGTCTTACCTATGGTCAACTTAAATGTCTGATGCCTATTTTTCATCATTTCATCAGCAAGGTAAAGCATAGCGACATTAATCTTCAAACCTAGATTATCGCATATGTTTGCCAAATTATAAAACCAATTAGAATTTTGTCCTTCAAAATGCAACGGAACAACATCACGTCTTGTCTCTACACTTTTTGTTACAAAAGTCTTCTTCCAATCAATATCTTTAATAATTCCGTTATGCCTTCTTGAACAAATTCCAGCTGGGAACATTATTATGTTATTAGGCGAGCTGAAGCCCTGTTCTACTATTTTAGGAAAGTCTTTAGATTGTTTTCCGGTCTTATTGATAGGAATGCACAATGGTGCCAATCCATGTAGGTTCATCAAAAGGTCATTTACTAAATATCTAACATTTCCATCATAATAAGAACCCAATATATATCCTAATGCGACTCCGTCAACACCACCAAGTGGATGATTGCTTACAAAAGTAAAGCACCCCTCTTTAGGAAGGTTCTCTTTACCAAAAACATCTACCTTCACATCCAAGAAGCCCATGCAAGCCTCAAGAAAATCAACACCAACTTTATCTTTCGATTCAATCAGAAATTCATTCAACTCATCCTGATGAACTATACGCTTTAAATAACGTCTTAAAAGTCCGGGTACATATTTAGCTTTTTTACCAGCTTTTTCTTCAATTATTTTATCAATATTGATCAAAAAGATAGATTCCTCTTTCATCATCATAAACTTTGTGTATGCAAAAATAACTTATCTTTTTAAAAATTGATATTCTGAGTAAAAAAAATGATGATTAATGATATAAAAAACCAACATTTATAAGGTTATTAACCATTTATTTCACATAATGTTTCATTTAGCATCATAAAACAAGAGTAACAAAAAGCATTATCGGTTAAAAATAGCTCACTTTATATGCCCTCGAAAGAGGTTAGTAAATAGAGGCAAAAACCTGTTGATAATTTTTTTATTATTTTCTTATATAATTTGTGGGGAATTGTGGGGAATTGTGTACTTTTACATCAAGTTTTATATTAATAAGGTGTAATACATGCGATTCTTAGGGAATATTGAGATGAAAATTGACATAAAAGGAAGACTGTTTCTTCCATCAATTTTCAGAAAACAGCTTCAAAATGCCTCTGAAGAATATCTTATTCTTAGAAAAGACATTTTCCAAGACTGTCTCGTATTGTGTCCTGAGAGTACGTGGAATGAAGAACTCAACGAGTTAAGAAGCCGACTGAACAAGTGGAACCCTAAAGATCAAATGATATTCCGTCAGTTCGTTTCAGATGTTGAGATTGTTTCACTCGACAGCAACGGACGTTTTCTATTACCAAAAAGATATATTAAGTTAGCCCACATCAATCAGGAGGTAAAAGTCATTGGTGTGGACAATACTATTGAGATTTGGGCAACAGAGTTGTGCGAGCAGCCATTCATGAACCCTGAAGAATTTAGTTTGGAATTGCAGAAGATGATGGATAACAATAAAAAAGCAGAAGAGTAAGAATGAGTGACGAGAACATTACATATCACATCCCGGTACTTTTGAATGAGAGTATCGACGGCCTAAACTTAGAAAATGGAAAAGTTTTCGTTGACGTCACTTTTGGTGGCGGCGGACACTCTAAAGAAATATTGCGACGTCTTGGAGACGATGGACGTTTATTGGGATTCGACCAGGACCAAGATGCAGAAAGAAATATCGTTGACGACAATAGATTTACTTTCGTAAGAAGTAACTTCAGATACCTTGCCAATTTCTTAAGATACCACGGCATTGATGAGATAGACGGACTTCTTGCTGACTTAGGTGTATCATCACACCACTTTGATGATTCTGAGAGGGGTTTTTCATTTAGATTTGACGGAAAACTTGATATGAGAATGAACCAAAAAGCAAGCATGACGGCTGCCGATATCCTTAACACATACGAGGAGGAACAGTTGGCCTCAATTCTCTATCTATATGGAGAACTCAAAAACAGCCGAAAATTAGCTTCTGTGATTGTTAAATCAAGAGCTACAACTTCGATAAAAAATACATCAGACTTTATTAATATAGTCCAGCCTCTATTTGGTAGAGACAGAGAGAAAAAAGAGATGGCAAAAGTGTTTCAGGCATTGCGTATAGAGGTAAACCAAGAGATGGAAGCACTAAAAGAGATGCTATACTCAGCTGCTGAATACCTAAGGCCTGGTGGAAGACTTTCTGTAATAACTTATCACTCTTTAGAAGACAGAATAGTAAAGAACTTTATAAAATCAGGAAATTTTGAAGGTAAGATTGAGCAGGATTTTTTTGGAAACATACAATCTCCGTTTAAACTTATCAACAATAAGGTGATCACTCCTACCCCTGAGGAGATAGAGAGAAACCCACGATCTAGAAGTGCTAAACTTAGAATTGCAGAGAAAAAGTAAATAAATTGTGTTATGGAAGAGCCCGTTATTGACAAAAAAGAGAGCAATAAAAGTGAGAACACTTCAAAAAAGATGTCTATAAGGAGCATCTTGGGAGGTGATATACTTGCTAATGACTTTTTTAAGAGACAGACGCGCTTGCTTATACTTATAATGATTCTTACTGTTTTATATATTGACAACCGATATAGCAGCCAGCAAGAGTTAATTGAAATAGACAGATTGAAGAAAGAGTTGGATGATGTAAAATACGATGCATTGACTAGATCATCAGAACTCATGGAGAAAAGTAGACAATCTAAGATAGAAGAATATATTTCAACACAGGGAAGTGAGTTGCAGACAGCAACAAACAGACCATATTTAATTGTTATTGACGAGAAATGATTCCAAAGAAGAGCAATATAATGATCAGGTATACCTTCATCATGCTAATCATGGGGCTGGTAGGTCTTGCTATTGTTGTTAAAGCAGGAATCATAATGTTTGCCGAGAAACAATATTGGCAGGATGTTGCAGATAGATTCGTCAAAGAGAACGTAGAAGTTAACCCTAACAGAGGCAATATCCTCTCTTCAGACGGTCAGCTCATGGCAAGTAGTTTGCCGGAGTACAAGATATATATGGACTTCCTTGCCGGAGGTGATTATAAAGACAGTCTCCTCAGAGCAAATATGGACTCAATATGCATTGGTCTGAATCAGATATTCCCGGATAAAAGTATTGCCGATTTCCGAGCTCACATAATGAAGGGCAGAAGAAAAAGGAGTAGGAACTACCTTCTATACCCAAATCGCATATCATATATTGAATATAAAGAGGTAAAACAACTACCTGTATTTAAACTAAGCAAATTCAAGGGCGGCTTCCATGAGCAGGCTTTTAACCAGAGAAAAAAACCATTTGGTTCATTGGCTAAAAGAACGCTTGGAGATATGTACTCAGAGATTGAACTTGGTGCAAAGAACGGACTTGAATTATCATATGATTCAATATTAAAAGGTGTCCCCGGAATCACTCACCGCCAAAAGGTGATGAACAAATATCTCAATATTGTTGACCTCCCTCCTGTTGACGGCTACGACATTATAACAACCATTGATGTTGGAATGCAGGATATAGCAGAGAAAGCACTTATAGATGAACTTAACGAGATTAATGCCACTGTAGGTGTAGCTGTGCTTATGGAAGTTAAGACTGGAGAGGTAAAGGCCATAGTTAATATGACCAAGTGCAACGACGGCGTATATAGAGAGCTAAAGAACAACGCAGTAGCAGATATGATGGAACCTGGTTCTACTTTTAAAACAGCATCTATCATGGTAGCTCTCGAAGATGGTAAGATTACTCCTGACCAGACTGTAGATACAGGTAATGGTGTATACAACATGCATGGCCGTCCTATGAAAGACCATAACTGGCATAAGGGTGGATATGGTGTTCTTACAACAACCAAGTCTCTTATGGTATCATCAAATATCGGAGTATCTAGACTTATTGATGAGAACTATCATAACAATCCGACTAAATTTGTAGAAGGACTATATAAACTTGGCATTGCAACCCCACTAAATCTTGATATACCCGGTTCAGGTAACCCTCATATTAGAATGCCTAACAAGAACAATTGGTCAAAGACTGCACTTGCATGGATGTCAATAGGATATGAAACACAAGTACCTCCTATTAACACACTTGCATTCTATAACGCTATAGCTAATGGAGGAGTTATGGTAAAACCAAAGTTCGTAAGAGCTATTACCAGAGGTGATGAAGTTATAAAAGAAGTTCCTACTGAAGTTTTAAATCCAGCGATCGCATCTAAGAGAACATTATCACAGATTCAGACTATCCTTGAAAAGGTGGTAAGCGAAGGTCTGGGAAAAAGAGCAGGTTCTAAACAGTTCCATGTATCTGGAAAGACAGGAACAGCACAAGTCTCTCAAGGTAAAGAGGGATATATGGGTGGAGGAAGACGATACTTAGTAAGTTTCTGTGGATATTTCCCTTCAGAAGATCCTAAATACAGCTGTATAGTAGCTATCCAAAAACCTGGACTACCTGCATCAGGTGGTCTTATGGCAGGTAAAGTGTTCAGTGAAATTGCTGAAAGAGTTTTTGCAAAACATCTTGCTAAAAACCTGTCAGAAGCAAAAGATTCTGCAAGTATACTTATCCCTGACGTAAAATGTGGCGATATCGCTGCAGCACATTACGTACTTAATAATATAAATATTTCTACCGTTGGAATTCCTGACAACACAAATTTAAATAGTCCTATTTGGGGTGTGCCTGCTGCACAGAATAACAAAATAGTACTAAAAAGATATAAGGGAAACAACAGAATAGTTCCTAATGTAAAAGGTATGGGAGCTAAAGATGCTGTTTATCTACTAGAGAGTTTAGGGTTAAAGGCAAGAGTTGGTGGAGTAGGAAAAGTCGAATCACAAAGTTTGGCTGCAGGAAAGCGTGTAGTCAGGGGTGAAGCGATACATTTAATTTTAAAATAAAGTTTTACAACATGAAACTAGGAGATATAATTAAAGGAGTAAAGACAGTAGAAGTTCATGGGAACTTGAACTGTGATATTAAAGGAGTAAACATTGACTCCAGGTTAATTGAGGAGGGACACATCTTCATTGCTATAAAAGGTACGCAAGCAGATGGACACGAATATATAGAGAAAGCTATAGAAAAGGGTACCAAGGTGGTAATATGCCAAGATTTGCCAGAGAATCTGAAAGAAGATATATGCTACATTAAAGTAGTAGATACAGAAGATATCGTGGGACAGGTTGCCACAAATTTCTATGGAGATCCTACAAGCAAGGTTGAACTCGTCGGAGTTACCGGAACTAACGGAAAGACTACAATAGCTACCTTATTATATGATATGTTCCGCAAATTCGGATACAAGGTTGGACTTATCTCTACAGTATGCAACTATATTGATGATAAACCTGTACCTACAGAACATACCACTCCCGATCCAATCACTTTAAACAAGCTACTTGGACAGATGGCTGATGAGGGATGTAAATATGTTTTTATGGAGGTAAGCTCCCACTCTATTTCTCAGAAAAGAATTGGTGGACTGAAATATGCCGGGGGCATTTTCACAAACATAACACGCGATCACTTAGATTATCATAAGACATTCGAGAACTACCTCAAAGCAAAGAAAGCATTCTTTGACCATCTTCCAAAAAGCGCATTCGCACTTACAAACCTTGATGACAAAAATGGTCTTGTTATGACCCAGAATACAAAAGCAAAGGTATCCGATTACTCCATCCGAAGCATAAGTGATTTCAAAGGGAAGGTTCTTGAGGATACATTCGAAGGAATGTCTATGGAGATAAATAATATAGAGGTGAATGTTCGGTTTATAGGTCGCTTTAATGCATCCAACCTCCTTGCAGTCTATGGAGCAGCATGTCTTCTTGGCAAGAAACCAGAAGATGTTTTGTTGGTTCTAAGCACTTTGCGCCCTGTTGCAGGACGATTCGACTCATTAAGATCATCAAAGGGTTATACTGCAATTGTTGACTACGCACATACTCCAGATGCTATTGAGAATGTTCTCAATGCTATCCACGAAGTATTGCAAGGCAAAGGAGAGGTAATTACAGTAGTCGGAGCAGGAGGAAACAGAGATAAAGGCAAACGACCTATCATGGCTCAAGAGGCAGTGAAGCAGAGCGATAGGGTTATAATCACTTCAGATAATCCACGATTTGAAGAGCCTCAAGATATCATAAACGATATGGTTGCCGGACTTAATAAAGAGCAGATGAAGAAGGTGGTATGCATAATAGACAGAAAAGAAGCTATTCGTACTGCATGCATGCTCGCAGGAAATAGAGATGTTATTTTAGTTGCCGGAAAAGGACATGAAAACTACCAGGATATAAAAGGTGTTAAGCATCATTTCGACGACAAAGAGATTTTAAAGGAAGTTTTTGACAATGAATAAAAAATAATGATATGCTATACTATCTATTTAAATATTTAGAAAGATTTGACTTCCCAGGAGCTAGAATGTTCGGATATGTCTCATTCAGATCATTGATGGCAATTATATTGTCATTACTTATATCTGCAATATTCGGTCAATATTTCATAAGCCTTTTGAAGAGACATCAGATAACAGAAACACAGAGAGATGCCTCTATTGACCCATTCAATGTAAACAAGGTAGGAGTTCCAACAATGGGAGGTATCATTATCATTGTTGCAATACTTATACCATGCCTTCTTCTTGGTAGATTGGGTAATGTATATATGATGTTAATGATTATCACAACAGTATGGTTGGGCACATTAGGATTCCTCGACGACTATATTAAGGTATTCAGAAAAGATAAAGAGGGACTTCATGGCAAATTCAAAATCATAGGACAAGTTGGATTAGGTCTGATTGTAGGCCTTACACTATATCTAAGCCCTAAAGTGGTTATAAGAGAAAATATTGAGGTAAAGAAGGGTGATAATATAGAGATTGTCCATAAAGCATTGAATGAAAAGTCTACAAAGACTACTATACCATTCTTCAAGAATAACAACTTTGATTACTCTGATTTCGTTGGCTTCTTAGGTGAGAATTCACAGACAGTAGGATGGATTATATTTGTCTTCGTAACAATTTTCGTTGTCACAGCAGTATCCAACGGCGCTAATCTCAATGATGGTATGGATGGTATGGCGGCTGGTAACTCAGCAATTATCGGACTTACGCTTGGTATCCTTGCTTACGTCTCGAGCCATATAGAATATGCAGGATACCTTAATATAATGTATATACCGGGCAGTGAGGAGTTGGTAATTTTCATATGTGCATTCATTGGTGCTCTTATAGGATTTCTATGGTACAATGCATTTCCTGCACAGGTATTTATGGGTGATACAGGAAGTTTGACTATTGGCGGCATTATTGCTGTATTCGCCATAACAATCCATAAGGAACTACTAATACCTATATTATGTGGTATATTCCTTATCGAGAATCTATCTGTGATACTTCAAGTGAGATATTTTAAGAGTGGAAAGAAAAAAGGGCATCTGCAAAGAGTCTTTAAGAGAGCACCTATACACGACCATTTCAGAACAACAATGGCTCAGTTGGACCCTAACTGCTCTTATATATTCAAAGGGCCAAATAATGTTTTCCATGAATCTAAGATTACTGTGAGATTCTGGATTATAACTATTGTCCTTGCAGCCATTACTATAATAACATTAAAGATAAGATAAGAAAAAAATATCATTATGGGTAAAAGAATTGTCATATTAGGAGCAGGTGAGAGTGGCGTTGGAGCTGCTATATTAGCTCAAAAGAAAGGTTTTGACACCTTTGTTTCCGACATGTCCCTTATTAAGGATAATTACAAATCTATGCTTAACGAGAGAGGAATTGAGTGGGAAGAGGGACATCACTCCAAAGAACTGATACTGAATGCAGATGAGGTTATCAAGAGTCCGGGTATTCCTAACAATGCTCCTATGATAATGGAAATTCAGTCTAAAGGAATTCCTATAATATCTGAAATTGAATTTGCCGGAAGATATACAAATGCAAAGATGATATGTATCACTGGTAGTAATGGTAAGACAACAACTACATCTTTGATATATCATATATTCAAGAAAGCGGGTCTTAACGTAGGCCTTGCTGGAAATATTGGTCAGAGTCTTGCTCTACAAGTTGCAGAAAGCAACCATGATTACTATATCATTGAATTAAGTAGCTTCCAGTTGGATAATATGTACAAGTTCCATGCAAACATTGCTGTATTGATGAATATCACTCCTGATCATCTAGATCGTTATGATTTCAAAATGCAGAACTATGTTGATTCAAAGTTCAGAATAATTCAGAACCAAACTCCTGAAGATGCATTCATTTTCTGGAACGATGACCCTATCATCAGAGCTGAACTTAGCAAATATGGAATTCATGGACAGCACTATCCTTTCTCAGAGAACAAGGAGAACGGTGTCGCTGCATACACAGAACAGGATAAAGTATTTTTTATGGAACCTGTACCATTCAACATGGAACAGGAGGATTTAGCTCTTACTGGCACTCATAATCTTTTCAACTCAATGGCTGCCGGGATATCTGCCGATATTGCAGGTATACGCAAAGAGTGTATACGTGAGGCACTTAGCGATTTCGAAGGTGTAGAACACAGATTGGAGAAGGTATGCAAGGTTAAAGGTGTAGAATACATCAATGACTCTAAGGCAACAAATGTAAATTCATGCTGGTATGCACTCAAGAGCATGACTACTAAGACTGTACTTATTCTTGGAGGAAAAGATAAAGGAAATGACTATAATGAGATTGCTGATCTAGTTAAGGAGAATTGTAGCGGACTTATATTTATGGGACTCCACAATGAGAAGTTACATGAGTTCTTCGATGGTTACGGGATTCCTATAGCCGATGTAAGAAGCATGAAAGATGCAGTAGATGCCGCATACAATATGGCAAAAAAGGGCGAGACAGTTTTGCTTAGTCCTTGTTGCGCAAGTTTTGATCTCTTCAAGAGTTATGAAGACAGAGGAGAACAATTCAAGGAGTGTGTAAGGAATTTATAATTTCAGTATATAATGGATTTAATAAAAGATCTGTTTAAAGGTGATAAAGTAATTTGGATTATATTCCTATTCCTTTGCCTTATATCTATTACGGAGGTTTTCAGTGCTGCCAGTACTCTGACATATAAGACGGGCGACCACTGGGGACCTATCACACAACATAGTGTTATTTTGCTTGTGGGTGTGGCCATTGTAATCTTTGTACACAACATTCCATGCAAATGGTTCCGTGTGATTCCATTTTTTCTCTACCCTATCTCTACTATACTTCTTGCCTTTGTTATGGCAATGGGTGTTTTGACAGGCGACAGAATAAATGGAGCTGCAAGATGGATGACATTTTTTGGAATACAGTTCCAACCTTCGGAGTTGGCAAAGATGGCAGTAATAGTAGCAACAGCTTTTATTCTTTCTAAACTACAAGATGAGGATGGTGCAAATCCGAAAGCTTTTAAATACATTATGATAATAGTGGGAATAGCTTTCGTGCTCATAGCACCTGAAAATGGATCTACAGCAGCACTTCTCTTCGGAGTTGTCTACCTAATGATGATTATCGGAAGAGTTCCATGGAGACAGATTATGAAGCTTACCTTCGGCATTCTCTTCGTGGTTACCCTCTTCGTTTCTATAGTAATGGCTCTACCAACACAGAAGTTAAGCAAGGTACCTCTAATGCATAGAGTCGAGACATGGCAAGGCCGTATTAAAGGATTCTTCGATGACAAAGAGGATGTTCCTGCAGCTAAATATGACATCGATAAAGATGCTCAGATTGCACATGCCAACATAGCGATAGCATCAAGCAATGTTGTCGGAAAAATGCCTGGTAATAGTGTACAGAGAGACTTCCTCTCACAAGCATTCTCCGACTTTATATTTGCTATCATTGTTGAGGAACTCGGGCTGGTGGGAGGAGCCTTTATTGTACTTCTCTATCTATGGTTACTTATGCGAGCGGGTAAAATTGCAAGAAAATGTGACAAATCATTCCCGGCATTTCTCGTTATGGGAATTGCCCTTCTATTGGTTTCTCAGGCGCTACTGAATATGATGGTAGCTGTGGGACTATTCCCCGTTACAGGACAACCACTGCCTCTTATCAGTAAAGGTGGTACATCAACGCTGATAAACTGCGCATATATCGGAATGATATTGAGCGTAAGCCGTTTCGTGGCAGAACAAGAAGCAGAGAAGACCGCAGAGGAAGAAGCAGCAAATGAGGCAAAATTGCAGGCTGCCACACAGACTCTTTTAGAGAAAGCTAAGGATATTGTAAACAGCGAACAGGCTGTTAGTGCTGATAATCAAGAATGATTAGGAAAAAATATATTTAGGACGAAACAAAAAATGTTATTAATAAATTACTATATTATTAAATATATATTGCCTGTTTATTGATAACTTTGTAATATAATAAAAAATATGGGAGTAGAATTAAGAGTTATAATTAGCGGTGGTGGAACAGGGGGACATATCTTCCCTGCCGTATCTATTGCGAATGCAATTAAAGCAAAGCATCCAGAAGCTAAGATATTGTTCGTCGGCGCATTAGGAAGAATGGAGATGCAACGTGTACCAGCTGCTGGTTATGACATTAAAGGGCTTCCTGTTGCAGGATTCGACAGAAAAAACCTCTTTAAAAATATACCAGTACTGATAAAGCTCTTCAAGAGTCAGTATATGGCAAAAAAAATAATTAAGGAGTTCAAACCTCAGGTAGCTGTAGGTGTAGGAGGCTATGCAAGCGGACCGACACTTAAAGTTGCAGGGACAATGGGTATTCCTTCTCTTATACAGGAACAGAATTCTTATGCCGGAGTAACTAACAAGCTGCTTGCTAAAAAAGCAAGCAAGATATGTGTTGCATACGAAGGTATGGAGAGATTTTTCGATAAAGAGAAAATTATTCTTACTGGAAACCCGGTAAGACAAGGGCTGTTTGATAAGGAAACGACAAGAGAAGAGGCTATTAAATCATTCGGACTTAATCCAAACAAGAAAACTATACTTGTAATTGGAGGAAGTCTTGGAGCAAGAACTCTTAACAACTGCATGATTGAAGGCATTGAGAAGATAAAAGAATCGAATGTACAGTTCATATGGCAGACCGGAAAAATCTATTTTGACGAAGCCAAGAAAGCTGTAGAATCTTTTGGTGAGTTGCCTATGATTTATGTAACCGACTTCATAAGCGACATGACAAAGGCATATGCAGCAGCCGACCTTGTTATAAGTAGAGCTGGAGCAGGATCCATATCTGAGTTCTGCATACTAAAAAAGCCTGTTGTTCTTGTCCCTTCACCAAATGTTGCAGAGGATCATCAGACAAAGAATGCACTTGCTCTTGTAACTAAAGAGGCTGCTCTTTACATAAAAGATGCTGCTGCTTCAGAGGGACTTATAAGTAAAGCGATAGATAGTGTAAAGAACGATGAACTTCTGAAAAAATTAAGTATGAATATTGAGAAACTTGCATTTACTGACTCGGCAAATGTTATTGCTGACGAGGTGTGCAAACTTGCTGAAAAATATAGAAATGAACATGGATGTTAATACTTTCAAATCAGTATATTTTATTGGTGCCGGTGGTATAGGTATGAGCGCTTTGGTAAGATATTTCCTATCAAAGCAGAAGAGAGTTGGTGGATATGACAAGACCCCAAGTGAACTTACTGACAAACTAATTGAAGAGGGTGCCGATATACACTATAAGGATAGTGTGGATGAGATAGCTGAGGATTTTAAGGATGCTGCTACTACTCTTATTGTCTATACACCTGCTATTCCCGGTGATCACACTGAATTTTGTTTCTTCAAAGAAAATGGATTCCAGATTATGAAAAGATCACAGGTGTTGGGTATGCTTACTAAAACATCAAAAGGTCTATGCGTTGCCGGAACTCATGGTAAAACGACTACATCTACTATGGCAGCACATCTGCTCCATAATTCACACGTAGAGTGTAATGCTTTTCTAGGAGGTATTTCAAAGAACTATGGAACTAATTTGCTACTCTCAGATAAAAGTGACTATGTAGTTATTGAAGCTGATGAGTTCGATCGTTCATTTCATTGGCTCACTCCTTATATTTCAGTAATAACATCTACAGATGCTGACCATCTTGATATATATGGAACTAAAGAGGAATATCTTGAGAGTTTCCGTCACTATACCTCACTTATATCTAGCGATGGCGCATTGATAATACACGAGAATTTAGCGCTGAAGCCTGATGTAAAGCCAGGAACAAAAATATATACCTATAGCCGTGAAAGTGGAGACTTCCATGCTGAGAATGTAAGAATTGGCAATGGAGAAATCTTTTTCGACTTCATCTCACCTTTCGGCAATATTAAAGATATACAGCTTGGCGTGCCTGTAGCTATCAACATTGACAATGGAATAGCTGCAATGGCTATAGCACAGATGAGTGGAGTATCAAATGAAGAGATTAAAGCAGCAATGGCTACTTTCAGAGGAGTAGACAGACGTTTCGACTTTAAGATTAAGAATGACAAAGTAGTATTCTTAAGCGATTATGCTCATCACCCAGCTGAAATTAAACAGAGCATCTTATCTATGAGAGCATTGTATCAGGATAAGAAGATTTCTGCTGTTTTTCAACCACATCTTTATACACGTACTCGTGACTTCTATAAAGATTTTGCTGATAGTCTCTCTCTACTTGATGAGGTTATAATAATAGATATTTATCCTGCTCGTGAAAAACCAATACCAGGTGTTACGAGCCAACTGATATACGATAATCTTGCCCCTGGCGTAGAGAAATATATGTGCAAGAAGGAGGAACTATTGGATTTGTTGAAGAAGAAGGAGTTCCAGGTGCTAATTACTCTTGGAGCAGGCGACATAGATAATTTTGCTCCAAATATTTGTGATATTTTAAATAAGAGATGATAAAAAGGATTTTCATACTGCTGTTTCTTCTTATGATAACCAGCTACCTTGTGGTTGCTGTTACCATGCTAAATGCCCGACCTATTGGGCAAAGATGTGACAGTGTGGGAGTCTTCATCGCCGACAGCATAGACTACGGCTTTATCACAAAAAAGGGTATTACTGATCAACTTAAGTCAAAAGGCCTAATGCCTGTTGGGAAAGATATGAACAGTATCAATACCAAGATTATGGAGAAGGAATTAAATAGACTTCCTCTCGTAGATAATGTGGAGTGTTATAAGACAAGTAATCGGAAAATAGCCATAGTCATAAACCAGAGAGTTCCTATATTAAGGGTGATGGGCAATAATGGCGAGTGTTATTATATAGATTGTAAGGCGAAAATTATGCCTTTAGTCAAAACCCCAATATATGTGCCTGTTGTTACCGGTTATATTGACAGGAAAATGGCAAAGAATGAAATTTTTAAACTTGGGCAATTTATCAATAACAATCCTTTCTGGAGATCACAGATTGAACAGATCAATATTACCACAACTAAAGAGGTAGAGATAGTACCTATGGTTGGAGACCATATTATTTTTCTAGGAAAGGCAGAAGAATATGAAGATAAGTTCAAAAGGCTAAAGATTTTTTATGAAAAGGCTCTAAATATAGTTGGATGGAATAAATATGATAGGATAAGTTTAGAGTTCAGTAATCAAATAATTTGTACTAAAAAAGAGTTATAATATATGGTATCAACTGATTTTATCGCAGCAATAGAACTGGGTTCATCTAAAGCGACAGGTATTGTAGGTAAGAAAAATCCTGACGGCAGCATACAAATTATGGCAGTTGCCAGCGAGAAATCTTCCGAATTTATTAGGAAAGGAGTCATATACAATCTTGATAAGACTTCACAATGTCTTAATTCCATAATAAAAAGACTTGAGAATACTATCAAGGATTCTATTGGAAGAGTATATGTAGGAATAAGCGGACAGTCGCTAAGAACAATACGTAATACTGAGGTTCGCCACTTAGGAGAGGAGACAAAGATATCTCAGGAATTTATTGATTTATTGATGGACAGCAATCGTGAGGTTCCAATAATTGATCAAGAGATATTGGAAGTAGCTCCACAAGAGTATAAAGTTGGAATTAACTACCTTACAGATCCTGTTGGAGTGCCTACCGATCATATTGAAGGACGTTTCTTGAACATCATAGCAAGAAATTCCCTGAAAATGAATATTGACAAATGTTTTGACCAATCAAACATTGACATTGTCGACTATATAACACAACCAATTGCTGTGGCAAATGCAGTTCTGACTAACAGCGAAAAGAGATCGGGATGTATGCTAGTGGACTTTGGTGCCGATACCACTACAGTTTCTCTTTTCAAAAACAATATATTAAGACATCTGGCTGTAATTCCATTAGGAGGAAACAATATTACTAAAGATATTTGCAGTCAGCAGATTGAGGAAGAAGAGGCTGAAGAGTTGAAGGTGAAATTTGGAGATGCCTATTATGAACCTTCTGAAAAAGATCAAGAGAAAGTATACAAGATAGAAGGCAAATGTTCTATCGAAGCATCACTTCTACAAGAGATTATAGAAGCACGTGTAAACGAGATTATCTCAAATGCATGGAACCAAATATATCTTTCAGGCTATTCATCTGACAAACTTCTAGCAGGAGCCGTTCTTACTGGCGGAGGAGCAAACATGAAGAATATAGAAGAGGCATTTACCAAACTCACAAAGCTTGAGAAAGTACGTGTAGCAAAAGATATTCAATTAACTGTAAGCGGTGCCGTTGAGTTGAAGAGAGATGGTGCTCAGATAGGAATACTTTCTATACTTGCTGCTGGTAAAGAGAGCTGCAGAAAAGATGATTCATATAAAGTACAGCACAGTACAAATGTTGTTGCAGACCTATTCGATAATGAGGCGGCTGAGGAGAGAAAACCTAAACAACAGTACGAATCACCTGATAAGAAACTGGCAGAAAAAAGAGCTGCAGAAGAGGAGAAAAAGAGAAAAGAGGAAGAGTTGAGAAAGAAAAATGCTGAGTTCAATTCTCTTATCACCAAAATAAATGAGCTTAAGGGTAAAGAGGAGTACAAAGAGGCACTTTCTTTACTTAAAAAGGCTGATGCACTAAATCTGCCTGAAAAGAGAGAGCAGATTAAAGATCTAAATCAAGAGATAAAGAGATTAAAAGCGGGTCCTAGTTGGATATCAAAGGTTGGAAAGAAAATTTCTGCTCTATCCGAAGAGATCTTAAAAGATGAGAAATAAAATACATCAACTTATATATAATTATTAAGATTATGTCTGATGAAATTATAATGCCATTCGATTTCCAAACAGATTCACCAAGTATCATTAAGGTAATTGGTGTTGGTGGAGGAGGTGGCAACGCCGTAAACCATATGTATAAAGAGGGTATTCACGATGTTACTTTCGTTGTGTGTAATACCGATAACCAAGCTTTGGCAGAGTCTCCGGTACCTATAAAACTTCAGTTAGGCAGCGAAGGACTTGGTGCCGGTAACCGCCCTGATCGTGCCCGCGAAGCTGCACAGGAGAGTATCGAGGATGTAAAAAACATGCTAAGCGACGGATGTAAGATGGTATTCATTACTGCTGGAATGGGCGGTGGAACAGGAACAGGTGCTGCTCCTATCATTGCTAGTACAGCAAAGGATATGGATATTCTTACAGTGGGAATCGTTACTATACCATTCTTATTCGAAGGTAACAAGAAGATTGACCAGGCTCTTGACGGCGTGGAACAGATGAGTAAACATGTTGATGCACTTCTTGTTATTAACAATGAGCGTCTGAGAGATATATACTCGGATGTGAGCGTACTGAATGCTTTTGGAAAAGCAGATGATACACTCTCTATAGCAGCAAAGAGCATAGCTGAAATTATAACAATAAGAGGTAAGATAAACCTTGACTTCAACGATGTTAAGACCGTACTCAAAAATGGTGGAGTAGCTATTATGAGTACAGGATATGGATCGGGTGAGAATCGCGTGAGCCAGGCTATAAATGATGCTCTTCACTCACCATTGCTGAACAACAACGATATCTTCAACTCAAAAAAGATTCTATTCAATATCTCATACAGCACAAATAGCGAACTTATGATGGAGGAGATGAACGAAGTTCATGATTTTATGAGTAAGTTCGGTAAAGATGTTGAGACAAAATGGGGTCTATATATTGACGAAACCCTTGACGAGAAGGTTAAATTCACCGTTCTTGCTACCGGATTCGGTATAAAGGATATACCTGGGATGGATAATATGCTCAACAAACGTACCATCGAAGAACAGAAGAGAATGGAGGAACTCGAAGAAGAGGAACAGCGTAAAGATGATAGACGTGAGGGATATTATGGCGAAACCACATCTACAGCAGGGAAAAAGAGAAGACGTTATAACACTTATATCTTCACACTTGAAGATCTGGATAACGACGATATAATAAGTATGGTTGAGACAACTCCTACTTATCAGCGTTCGAAGAGTGTGCTTGAAAGCATACAATCTAAAGCTGTATCCGACATTCAGCAGTTTGAAGATAAGGATGGAGATAACGAAATGAATACTATAACATTTAATGTACAATAATATGGATTTATTTGATCAGATAAGCAATGATATAAAAGAGGCTATGAAAGCTAAAGATAAGGTAGCCTTAGAGACTTTGAGAAATATAAAGAAGTATTTCCTTGAAGCAAAGACAGCTCCTGGAGCTAACGATACACTAACAGATGATGCTGCATTGAAAATCATGCAGAAACTTTCAAAACAGGGCAAAGACTCTGCTGCAATATATACTCAACAGGGACGTGCAGACCTGGCCGACGCTGAACTTGCTCAAGTAGAAGTTATCGAAAAGTATCTTCCAAAGCAGATGAGCAATGAGGAGCTTGAGGCAGCTCTTAAGGAGATTATAGCTAACGTTGGAGCAGCAGGACCTCAGGATATGGGTAAAGTCATGGGTGCAGCAACAAAAGCCCTTGCCGGTAAGGCAGAAGGAAGAGTTATCTCTGCAAAAGTAAAAGAGCTGTTGGGTTAATAAGAATACCAACATCATAATAAAATAAGAACCTTTCTCTTACTCATTTCTGAGTAGAAAAAGGTTCTTATTTTATTATATAAAGTTTAAACTCTATTCTGAATCTTACGAAAAGACCTCCTTAAGCACATCCATTGATTTCAATACAGGGAAATCAGGAATATGGAGCCGATAGTAGTCATTTATTATATTAAGGCATCTGTTCCTCTGCTCCCTATTCATCGCAAAGAGGTGCATTGTTTCATAATTCATCCTAAAAAGCATGCGTATATGCGATGCATCTTCCGGACCTATAAAGGCGCCACTTATAGGCTGTCCCGGTGTAAAGCAGCTGTTTACCATATCGAAGTACGATCCATCCTCATAATCTTCCATATTAGGATATAAACCTAAGAATCTAGACATCCTCAGGAGGAAAACCAGATGAAAGTTAGCGAAATTTGTACGGCATTCGTCAAACCACTTTATTGAATTCTCTATATAAGAATATAGAAGTTGATCATGAATCTCTTCACGGAGTGCTCTATTCAGAAACTCTGATATAAATAGAGCTATTGCCACCTTATAAGGGTCATATGGTATTGAAATGAAGGGCATATATGGCTTAGCATTCTTTACCCTGAATATATGTCTGTTGTCACGAAAATCTGCTTCCAATTCAATCATTGAAAGTGGTTGAAAAAGGTTGTTTCTTACTCCCGCTTTTCGCTCTTAGGAATACGTACAAGAAACGATGCCCTACCCTTCTCACGTGTGAATATATCTGCTATATTAAAGCTATCATTATATTTTATAATATGTATAACAATACCATTGATTTTCTGCAGCATAAATAATAACTATGATTATATAAAGTGAGTAATTACAAATATAGGCTAAATATCCATTTTTTTAGATGAAACTCAGATTTTTCTACTCAAATGTTTGCCGTTTAGAAAATAGTTTCTACCTTTGCATCCGCTAATGAGGAAAATAATGTCTTAAGCCCCTTATGAAGATAGGCTGATGAACTTATTAAGTCGGTCCGTTCGTATATCGGTTAGTACTCAAGATTTTCATTCTTGCAAGGGGGGTTCGATTCCCCCACGGACTACGAAAAAAAAATAAATAATAAAAATAAAATTAAAGATTAGTCGAAATGGCAAATCACAAATCATCAATTAAGAGAATTAGACAGGAAGAGAAGAGAAAACTTCATAACAGATATTATGCAAAAACTATGCGTAACGCTGTTAAAAAACTTCGTGCAACTACTGACAAAGCAGAAGCTGTTGCTATGTATCCTAGCGTTCAGAAAATGTTGGATAAACTCGCTAAGCGTAATATAATCCACAAGAACAAAGCTGCTAATTTGAAATCTAAATTGGCTGTTTACATTGGCAAACTAGCTTAAGCATCGTCTTAGACTAAAAAAGATAAAACAGGCTGGATTTTTTAATCTAGCCTTTTGTCTTTGTACCATGTTTTACCGATTATCATACTCTAATAATCTGTTAATCTGTATGATTCTCATAGATTATTCAGGATAGCCACATAATGTCCTAACTTCACTTCTAAAGTATTCTTTCCAATAATAATACTTTTCACCTCGGCATATTGTAGAAATACTACTATTATGCCCTTTCTACTAAACTAAATATTCTCAAATCAGTATACCTGAATTGAATCTAAACAGAATGTTTTGAAATTGAAAGTGGAATCATTTTAAAATATATCAGATATTGTATTTCTATCTCCGTTATACTATTTAAAATTTAAACAAGGGGATATATAATTCCACGTATAATCATCTGATTATCAGTCATCGAAGAATTTATTTCAATATATCCGCTTTTCATAAAAATATACTGATTTTTTATTTAAAATGATAGCTATTTTAAAGGGCAAGACTATTCTTTCATTGAACATTTTTTTGTACCTTTGAAATCAAATAATTGTAATATTAAATAGCATGACTCAAGAAGAAATGAAAGTTGGCGAGGAAGCTTACTCAGCAGCAACATTCAGGTCCTGGAAGGTTTGGAAGCTGTACGTAAACGTCCTGCCATGTATATCGGTGATATCGGCGAAAAGGGTCTTCACCATCTTGTATATGAGGTTGTAGATAACTCTATTGATGAGACTCTAGCTGGTTATTGTAATAGAATTGATGTAACAATTAACGAAGGCGACTCTATAACTGTACAAGATAACGGACGTGGTATTCCGACTGATGAACATCCTAAAGAGAAGGTCTCTGCTTTGCAAGTAGTTATGACAATACTACATGCTGGTGGTAAGTTCGATAAGGGATCATATAAAGTTTCCGGTGGTTTACATGGTGTCGGTGTATCTTGCGTTAATGCTTTGTCTGATGAGATGACAACAACAGTCTACAGAAGCGGAAAGGTATTTACTCAAACATACAGATACGGAAAACCAGTTTCTCCTGTAAAAGAGCTTGATGAAACTACAACTCTCCAAGGAACACGCCAGACTTTCCATCCCGACGGTTCTATCTTTGAAAAGGTATCTTATAGTTATGATGTTCTTAGAACTCGCCTTCGCGAACTTTCATACCTCAACAAAGGTTTAACTATTACCCTTAAAGACCTTAGAGAATCAGAAAAGGAAAAACATGGAAAATACAGAAGTGAAGCATTCTATTCTGAAGAAGGTATTAAAGAGTATGTACGTATCTTGAATGAAACTAATCCTAAGCTCATTGAAGATGTTATATACATAAATACAGAGAAGAATGGTATCCCTATTGAGTGCGCTTTAATGTATAATACTTCATATCGTGAAACTCTCTATTCATATGTAAACAATATCAATACAATAGAAGGTGGTACTCATGAGACAGGTTTCCGTGTTGCACTGACACGTACTTTGAAGAAGTATGCTGAAGAGAGCAAAGCTCTTGAAAAAGCGAAGGTAGAGATATCAGGTGAGGACTTCCGAGAAGGTCTTATTGCCGTAATCTCTGTAAAAGTTTCTGAGCCACAGTTTGAGGGACAGACAAAAACAAAACTTGGTAACAGCGAAGTCGGTGGTGCAGTACAACAAGCTGTAGGTGAAGCCTTGACATACTATCTCGAAGAACATCCAAAGGAAGCTAAAACAATTGTTGACAAGGTTGTACTTGCTGCAACAGCTCGTATTGCCGCTAGAAAAGCCCGTGAGTCTGTTCTTAGAAAGAGCCCTATGGGTGGTGGTGGTCTTCCTGGTAAACTGGCTGACTGCTCAAGCAGAAATCCTGACGAATGCGAACTATTCCTTGTCGAGGGTGACTCTGCAGGTGGTTCTGCTAAACAAGGACGTAGCCGCGCTACTCAAGCTATTCTTCCACTAAGAGGTAAGATTCTTAATGTTGAGAAGGCTATGTGGCATAAAGCTTTCGAGAGTGATGAGGTAAACAACATTATTCAGGCACTAGGTATACGATTCGGTGTTGACGAAGATGATAGTAAGAAAGCAAATATCGAGAAACTTCGTTATAATAAGATTATTATAATGACCGATGCCGATGTCGATGGATCACATATCGACACACTTATCATGACTTTGTTCTACCGCTATATGCCGGAACTAATTCTAGAAGGTCATCTTTATATTGCAAACCCTCCTTTATATCTTTGTTCAAAAGGTAAAATAAAAGAGTACTGCTACACTGAAGAGTCTAGAATTGAGTTCATGCAGAAATACAATGCAGGATCTGAAAGCGGTGTTCACACACAGCGTTATAAAGGTCTTGGTGAAATGAACCCTGAACAGCTTTGGGAGACAACAATGAATCCTGAAACTAGAATTCTTAAGCAAGTTACTATGGAGAATGCAGCAAGTGTTGACACAACATTCTCTATGCTGATGGGTGATGAAGTAGCTCCTAGACGTGAATTTATTGAAACTAATGCTACATATGCTAATATAGATGCATAAACTTAGCTGAAATATATACTAGAGAGGGGTATCCAAGTTTGGATACCCCTCTCTTTTCTTTGAATTCATTTATATTATATTTCTTTGTCAATTCTATTTCTTATAAATCTTTTTTCGATAAAAAGGGAGATTTATTAAGATTCTGCTGCGACCATGAGCAAATTTAAGTGGCTTATAACTTATATTTTATTTTAAGTTGAAATCTAATTAGAGGAATTATAATAAATTTGAGAAATGATAAACCATTAATTCGAAAAATTATGAAAATCACCTTCAGAATAAAGTATCGTACCATATGGGGGGAGCAGATTGCAATAACCATTAACGGCAACAAAAAGGAACCGATAATGTTATCAACATCCGACGGAGAAAGTTGGAGTACAACCTTAACTATTGATAAAAACAATAATCCTGGACAGATAACATACCAATACTCTCTTTACAGAGATGGAAAATTCGTTAGAGAGGAGAATAACACCGTAGTTCATCATATACCGGAAAATATTGACTCGTGCACTAGCTTTGTAGCAGATGACAACTGGAGAGATATGCCATATCACTCATTCCTCTATTCATCAGCATTCAGCAAAAAAGATTCAAAAGAGAACTTTAGCATAAACATTTCAGATAAAGAGAGTTATATTCTTTTTAGAGCTATAACACCAGCTCTTGATAAACGAAATGCATATTTGGCAATTAGTGGTTCTGGATCATATTTCGGTGATTGGGGCAAACAAAGAGCAGTAACCATGCAGCAAGTACAGCCTAACGAGTGGTGGGCATTTATAAACACTGCCTTCCTACAATTTCCTTTTGAATATAAGTTTGTTGCATGCGACAATAATAGTAAAGAGATTATTGAATGGGAAGGACGTGAGAATAGAATTATATCTATCGAGCATATGCAACCGGGAGAGATATATGCTGCACAAGAAGCAGAAGTAAAATTCTACTCTCATATACAGAAAGTTGCAGGCACTGCAATACCTGTCTTCTCATTAAGAAGTGAGGGAAGTTATGGTGTGGGCGATTTCGGCGATCTTAAAAGTCTTGTTGACTGGGCTGTCCTTACTCATCAGAGTGCCATACAGATACTCCCTATTAATGACACAACAATAACAAACAGCTGGACAGACTCTTACCCTTACAACAGCATCTCTATATATGCATTCCACCCAATGTATATCGATTTGAGAAAGCTCCCTACTCTAAAGGAGAAGGAGTTTCAGGAGAGGTACGAAAAAGAGAGGAAGATTCTAAATGAATTACCAAAGATAGATTATGAAAAGGTAAATGAATATAAGAGAGAGTATTTAAGAGAGCTATTAAAACAGGAGGGCAATAAGGTTTTATCATCAAAGAAGTTCAAGGAGTTCTTCGCAAAAAATGAGGATTGGTTGTTGCCTTATGCTGCTTTCAGTTGCCTCCGTGATAAATATAGCACTCCACAATTCAGCTCTTGGCCTGAACATTCAACTTATAATTCTGAACTGATTAAAGCATTATGTGCCAAAACCAGTAGTGCTTATGCAGAGATATCATTCTATTACTATATCCAATACCTCCTCCACGAACAGCTTCTTGAAGCTAGTAATTATGCACGTGAGAAAGGTATTATTTTCAAAGGGGACATCCCTATCGGAATAAGCCGAAACAGTGTTGAGGCATGGATAGAACCATATTACTTCAACATGAACGGACAGGCAGGAGCCCCACCCGATGCATTCTCAAAGAATGGACAGAATTGGGGATTCCCTACATACAACTGGGATGTTATGGAGAAGGACAACTACGAATGGTGGCAGAAGAGATTCCGCAAGATGGCAGAATATTTCACTGCTTATCGTATAGATCATATCCTTGGATTCTTTAGAATATGGGAAATACCATCAAATTCAGTACATGGTCTCCTCGGACAGTTTGTACCTGCCCTTCCTATGAGTGTAAATGAGATTGAGCAATATGGCCTTCATTTCCAGGAAGAGTTCATGACTCAACCATTTATTAATGAAGATATACTTTATAGGATATTTGGTGATAAACGTGATGAAGTAAAAAAGACATTCCTTGCCAATAAACACCATGACATATATGCCATGCTGCCAGAGTACGACACTCAGCGTAAGATAGAGGCATACTTTAAAGATAGAAGTGATGAGGAGAGCAACAATATAAAAGAGGGACTTTACTCTTTAATAAGCAATGTCCTATTTGTAAGAGACAGAAACTCTTCAAAAATGTATCACCCAAGAATAGCCGTTCAAAATGACTTAATATTCGAGAGATTAAGCTGGCAGGAGAAAGAGGCATTCAACAAATTGTACAACAACTATTTCTACAACCGTCATAACAAATTCTGGTATGAAGAGGCAATGAAAAAGCTACCTGTGCTAACACAATCAACCGATATGCTAGTATGTGGAGAAGATTTAGGAATGGTGCCCGATTGTGTACCATGGGTTATGGATGAACTTCAGATATTAAGTCTTGAGATACAATGTATGCCAAAAAATCCTGAACATGAATTCGGACATGTATGGGAGTACCCATATAAGTCTGTATGTACTATATCAACTCATGATATGAGCACTCTGAGAGGCTGGTGGGAAGAGGATTACGATCAGTCTTGCAGATACTATAACCATGTATTAGGTCATTGGGACACTGCTCCAAAAGAGGCTCCAGGATGGTTGTGTGAGGAAATAGTACGCCGCCATCTGGAATGTCCGTCACTGCTATGCATACTCTCTTTCCAAGATTGGATGTCGATAGATGAACAGATGCGTAATAAGGATGCAGAAGCAGAAAGAATAAATGTTCCTGCCAATCCAAAACACTATTGGCGCTATAGAATGCATCTCACTATAGAAGAGCTGTTGAAGAGCGATAGGATTAATAATAAGATAAGATCTATGATAGATAATAGTGGAAGAATATGATAAATTCTTCTCTATAAATGGAACTCAAGAATAGTCGAAATTATAAGATGATAAGAGCTGTAACTATATGAGTATGTATAAATAAGAGTAGACTATAAATCGCAATAAAGAAAAGATGATTAAACTATCATTTTATGCTGGGTTATCTTTAATCAATGATTAAAACCGTATCTATGAATAAATTGAAGAGCCATATTTTTCTCAAAATAGAGAATGATATGGCTCTTTTCCTTTTGTCGGCTAGAAATAATATAACTTATTTAGGTCTATATTTCTTTGTTTCAATATTATAGTTCAATTATTGTCCTATAAAAGGGAACATATTTTGCAAATTCAGTTTCAAAAAACAAATATAAAAAGTATATTTTCTATACCCCAAATCGGTGTTTAAAACTACAATTAAGATATAGCAATCTTTTTCTCTTTAACAATGAGAACGCATACTGCACCAATTATTAGGAATATCCCGGCAAGTACAAGCATATTTACCTCAGGAGCTATTTTACCGCTTACGCTGAACATATTCAGTATGGTACCTCCCAATGAAGCGGCAACTATTTGAGGTATACATATTGTACCATTGAATAGTCCCAAATAAGTTCCCATATGACCACCTTTCAACGCATTTGTCAATATAGTGAATGGCAATGCAAGCATAGCAGCCCAAGCAAAACCTATCAAGATAAAAGAGAAGAATAGTGCATATTGATTATGAATGAAGAATATTGAGATAAATCCTACTCCACCAAGTACAAGACTAAGAGCATAGGCTAATTTTGTATTTTTGAACAGAGGAACTATAGGAGCCCATAGAACAGATCCTATAGCCTGAACGGCAAAGAGTATTCCTACCCAGTCACCTGCACTTTGATACTGCACAGACTGAGTATCAAGTCTTAATACGCTCACGCCATCAACAATAGACTGTACCACTGGAGTATCAAATACATTGGCAGCAATAGTTCCATTAGTATATGTCCACATAAACATGAAGGCTGCCCAGCAGAAGAACTGAACAAGACCAACTGTCCAAAATACTTTAGGAGCCTTTACAAGAAGTTTAAACATGTTACTCTTATCGTTCTTCTCGTTCTCAGTTATGCCATGATACTCCGCATACTCTTTAGGAGGTATCTCTTTAACCTTCACAGCAGTATATATCACACAAAGAATAAGAATTATGGCACCTATATAGAATGAATATATTACAGAATCAGGTATTACACCTTTAGGAGCAATATTACTTATACCAATAGCAGCAAATATGAATGGGAAGAGATATCCGGCAAGACTACCTGCATTACAGAGGAAACTCTGAATAGAGTAAGCAAGTCCTTTCTGTTTTTCATTTACCATATCTCCCACCATCATCTTGAATGGCTGCATAGCCATATTAATAGATGTATCAAGAAACATAAGAGAAATAAGTCCGAAGATCATTGCTGATGATACAGTAAGGCCCAAGCTACCGGCATTAGGTAGAAGACACATCACACAAACAGCTATAAGGGCACCCACAAAGAGATAAGGTATTCGTCTTCCAAAACGCGTCCAGGTTCTATCACTCATTGCTCCTACGATTGGTTGTACAATAATTCCCGCCAAAGGAGGAAGAATCCAAAAATAGCTTAGGTTATGTGGATCAGCACCAAGTGTTGAAAATATTCTACTGATATTTGCACTCTGAAGTGCATAAGCTATTTGAACTCCGAAGAAGCCAAAACTAATGTTCCAAAGCTTCATAAAACTTAAATCCTGAATTTGTTTCATAATGTTATTAGGTTAACGAATAGTTATATCTTCATCATATTTTCATTACATCTTCTTCAAACTCATCCTTATTACCTTTTGCTTTATTCCTTAGTTTGCTTCGGTAATTGTATATTGTAGCGAGTGAGTATCCCAAGAAGTGAGCTATGCTGTTTGAGTCGGTTACTCCCAATCTGATTAAAGCAAATATACGAAGTTCTGTTGTAAGTATCTCACCATATTTTGGATATATTTTGGCATCATCCATCAATAAATCATTGAACTTTGTTATAAAATTAGGGAATAGCTCAATAAATGACTTGTCAAATTCATTATAAAAATCTTTTCTCTCATCTTTAATGAACTCCTCCGACTTAATTGCCTTAAAGAGTTCCTCCATCTTCGATGCCATGGCTAACTTGGCAAGCGACCTCCTATACTGCTCAATCTTATCAAGGTAGTTCACACATTTATCAAGGTAACGCCCAATATATACAACCTTTATATGACCTGTCTGCTCAAGTTCTTTATTTACTGCCTGCAACTGTTTGTTAGCTATACTAAGATTACGTCGCATTACCGAAAGTTTCTTCATCCATATGTATAGATAGAATATTGCAGCAATAAGGAAAATAGATAGTATACTTATACTTATAAGCAGTATGTTAGATACAAATTTTGCCTTGTCTTCCTTTATTTTATATGCCTTATCAATTATAGGAAAAAACTTGGTAACCTCAATAAACCTTAATCTAGCATTACATGACACAGCATCCTCCATAGATCTGCTCAGATATCTGTACGCTCTATCAATGTCACCCTCTTCGAACATCTGCTCAGCAAGTTTTTGGAGTGAAGCATACTCACGAGTTCCATTTTCAAGATCCACGATAGCAGTTTTTGCAAGGAAATAGATCTGCTTTTCAATGTTATCCATTGCAGCATAAGTTTCCGATATGGTATAGTTTATATAAGCCTGTTGTTGACGGTCTGAAGATTGCTTAATAAGCGAGTTTAATATTACAAGTGCAGAATCAGGGCGTCCTTTAAGGGTATACTGCTCAGCCTCAACTATACCCATGTCTATCTTGTTATCTGTGGTAATAATTATAGAGTCTCTATATTGATTCGTTTTAAGCAGATATCTCTTCTTCTCCTCTGTTCCTGTTGTATAATCAGCAATCCATCCATAATAAGCTCTTAAAGTACGATAGTAGTAGTTTAAAAGACTCCTGTCTAATGTTGATTTATCTATGCTACATAGCAGCTCATAAGCTTCGTTATACATGCCCATAAGGCTATATACTTCCGAAGTCATTATCTTCAACTCATTCTCATGGGCAGCACTATTGGCAGCAGGAATCAGTTTGCTCATTATACGTACACATGACAAGCTGAGTCGGTCTGGTAGTGAAGGTATTCAGTATAGAGGCTATCGTACAGAGCGTATCGATCTGATTTGTTATAGCTATTTTTAATCCTATCCTTAATTGAACTTATCCTTACCTCCCTGTTCTGCAAGTATTTCCCTTTATTATATATTACATTGTCAAGCTCATTAATAACGCTTTCATATGATTTACCTTGAGCATAAAGAGATAAGCTAAAGAGGCAAAGAAACAGAGAGAAGGTAAAGATCTTTTTCATATCTATGAAATTATTGTTTTCGATTAACAGTTACACAAATATATATAAATAAAACATAAAAGATATAATATCTCTTTAATATTCATTTATATTTTTCTTAAACAAAAAACATTGAAACATTTTATAATCATCACTTTAGTCCATCATTATACTTATATATATATTCTATTTCAAATATTAGTTCCACTTACTTTATACATTTGTTTCAAATAGTTAATCCTTATACATTATGAGAAAACTTACAATAATCATTTCATTACTCATATGCACTTTTATCAGTCAGTCTGTAAGTGCAGAGAAGATAAAGAAGATAGCTCCAACATTCTGGTGGTCCGGCATGAAAGATTCAACACTCCAGATTATGCTCTATGGTGATAATATCTATACAGAAGATGTTACATTATCTACAGATGACATTAAAATAAAGGAAATAGCCAAAGTGGATAATCCTAATTATCTTATGCTGTATGTAGATTTATCAGATGCAAAGCCTCAAACTTTCAATATAATTCTTAAGAACGGCAAGAAAAAAACCGTTGTTCCTTACGAGCTTAAGCAACGCGAAGCAAATTCATCAAACATACAGGGATTTACAGATGAAGATGTACTATATCTTATAATGCCGGATAGGTTCAGTAATGGCAATCCAAAGAACGACGTTATCAAAGATATGCGCGAGAATGCTGTCGACAGAAATAATCCATCTGCTAGACATGGTGGTGATATTAAAGGTGTAGAAAATAATTTGAATTATTTAAAGGACCTTGGTGTGACAGCAATCTGGTTCAATCCTCTTTTTGAGAACGACATGACAAAGACATCATATCACGGATATGCTACAACGGACTATTATCAGATAGATCGTCGTTTCGGCACAAATCAAGAGTTTAAGAACTTCGTAAAGTTATCTCATGATCTAGGTATAAAGGTTATCATGGATATGATCTTCAACCACTGCGGCAGTGAGAGCTTCCTTTTCGAAGATATGCCTTCAAAAGATTGGTTCAATAATGAGGGTAAATACATGCCTTGCTCTTTCCAGACAATTTCACAGTCGGATCCTTATGCAGCGGATGCAATTAAGATTTCATCAGAGAAGGGATGGTTCGATACTGTTATGCCTGACTTCAACCATAAAAATCGTCTTGTTGAAGACTTCCTATACCAAAGCAGTATATGGTGGATAGAATATTCAGGAATTAACGGAATCCGTCAGGATACATATCCATATGCTGATTTCGATATGATGGCACGTTGGTGTAAAAGAGTTATGAACGAATATCCTAATTTCAATATAGTAGGTGAATGCTGGCTGGGCAGTAACGTTCTTGTTTCATACTGGCAAAAAGACAGCAAATTGGCTGCACCTAAGAATTCATACCTCCCAACTATTATGGACTTCCCTCTACTGCAGCTAATGAACAGATCATTTGATGAGGAGACTACAGACTGGAATGGAGGTCTATTCAATCTTTATGAATATATATCTCAGGACATAGTATTCAGCAATACACATAATCTATTAGTATTCCTTGATAACCATGACACTTCTCGCTTCTTTGTTCATCCTGAAGATACCAGCAACCTTGACCGTTACAAACAGGCTATAGCATTCATGATGACAACTCGTGGAATCCCACAGCTATATTATGGTGATGAAGTACTTATGACTGGTGATAAAGCTAAGGGTGACGGTATGTTAAGATGCGATTTCCCTGGTGGTTGGAATGGAGATAAGGATAACTATTTCACTGCACAAGGTAGAGATGCTAGGCAGAATGAAGCTTTTAACTTTGTAAAGACTGTCTTGAACTGGAGAAAGGCAAACAGCCAGCTAATTGCTCAAGGAACACTTAAACATTTCCCACCACAGAAGGGTGTGTATGTATATCAAAGAAAGTTAGGCGATAAATCTGTTGTAGTTATGATTAACGGAAGAAACCAGGAACAGACTCTTGATCTATCTATATTCAAGGAGATACTCCCTAAGAAAAGTGCAAGAAACATTCTTGATAATAAGACTATCAATTTAGATAGCCCACTACACCTAAACAAGCGAGATATATTGATTTTAGAGTTCTAAAATTTAATAAAGATTTATATTTTTTCACTAAAGAACTTTTTACAAACAACTAATAGTCAGATATATAACAAATAATTAGGTGTTATATTATTTATATTTTTTTTATTGATAAGATTGATTTCGACTTCTGAATATAAATTTGTATAAACGAGATCAATAAAGTATCTCTAATTACTAGTTAGCTGACAATTTAATATTAATTGATATGAGAATAAAAGGAATTATCCTTGCAAGTATGTTATTTTGTTATTCACTTTATGTGAATTCACAAACATCTATTACATCTCCTGATGGAAATCTAAAGATGACTTTTACTCTTGATAAAGAGGGAGCCCCAACTTACGATTTACTTTACTTTGGCAAAACAGTCATCAAAACAAGTAAGCTTGGTCTGGAACTTAAAAAAGAAGATCCTAATAAGAAGACTGATTTTGAATGGAGAGAAAATAAAGATACCGATAAGTTAGATTCAAAAACTAATTTTTACGATGGTTTCACACTTAAAGAAAAAATAACTTCAAATTTTACTGAGAGTTGGAAACCGGTATGGGGTGAGGAAAGTGAAATAAGCAATAATTATAACGAATTATATATAAACCTTTTCCAAAAAACAAACAACAGAAATTTGGTTATCCGTTTCCGTTTGTTCAACGATGGTCTTGGATTTAGATATGAATTCCCTCAACAACAAAACCTTAATTATTTTGTTATAAAAGAAGAGCATTCCCAATTTGCAATGAATGGGGATCACAAAGCATTCTGGATTCCAGGAGACTATGATACACAAGAGTATGATTACACAATCTCTAAACTTTCTGAGATTAGAGGTCTAATGAAAAAAGCAATCACTCCCAACTCATCTCAGACACCATTCTCTCCTACAGGTGTACAGACAGCCTTAATGATGAAAACAGAGGACGGTCTATATATTAATATCCATGAAGCGGCCCTTGTTGATTACTCATGTATGAACCTTAACTTAGATGACAAGAACATGATATTCGAATCTTGGCTTACTCCAGATGCTCAGGGCGACAAAGGATATATGCAGACTCCTTGCAAGTCACCATGGCGTACAATCATCGTTAGTGATGATGCACGTAAGATTCTTGCATCACGCATCACTCTTAACCTTAATGAGCCTTGTAAGCTTGCTGATACATCATGGATCACTCCTGTAAAATATATAGGTGTATGGTGGGATATGATAACCAACAAAGGAAGTTGGGCTTATACTGACGAGTTGCCAAGCGTACAACTTGGAGTTACAGATTATAAAAAGACTAAACCTAACGGACGTCATTCAGCTAATACAGAGAATGTGAAGAGATATATTGACTTTGCTGCAAAGCATGGTTTCTCACAGGTATTGGTAGAAGGATGGAACGAAGGTTGGGAAGACTGGTTTGGTAAGAGCAAAGATTATGTATTCGATTTCTTGACTCCATATCCTGACTTCGATGTTAAAGCCCTTCAAAGCTATGCTAAATCAAAAGGTGTACGTATTATGATGCACCACGAAACATCTTCCTCAGTACGTAACTACGAGCGTCACATGGATGCAGCGTACAAGTTTATGGTAGATAACGGATACAACGCTGTAAAGAGCGGATATGTAGGCGATATCATTCCTAGAGGAGAACACCACTATGGACAATGGATGAATAACCATTACCTCTATGCTGTTAAGAAAGCGGCTGATTACAAAATCATGGTCAACGCTCACGAGGCAACAAGACCTACAGGATTATGTAGAACTTATCCTAACCTTATTGGAAATGAATCTGCAAGAGGTACTGAATATGAATCATTCGGAGGAAATAATGTCAACCACACTACTATCCTTCCATTCACACGACTAATTGGTGGTCCAATGGATTACACCCCGGGAATCTTCGAACAAGATTGCAGTGTGATGAATCCAACCAATAATTCACATGTCCGCTCAACACTGACTAGACAACTTGCTCTCTATGTAACTATGTACAGCCCACTTCAGATGGCAGCAGATATTCCTGAGAATTATGAGAGATTCATGGATGCTTTCCAATTCATAAAGGATGTGGCAATAGATTGGGATAAGACAGAATACTTGGAGGCTGAACCGGGTGAGTATATCACAATTGCAAGAAAAGCAAAAGCTAGTAATGACTGGTACATTGGCTGTACAGCAGGTGAAGGCGGTCACACTTCAAAATTAGATTTCGGTTTTCTTGATAAAGGAAAGAAATATTTGGCAACAGTTTATGCAGATGGTAAAGATGCAGACTGGAGAAAGAACCCACAATCTTATACCATAACAAATAAGGTTGTTACCAATAAGAGCAAAATGACCATAAAAGCTGCTAATGGTGGTGGATTTGCAATAAGTGTAAAGGAGTTAAAGTAATAATTAAAAGAGATAGCAATCACTTTAAGAGCAGTTTTCGACAGGTAAAATATATAAACGAAAAGAGATAAAATCTTAACTTTAAATTTAAAGACATGAAACAAAAAATTATGTTTAAGCTATTACTTCTGTTAATAGGAGTATTCGTGTCCGCTGATATGTTTGCACAGCAAATTAATGTCAAGGGACTCGTAAAAGACGCTACAGGGGAACCTATTATTGGCGCAAATGTAATTGTGAAAGGCACCACAACTGGTACAATAACCGATTTTGATGGTAGATTTCAGCTTGATGTAAATAGAGGTAGTACTCTCATTTTCTCTTTTGTAGGCTACCAGCCACAGGAGCTACAGGCTACAGCAAATATGAACGTAATATTGCAAGACGATTCAAAGATGTTGGAAGATGTAGTAGTAATCGGTTACGGTCAGGTAAAAAAGAACGATGCTACAGGTGCTGTTACAGCAATCAATGCAGACAAGTTAACTAAAGGTATGGCAACTTCGGCTTCCGACCTTCTTGTTGGTAAGGCTGCAGGTGTGAGCGTAGTAACTGATGGTGGTGCTCCAGGTTCTGCTGCAACTATCCGTATCCGTGGTGGTTCTTCTATGTCAGCTAGTAATGACCCATTGATCGTTATCGATGGTGTACCTGTTGACAACAGTGGAATTAAAGGTATGGCAAACCCATTGTCAAGTATCCATCCTAACGATATCGCAAGTTTTACTATTCTTAAAGATGCATCTGCTACTGCAATCTATGGTTCACGTGCATCAAATGGTGTAATCATCATAACAACTAAGACAGGAAAGAGTGGCAAGGTAAATGTTAGCTATAGCGGTTCATTCTCTATAAGCAATAAAGCTAAGACAGTAGACGTTATGGATGCACAGGTTTACTCTGACTATGTAAAAAGTCTTTACGCAGCAGATTCTCCTCAGGTAAAAGCTTTAGGTACAGCAAATACAAACTGGCAGGATGAGATTTTCAGAACATCTTTCAGTACTGACCATAACGTAAGCGTTTCTGGTGCTGTTGCTAATATGCCTTATCGTGCTTCTTTATCTTATACAGATGACAATGGTATCCTTAAGACATCAAACTTACAACGTACTACTGCATCTATAGCACTTAACCCTAAATTCTTAAACAACAAACTTGATATTAAAATCAATGTAAAGGGTGTATACAACAAGAACCGTTATGCTGATACAGGTGCAATCAACTCTGCTATCCAGTTTGACCCTACACAGCCTATCTATATGGAGGGCTCACAATATGGTAACGGTTACTACATGTCACTAGATTCAAATAACGAACCTATTAAAATTGGTCTTGCTAACCCACTATCATATCTTAACGAAATTGATGATAACTCAAATGTCTACAGAAGTATAGGTAATATCCAGGCAGACTATCAGTTCTCTTACATTCCAGGTTTACGTGCTAACTTAAACATTGGTTATGACGTATCAAAGAGTGATGGTAAGAAGATAATTGCAGACAACTCAGCTATCAGCTGGTGTACAGGTGGCTTCAAGAATGGTTTTGGAGAAAATACTGAATACTGGCAGTTAAAGAGAAATCACCTTTTAGATTTCTATCTTAACTATAACAAAGATTTCGACAGCAACAACCATTTCGATATTATGGGTGGTTATTCATGGCAGCATTTCTACAGCAATGTTCGCACTAAATACCCTTATTCAGCTGCTATGGCAGACAAATATGGTACTGAGAAATATAAAGATGATGATCCTGAATATCCTACTGAGAGCTATCTAATCTCTTTCTTCGGACGTATGAACTATACATTCATGAACAGATACTTGCTTACATTCACTGTACGTGATGATGGTTCTTCACGTTTCAGCAAAAATGACCGTTGGGGATTATTCCCATCTGTTGCTCTTGCATGGAAGTTGAAAGAGGAATCATTCTTGAAGAATGTTGCTGCTGTTTCTGATTTGAAACTTCGTCTTGGTTGGGGTATCACCGGTCAGCAAGACTTGAACAATGGTGACTATCCATATCTTGCTCGCTATACATATAGTAAATCTGGTGCAAACTACTTCTTCGGTAATAACAAATATTCTTTGGTTCGTCCAGAAGCTTATGATGAGCATTTGAAATGGGAAAAGACTACCACTTGGAATGCAGGTTTGGACTATGGATTGATAAATAACCGTCTTACTGGTACATTGGACTTCTACTATAGAGAGACTAAAGACTTGCTTAACAGAGTTCCTATCCCTGGAGGCTCTAACTATAACAATGAACTTCTTACAAACGTAGGTTCACTTGTTAACAAAGGTGTTGAATTCACTCTAACTGCACGTCCTATCGTTTCAAAAGACTGGAATTGGGAAGTGAACTATAACGTATCTTACAATAAGAACAAGATTACAAAACTTACTTTCAATGATGACCCAAGCTATCAGGGTGTAATTCATGGTGGTATTGACGGTGGTACAGGTAATAATATACTTATACATCAGGTAGGTAAACCATACAACTCATTCTATGTATACAAACAGGTATACGATCAGAGTGGAAGTCCTATTGAAGGTTACTACGAAGACATCGATGGCGATGGACAAATCAAGAAAGAGAATGACCTTGTTGCTTACAAGAAAGCTGCTCCTGATGTAATCATGGGACTCTCTTCTAACCTATCTTATAAGAATTGGGACTTTGCTTTCTCTTTGAGAGCTAGCATCGGTAACTATGCTTATAATAACGTTCAGTCAAATACTGAAGCTCACGGAAGTTCAATTTACGATCCTGCCGGATTCCTTAAGAACCGTAACAACAGTGCTATTGCTACAAACTTCTCTGACGTACGTTATTTCTCAAGCTACTATATCCAGAACGCTTCATTCTTGAGATGTGACAACATCACTTTAGGATATAGATTCGATAAGATATTCAACGAATCACAGAATGCAAGAATATATGCTACAGTTCAGAACCCATTCGTTATCACAAAATATGACGGAGTAGATCCTGAATTCAATAACAACGGTATCGACAACCGTATTTATCCTCATGCACGCGTATTCATGCTTGGATTAAATCTTAACTTTTAAATTGCAGTATCATGAAAACATATAAAAAAATAATATTATCATCTGCTTTCGGGGCAGGGTTGCTATTCTCTGTAACCTCTTGTGTGAATGATTTGGACACAGTTCCATTGGCAAGTACAGAGACTACAAGTGATAAGGTCTTTTCTGAAAACCTCGATGTATATACAAGCTCTTTGGCTAAGATCTACTCAGGTCTTGCTATCGGAGGTAACAGCGGAGGTGAAGGAGATCAGGATATAGCAGGTGTTGACGGCGGTAGCCAAGCATCTTTCCTTAGAGGACTTTGGAATCTTCAGGAACTTACTTCTGATGAGGCACATTGCTGCTGGGGTGATGCCGGCGTGAACGACTTGAACACAATGACATGGAGCTCAGGTAATGTATTCATAAAAGGTCTTTACTACAGATTTCTGTATCAGGTACAGTTGTCAAATGCATTCCTTCGTCAGACTACAGATGGAGAGTTGGCTAGTCGTAATGTAAGCGACAGCGATAAAGCTATCATCAAACAGTATAGAGCAGAAGCACGTTTCCATCGTGCACTTGCATACTACTATCTTCTTGATATGTTCAGAAATGTTCCATTCGTAAACGAAGAGAGCGCTATCGGTTCATATCCATCACAGGAGAGTGCACAGAACATATTCAACTACATAGAGAGTGAACTTCTTGCCATAGAGAGCGATATGCTAAATCCAACTGTAGGCTTTAGCACAACAGAGTATGGACGCGCCACTAAGGCTGCTGTTTGGACTCTACTATCAAGGCTATATCTTAATGCAGAGGTTTACATCAAGGCTCCTAAGTATACAGAAGCTATCACATATTGTAATAAGGTCATCAATGCAGGATTCAAACTTGAGCCTGTTTATGCTAACCTGTTCAAAGCTGATAACTACAAATCTAAGGAGATTATCTTCCCTATCAGATATGAAGGTGCAGATAACCAAACTTGGGGTGGTATGACATTCCTTATCTGCTCAACAGTTCCATCTTCTATGAAGGGTGAGATCAATGCACAGGATGCATGGCAAGGTAACAGAGCTAAGATATCTCTTGTTAATACATTCAAGAAAGAGGCTAATTCTGATAAAGACAGCCGTATGAGCATGGTAAGAACAGACAAGACTGAGAATCAGGAAATTGTAAACCCATCTATATACCCAGGTAATGGTACTCCTATAGTTAAGTATGTAAATAAGAACAGCGATGGTACAAATCCTGCTTCAAATCTTGTATGGGTAGACTTCCCTCTATTCCGTCTTGGTGAAGTATACCTTACTTATGCAGAAGCTGTACTTCGTGGTGGTACCGGAGGTTCTAAAGCTCAGGCTGTTCAATATATCAATGATCTTAGATTGAGAGCTTACAATAATGATAGCTCATCAGCTATTACTGCAGATGATCTTACACTTGACTTCTTACTTGATGAAAAGGGTCGTGAGTTCTTCTTCGAGGCTCAACGTCGTACTGACCTTGTAAGATACAATAAGTTTACAGGAGATAACTACATATGGACATGGAAAGGTAACACACAAGCTGGTCGCTCTGTAGAGAGCTTCTTTAACATATTCCCTCTTCCTGCAGATGAAGTTGGTTCAAACTCTAATTTAACACAGAATCCAGGTTATTAATCTCTGAACTTTAAAATGATATAATATGAAAAAAATTAATATACTCCTATTCTCATTGCTCACCTTATCAGGTCTTATGAGTTGTAGCGATGATCCAGATCTTATTATTGCGCCAGAAGAGAGCTTTGTTTCTCCTGTTCTGAAAGCAATATTGCCGGAAAATGAGATCTTTACTGAAAATACCGATATGAACAGTAACCTTGGTTATGTTCTATGGGACAAAGCAGACTATGGCTATAGTGCTCCTGTGAAATATGTTCTACAGGCAGATACAGCCGGAGGCGACTTCAGCAAACCTATAGAAATTGGAAGTTCATCTACAAATCAGCTTATCCTTACTGCTAAAATGCTTAACAGTGCAGGTATGAACTATACATTAAAGATGAAACCTGTGACACTTAGCATGCGACTTATGACTCAAATCACATCAATTGATTTCAACGCTCCTGTACAGAAGGTGTTGTATTCAAACATACAAGATGTTACTTTCACTCCTTATATTGCTGAGACTCCAATGAAAGCTGCTTACTACATTGTAGGTGCTGCTCTTGTAGGTTGGGGAAATGACCCTGCAAACATCGGTGCTGACCTTCAGCCATTCTTCTCAACAAACAATAATATGAAGGAGAAGATATATTCGTACACAGGATATTTCCAGGCTAATGAAATCAAACTTATCACTATGCCGGGTGACTGGAATACAGCCGGTGCTTTTGCAAGTTCAGGAGCTTCAGGTGACTTCAACACTAAGAACGAGGGTGGTAACTACATATTTGCTGCTGCAGGATACTATACATTTGCTGTAGACTTCACTACAAACAAGTACACTTGTACTCCATACGACGCATCTGGAGCAACCAAGTTCAACACTGTAGGTATCATTGGTGATGCTACTCCTGCTGGATGGGGCGCTTCAACTCCTATGGAACTTGTTGCAGGACAGGAACACTTATGGTTCTCAAGAAGGTTGAACTTATCGGTGGTAAAGCTATGAAGTTCCGTGCCAACGACTCCTGGGATGATGCAAGTAAAGGTGGTGGTAACTGGGGAACCGGTGAAATTCCATTCGGCAAAGCAGAAAATAGCGGTGGTAGTGGAAATATATCTATTGAAAAAGGCGGAGAATATTTCATTGAGTTCAATGACCTTACCGGTGAATATATAATCATGCCGCTTAAGACAGCTCAAAAGAAATAACTGATGAATGAATAGTAAAGAGGTCATTTCAAGATTGACAATATCTTGTTATGGCCTCTTTTATAATTAATCATTTTATGATAACAAAGAAAAATCTATATTTCCTATGGAATCTGATGATTCTGATTCCTCTTTTCAGCAGTTGCTCCTCAAGTAACAATGATGAGCCATATGTTGTAAAGCCGATAATCAAGAATGGTATAAGTACTGATCTTGAAGTTGCTGATGCCGACAAACCACTAACCATAACCTTCAAAGCTGATCAAACAAGTCAGCTATATAACTACACAGGAGATGTTTATGCACATATTGGCATTGTAAATGAAGGTACGTGGGAATATGTACCTGCCGCTTGGGACCAGAACATAGAGAAGTGTAAGATGGTAAAAAGTCAAGATAATATCTGGTCGCTAACTCTATCATCATCAATAAGAAATTGGTTCAACTCAGGAGTCACACCTGTTAACAAGATAGGTATAGTAGTAAGAAGTCAAGATGGAACAAAGAAAGGACTGACAAACGAGTACTTCATCAATGTCACCGACTCAAAATATAAAAGTTTTGTACCTGCTGCTATAAAGAATGCTCCCCTGCCAACCGGTGTTATTGAGGGTATAAACATTGTCGACAACTCTACAGTAACTCTTGTTCTATACGATAAAGACAAGAACGGCAATCATAAAGACTTTGCTCACGTTGTCGGAGATTTCAATAATTGGACTCTCGCCAATGACAGCAAGTCACAGATGAACAGAGATGAAAATGCAGGATGCTGGTGGATAACACTGACAGGTCTTGATAGCCAGAAAGAGTACGCTTTCCAATATTATCTTGGAACAAAAGATGGAAATACTGTACGACTTGCCGACGCATATTCAGAGAAGATCCTTGACCCTGACAATGACAAATATATAAATGATGCTACCTACAATCAGAATAAGACTTACCCTGAAGGAGCAAAAGGCATTGCATCAACATTCAAGATTAATAAAGAGAGCTTTACATGGTCTGTAAATAATTTCAAGATCAACAACCCTGACAAACTGGTTATTTACGAACTCAACATTCGCGATTTCACAACAGCAAGAAATATTTCTGCTGTGATCGACAAGCTGAGCTACCTTAAGTCACTTGGAATAAATGCTATAGAGCTTATGCCTGTACAGGAGTTCGATGGTAACAACAGCTGGGGATATAATCCATGTTTCTACTTTGCTCTCGACAAGGCTTATGGTACAAAGGCAATGTTCCGTACATTTATCGATGAATGTCATAAACAGGATATTGCTGTTATTCTGGATATAGTTTACAATCATGCTACCGGAAATATGCCTTTCGCAAAATTATATTGGGATAGCAACAACAACCTTACTGCTGATAACAATCCGTATTTCAACGTGACTGCACCACATCCATACAGTGTGTTCCATGACTTTAATCATGACAGTCCGTTGGTACGTAAGTTTTTCAAACGTAACCTTAAGTTCCTTATTGACGAGTTCAAGATAGATGGTTTCCGTTTCGACCTCTCAAAAGGATTGACTCAGACAGCCTCAACAACAGAGACTGCCCAAAATTATGATGCTTCAAGAGTAAATATCATTAGCGATTACAATAGCGCAATTAAAGCAGCTAATCCGAACGCTTTCGTAATCCTTGAACATTTTTGTGATACCAAAGAGGAAAATGAATTGGCAAGCCTTAAAATGCATATGTGGAGGAATACAAACAATGCCTTCTGTCAGAGTGCAATGGGTTACAGTGAGAACAGCAGCTTTGAGTGGCTATATCAGAAAGATCCATACTGGGTAGGCTATATGGAGAGTCATGATGAAGAGAGAATGGCATATAAGCAGAAAAAATGGGGAGCAACATATATCAAGAACTCACTCGATGTATCTATGAACCAGTTATGTGCTAATACTGCTTTCTTCCTTACTGTTCCAGGACCAAAGATGATTTGGGAGTTTGGAGAGTTGGGCTATGACTATAGTATCAACAGCAATGAGAGTGGCACATCTGAGAGTGAAAACTATAGAACAGACCCTAAACCTGTGAAGTGGGACTATCTAGATGTTACATCAAGAAAGAACCTGCATGATACATATGCCAAACTGCTTAAGTTAAGAAACGACTACCCTGAACTCTTCTCGGCATCAGCTATAGTAGAGATGCATGTTGGAGTTTCTGACTGGAATAACGGTCGCTCATTAGTGATAAAGAGCACCTTTGGGAAAGAGATAGTAGTCGTTGGAAACTTCACAGAGAATAGTGTAAACATCACATTCCCATCAGTTAGCGGAGAGTGGTATAACTATATGAAGGGAGTTAATGAGAATGTGCCTAGTACTTTGAGTGTTCCAGGCAATGGATACATAGTATATACACGACTATAATAATATAAATCATTAAGAGAGAGAAAAACGAGTCAAGTAAAGAGCCCGGAACATAGAGATAAAACTCCTTGTTCCGGGCTCTGATTTTATATATGGTTATTAAATTAGCCCACGGTTTTTCAGTTCCTCAGCAGCTATCTCCATCTCTTTGTACCACTCCTCACCGAATTTTCTTACCAGAGGCTCCTTAAGGAATTTGTATACAGGGAGATTCTCTTTCTGTCCGAGTAACTCTGCTGCCTTGCATACGTCCCATCTGTGATAGTTTACAGCTTTGTATGGCCCATAATTACCTATACGTATAGGATAAAGGTGACATGATATAGGTTTATAAAACTTTGTCTTTCCGGAACGGTAAGCCTTTTCAATTGCACAGAAGCAGTAACCTTTCTCATCATAGTAAGTAAATACGCAGTCCTTGTTGTTTACAATAGATGTTACAAGATCACCATCCTGTCTGTGTAGACCACACCCTGCTTATCGATAACCTCTTTGGCTTGCTCCGATAGATCATCCCAAATTACAGGAAGAACCTCTTCAAGTTTCTCGACTTCATCCATCTCTACAGGAGCTCCTGCATCACCCTCTATACAACACTCTCCTTTGCATGCATCAAGATTACAAAGAAATTTTTCTCTGAAGACATCAAGTGAAATAACTACATCATCTATCTGAATCATAACTGCGCTCTTTATTATGTCGGCAAAAGTACAAAAAAGTAGGTTATCATATCTGAATGAAAAGACAATTGTCTATAATTATCCTGAAGAGAACGACTCAAAATTTAACTCTCTGACGACTGTTTTATCAATAAAAAAGAAATTTTCTTTGTCCTAAGGCTTAGGATTAATATCCTAAGCTTATATTTTATTATCCTAAAGCTTAGGATAATAAAACAGAACAGATAAAGACAAAAAAAGATGGGAACTTATAAAGTTCCCATCTCAATATATCATAATTTGATATTACTTAATAAGTACATTACCAGTCATATCTTTAGGAACTTCAAGTCCCATGATGGTAAGCAATGTAGGAGCTACATCAGCAAGAATACCATTTACAACCTTTGCATCCTTGTTCTCTGTTACGTAAACACATGGAACAGGATTAAGAGAGTGAGCAGTATTAGGAGTACCATCAGCATTAAGAGCATGATCAGCATTACCGTGGTCAGCTATGATGATTACCTCATAATCATTCTTCTTAGCAGCCTCAACAGTATCTTTCACGCACTCATCAACAGCCTTAACTGCCTTCTCGATAGCACTGTATATACCAGTATGACCAACCATATCACCATTAGCGAAGTTTACTACAATAAAGTCAAACTTCTCTGAGTTGATTGCATCTACAAGTTTCTCTTTAACCTCATAAGCACTCATCTCCGGTTTAAGGTCGTAAGTAGCTACTTTTGGAGAAGCAACAAGTATACGTTCCTCACCTTCGAATGGAGTCTCACGGCCACCATTGAAGAAGAATGTTACGTGAGCATATTTCTCTGTCTCTGCTATATGAAGCTGAGTCTTTTTCTGGTTTGCAAGATACTCACCAAGTGTATTCTGTACGTTCTCCTTATTGAAGATGATATGAACTCCCTTGAATGAAGCATCGTATGGAGTCATGCAGTAGAACTGAAGATTAGGAACAATATGCATTCCGAAATCTGGTTTGTCTTCCTGAGTAAGAACTACAGTAAGTTCTTTTGCACGGTCATTACGGTAGTTGAAGAAGATAACTACATCACCCTCTTTAATAGTTCCGTCGAAAGCAGCATTAACGATAGGTTTGATAAACTCATCAGTAACACCCTCATCATATGACTCCTGCATAGCCTGAACCATATTATCAGCTTTCTTTCCTACACCATTTACCAAAAGTTCGTAACCCTCTTTCACACGTTCCCAACGTTTGTCACGGTCCATTGCATAGTAACGGCCGATGATTGATGCTATCTTACCAGCGCTCTTCTTGCAGTGTGCATCAACCTCTTCTATAAAGCCTTTACCGCTCTTAGGGTCTGTATCACGACCATCCATGAAACAATGGATGAAAGTATTTTCCAAACCATACTCCTTAGAGATATCACACAACTTGAACAGGTGATCAAGTGAACTATGAACACCACCATTAGATGTCAATCCCATGAAATGGATATTCTTATTGTTCTTCTTTGCATAATCGAAAGCTGAAACAATCTCAGGGTTCTGCATAATGCTGTTATCAGCACAAGCGCGGTTAATCTTAACAAGATCCTGATAAACAACACGACCGGCACCTATATTAAGGTGGCCTACCTCTGAGTTACCCATCTGACCATCAGGCAAACCTACATTTTCTCCACTAGCCTGAAGCTGAGAATTTGGATAATTCTCTATAAGATAGTCCCAATATGGAGTCGGAGTATTGAAGATTACATCATCTTTTCCATGATCGCCTATTCCCCAGCCATCAAGAATCATTAAAAGAGCTTTCTTAGCCATATTTTTATTGTTTTAATTGTTTCTTTATTTATTGCGCAAAGTTACAAAAAAAGGAGAAATTATCTCTTTCTTTTCACTTCCAATTATTAATAATTACGAATAGCAATATGTAAATGTGATAATTAGAGAAATTATTAACATAATATATTGCAGTCTACTTTATTACAGATAAATATTCATCATATCAAAACAATGACTACCTTTGCAGCAATTATAACAACTAGGCTTTAAAATGAGATATCTATTTACTCTTTTATTCTATTGCATAGCCTTTACTATTGCTAGAGCGCAAGATCCGGATCCTCTTCCCTTACTTCCATTACCTGAGGAAAAGAGAGTTCTAGACCAAAAATTGGTTATTGAGATAGATTCTCTGATTGAGCATAACATTGTAAGATTTTGCAATCAAAAGATAGATCTATCGACTCGTGAAAGACAGAGAAAACTTCAGAGAGAGATGAGATCATTAACTCCATATTCATCTACATTAATTCAGAGAGCCAACTACTTCTTCCCTATAGTAGAGGAGATACTGGAACGTTGCAATGTACCCGATGACTTTAAATATTTGATGGTGATAGAGAGTGGCATGGACCAGTTTGCACGATCACAGGTTGGTGCCACCGGACTTTGGCAATTTATGAGAGGTACTGCTATACAGTATGGCTTGCGTGTGGATGGAAGGATAGATGAACGCTATCACATTGACAAAGCTACATATGCTGCCTGCAGATACCTGAAAGATGCATACAGTAAGTTCGGAGATTGGGTTGCTGCAGCGCAATCTTATAACATAGGGCAGGCAAGAATAAACTATGAACTGTCTAGACAGGGAGTATCAGATGCAATTGACTTAGACTTAGTGGAAGAGACAAACAGATACGTATATAGAATCTTGGCAGCGAAGATTATCTTTACAAATCCACGTAACTTCGGACTAACTGAAGCAAATCTATATTACAAGAGACTGAGAAGAAGATAATTATTACTCTTTTTTCTTTGTATTGCACTTTATCACTAAAATTCCAATGAGAGTTGAGGATCTTCTCCTAGAAGATTAAATGTCATTCTATGATATGGAGTTACTCCAAGGCGACGTATCCCATCACGATGTTTCTTTGTTGGATAGCCCTTATTTCCCTTCCAGTAGTACCCAGGATACTCTTCATCAATTTTATTCATAAAATCATCTCTATATGTCTTGGCCAATACAGACGCTGCAGCTATAGATAGATATTTGCCATCACCTTTCACCACAGTAGTGTGTGGTATCTCATGATATTTCTTAAACCTATTACCATCTATCAAAAGAGCTTCGGGACGGACTTTCAGCTGATCTATAGCCCTATGCATAGCGAGGAATGAGGCATTGAGGATATTTATCTTGTCAATCTCTTCATTAGTGACCACTCCTACACCCCAAGCCAGAGCCTCTTTTTCTATCACTTCACGCAACATATAGCGTTTATGCTCGGACAACTGTTTTGAGTCATTCAGTTCATCATTCTTGAAGTCATGAGGTAATATTACTGCTGCTGCATAAACCGGTCCGGCTAGACAACCACGACCAGCCTCATCGCAGCCGGCTTCTATTTTTTCTATATCTAAGTATGGTAATAACATCTATTTTTCTTTTAAACAAAGATATCACAAAATTGATAAAAGGTGTGAAAATCGACTAAGCTTATCTCTTTATATAACTTATGCCTTGCCTTTTATGCCGTGTGGATAATCTTAACGGGGTAACCATATACTAAAAAATAGTTACAAATACAGGCTTTTTAATATTGATTGTAAACTCCTTCTTAGGAGTTAGCATTCCACTCTTGCAGTCGCGCTTATAGAACTCTATGCTGTTGCTATCACGGCATGTCACAATTATCCATTTGTCATCCGGAGTTATGGTAAAGTTTCGTGGATGGATTCCGGTATTGATATATCCTACCATCTTTAATGTGCCGTCAGAAGCTATTGAGAAAATTGTTATTCCATCATTTTTCAAACGGTTAGAGGTATAAAGATATTTGCCATCAGTAGAGATGTGTATATCGGCAGAGCCTTTGCCATTCACCCCTTCTGTAACGTCGGAAAGAATGTATTGAACAGCATTGAAAGTTCCTTCTTCTCTTTTAAGCACTGCCACTTTTCCTGATAGTTCACCAATGACATACATCATCTTATTATCATTACTGAAAATGAAATGACGTGGTCCGAAGTTAGGTTCAAAATTTATTGTATCAACAACCATACTATCTTTTTGGACATATATCTTGTCCGAACCAAGATCGGATATATACAGATTACCATCTTCATTGTAAACCACGCTGTGGATATGTGGAGCAAGTTGCGCCTTCTTGTCTACTGAGCCTCCACGGAACAGAGTATGCTGAATAAGTGAACCTAAACTTCCGTCACTCTTCAAAGCATATCTTGTCATTGACCCGCCACCATACTCAGCTGTAGAGACCTCCTTACCATTAGTAGCAATATTACATGGCGCTGATCCCAAGCCGGTTATGCTATTAAGTTTTGTCAACTTGCCCTTATCAAATGAGTAAGCGGTAATGCCTGCTGAAGAATCTTCATTCTCGGTTACTGCATAGACAAATTTCTTATCAGGAGATAATGTTAGAAATGAAGGATTTTCCTGTCTTATACTATCTGATATGATAGACTTTCCTGTGACAGTATCAATAGAGCATATATAGATACCCTCACTTCCTGTACCTGTATAGGTGCCTACAATCATATTCAAACTTGAATTTACATTCTCTTTCTGTTTTCCGGTACAACTCATGATAGTGAATATTAAACAGATTAAAACCTGTAATCTAGATAGTTTCATAATTATTGATATAATGTTACAGGCAAATATAAAAAAACACCTTGAGAAAGAGATTCTCAAGGTGGATTAATTATATGTTATTGTATATTTTCAGAACATCTTACGCACCCTATCTATGCCTTCAACAAGAGAATCAATCTCCTCTTTGGTATTATACATACCTAATGATGCTCTCACTGTTCCCTCAATGCCAAATCTTCTCATCAAAGGTTCAGCACAGTGATGACCGGTACGGACTGCTATACCAAGTCTGTCCAACAGTGTTCCCATGTCAAGGTGATGAATATTACCTACAAGAAAAGAGATTACTCCACCTTTGTGAGCTGCCTCTCCGAATATACGCATGTCAGGTATTTCATAAAGGCGTTTCATGGCATATTTTGTCAATCCATCTTCATAAGCAGATATATTCTCTATGCCTATTTCGGATACATAGTCCAATGCCTTTGCCAAAGCAGTGGAACCAATATAGTCTGGTGTACCTGCCTCAAACTTGTATGGAAGTACATTAAAAGTGGTCTTCTCGAACGACACATTCTGTATCATCTCTCCTCCACCCTGATAAGGGGGAAGTTTATCTAGCCACTCCTCTTTTCCATATAGAACACCAATACCGGTAGGACCATAAATCTTATGTCCGCTGAAAGCAAAGAAATCGGCACCTATCTCTTGCATGTCTACCTTCATATGAGGAACACTCTGTGCACCGTCAATAAGTACAGGCACTCCATTAGCATGAGCTATTTCAACAATCTCCTTAACAGGGTTGATAGTACCAAGCACATTACTTACATGTACTACACTAACCAGCTTTGTATGTTCAGAGAAGAGTTTCTTGTACTCATCCATAAGGATTTCACCCTTATCGCTAATAGGTATCACTCTAAGCTTTATTCCTTTCTTAGCTGCCTGCAGCTGCCAAGGAACAATGTTGCTATGATGTTCCATAGCAGACACAATAACCTCATCGCCTTCATTCATCTGGCTGTCGGCAAATGTAGAAGCTATAAGGTTTATACTCTCTGTGGTACCGCGTGTAAAGACAATCTCATTTATGCTCTTGGCATTGATGAATTTCCTTACAGTCTCACGAGATGCTTCATGTAGTTCTGTTGCCTGCTGAGAGAGAAAATGAACTCCTCTATGTACATTAGCATTTACAGAATAATACTCATTAACTATAGACTCCACCACACATTTTGGTTTTTGTGTAGTGGCACCATTATCAAGATAGATAAGAGGTTTTCCATAAACCTCTCTACCTAATATGGGAAAATCTTCTCTTATCTTTAGTACGTCGTACATAATCTCTTTATTTACAAATTGCACATCCCTCACACTTACTCAACTCACCGCGGAACCTCTTCTCTACAAGAACATGTAGTCTCTCTTTCAATACATCAAGACGGACATTGTCTATAACCTCATTTACGAAAGCAAACATCAGTAGAAGACGTGCCTCTCTGAGAGAGATACCACGCTGCTGCATATAAAACAGTGCATTCTCGTCAAGCTGTCCAACCGTTGCGCCATGCGAACATTTCACATCATCAGCATAAATTTCAAGCTGCGGCTGTGTGTACATCCTCGCTGTACGAGTAGCACATAGGTTACGGTTTGTCTGTTCCGAGTTAGTGTGCTGTGCATCATGGCGTACCAATACCTTACCGGCAAAAGCGCCTACCGCCTCATCATCAAGAACATACTTAAATAGCTCATTGCTTGAACAATCACTGACCTTATGATCGATAAATGTATTATTATCAATATGTTCTCTCTTATCAGCTATGGCCATTCCGCAAAGCTTTATCTCGGCACCTTTTCCTTCAAGAGATACATTTGTCATGTTACGGGTAACTCCATTATGTAAAGTCATACCATTTAGAAGCACATTGCTGTTGGCACTTTGGCTTACATATAGATTACTGAAACGTACATTCCTGTTGTGTGTCTCCTCAAGTTCGTAAAGATCGAATAAAGAGTTATCACCTATAAATGCCTCTATAACTTGTGTAGACAGGAACTTTACATCATCCATAGCATGATCACATATCAACAGCTTAGCATGTGCATTCTCCTCAAGGATAACAAGGACCCTTCTGTTTGACATCAAATCTACACTTGAGTGGAGAATGTTGACAAGCTGTATAGGTCTCTCTACTACCACACCTTTAGGTACATATAGCAGGAATCCATCTTGAGCCATCATTGTATTGAGTGCAGTTATAGAATCCTCTTCTGTCTTTGCAATCTTACCATAATATTTCTCTATAATCTCAGGATGCTTTTCTGAAAACTCTTTCAAGCTACCAATGATTACACCCTCCGGAATATTAGGAGATGCTTGAGAAACAGGATAGAAGCTGTCGTTAACAACAAAGTAAAGAGCTGTGCTCATATTTGGCACATCACATTTGAATACTTTGTATGGATTGACAGGTATATCCAGACGATTAATGTTCAGTCCATAATCCGGAGCGAACAGTTCATCTGCATCTGTATATTTGTATTTCTCTACCTTCCGGGTAGGAAATCCATTTTTCTTGAAATTCTCGAATGCTTCTGCTCTCTTGGAATTCAACAGCTCAGAGCTGTGTTTATTTATAGCAGATCCGCACTCAAGAAATATATCAATATATTGTTGTTCTGCTGCCATATTTATTCTCCCAATTCAGCTTTAATCCAATCATAGCCTCTCTCTTCAAGATCAAGGGCAAGTTCAGGACCGGCTGTTTTTACAATTTTTCCCTTATATAGTACATGAACAATATCAGGTTTGATATAGTCAAGTAATCTTTGATAGTGAGTAATTACTATGCAACTTGTCTCAGGAGTCTTAAGCTTGTTGACTCCCTCGGCTACTATGCGTAGGGCATCAATATCAAGACCTGAGTCAGTCTCATCGAGGATACTCAGCTTTGGTTCAAGCATTGCCATCTGGAAAATCTCATTTCTCTTCTTTTCACCTCCTGAGAAACCTTCGTTTACAGAACGATTTGCCAACTTGTTATCTAGCTCAACAACAGCTCTCTTCTCGCGCATGAGTTTCAGAAACTCACTTGCTGTCAATGCTTCCTGACCAAGATATTTACGTTTTTCGTTTACAGCTGTACGCATGAAGTTAACCATGCTCACACCTGGTATCTCAACCGGGTATTGGAATGATAGGAATAGTCCAACATGACTTCTCTCTTCAGGACTCATCTCAAGAAGATTCTTACCTTCGAAAGTCACTGTACCTTTAGTAACCTCGAAAGCCGGGTTACCAACAAGTACTGCAGAGAGTGTACTCTTACCTGAACCGTTTGGTCCCATTATAGCATGAACTTTTCCTTTCTCTATGTCAAGGTTAATACCTTTTAATATCTCTTTGCCATTAATGCTGGCATGCAAATCTCTAATTTGTAACATGATTCTGAATGTTTATATATTCTATCCTACACTTCCCTCAAGCGATACAGCGAGCAACTTCTGTGCCTCGACTGCAAACTCCATAGGAAGCTTGTTTATCACCTCTTTAGCATAACCATTTACTATCAGCCCTATGGCATCCTCAGTGTTTATACCTCGCTGGTTGCAATAGAATAGCTGATCTTCACTAATCTTACTAGTAGTAGCTTCATGTTCTACAATAGCAGTCTCATTGTTTATATCCATATATGGAAATGTGTGAGCACCGCAGTTGCTTCCAAGAAGCAGAGAGTCACATTGGCTATAGTTACGTGCATTATCTGCCTTAGAAGAGACACGTACCAAGCCTCTGTATGAGTTCTGGCTCTTTCCGGCACTGATACCTTTGCTGACAATAGTACTCTTGGTATTCTTTCCAAGATGAATCATCTTTGTTCCTGTATCTGCCTGCTGGTAGTTGTTTGTCACAGCTACAGAGTAGAATTCAGCAGTAGCGTTATCACCACTAAGGATACAACTTGGATATTTCCATGTAATGGCAGATCCTGTCTCCACCTGTGTCCATGAGAGTTTACTGTCAACACCCTTACAGTGTCCACGTTTAGTAACAAAGTTATATATACCGCCCTTACCATTAACATCACCAGGATACCAGTTCTGAACAGTTGAATATTTAACCTCTGCTCGGTCGTGTACCACAATCTCAACGATAGCTGCATGAAGCTGATTCTCGTCTCGCTGAGGAGCTGTACATCCCTCAAGATAAGAGACATAACTATCATCATCTGCTACAATAAGTGTGCGTTCAAACTGACCTGTATTGGCAGCATTTATACGGAAATAGGTTGAGAGTTCCATAGGGCATCTCACACCTTTTGGTATATATACGAAAGATCCGTCACTGAAGACAGCAGAGTTAAGAGCTGCAAAGAAGTTATCTCTGTAGCCAACCACTGAACCTAAATATTTCTGTACCAAATCAGGATGTTCTTTAACTGCCTCGCTGAAAGAACAAAATATAATGCCCTTCTCCATAAGAGTCTCCTTGAAGGTTGTCTTTACTGATACAGAGTCCATTACGGCATCTACAGCCATTCCACTGAGTTGTCTCTGCTCATGAAGAGGAATTCCCAGCTTATTGAATGTCTTTATCAGCTCCGGGTCAACTTCATCCATACTCTTTGGGCCCTCCTTTTTCTTAGTCGGATCGGCATAGTATGAAATTGCCTGATAATCAATCTCAGGGATATCCAAATGTGCCCAGTGAGGCATCGTCATTGTAAGCCAATGACGATATGCATTAAGACGAAACTCCAACATCCATTCAGGCTCACCTTTCTTAGAAGAAATGAGTCTGATAACATCCTCATTAAGTCCCTTCTCTATTATATCAGTGCTGACTTCAGTAGTAAATCCATACTTGTATTTCTCCTGAGTCAGTTCTTTAACAAATTTATTGGGTTCTGTTTGCATTTCTGAATCATTTAGTTAATAAGTTTTTGGCAGCAGGGAAAAAGATACCTGCAAATTTCTCCATAGGATAATATAACGTAGAGTCCTCTCTTTTTGTTTTACTTATTATATAACCTTTTGGATCAATATATTCTATTACATTAATCACCACTCCTATAATAAGCATATACTTCAGAGCACCAAGGCCGCAACCTAACCATCTGTTAAGCCATCCTACATTTATTGAGTCAAGAGCTTTTGTCAGTATATTTGCTGCTAATGAAAGAGCTGTCGGAACAGCTATCCATATAATTATAAAAGCTAAAATCTGTGCTACTGTTGCGGAGGAACCGAGTTTAGGAGCCAGCCATTCAGCTACCATCCCATAAAGCACTCTTGCAAAGAGAAGTCCTGCAATAAGGCCGACTATTAAAACAACCTGCTTTACAAATCCACTCATCCAACCTTTGACTATCCCTACAATAATAATACCTAGTATAATAAAGTCCATCACCAAATATATAAATATTAAATAAAAAATGCCAATGTGCCATAAAAGCACATTGGCACTATCTCTATTTTATAAATTCAAATTATAAAGTCTGCTTAACCTCGATCTCTTCGTAAGTTTCGATAATATCGCCAACCTTAATGTCATTGCAGTTAGTAAGGCTTATACCGCACTCGAAGTTAACACCTACCTCCTTAACATCATCCTTGAATCTCTTCAATGCATTGATATTACCAGAGAAGACAACAATACCCTCACGGATAATACGAGCTTTATCCGATCTCTTAACCTTACCAGACTTAACAATAGCACCGGCAACAATACCAACCTTGGTAATGTTGAACACCTCGCGTACCTCGATATTTGAAGTAACCTCTTCCTTAACCTTAGGAGCAAGCATACCTTCCATTGCAGATTTAACCTCTTCAATAGCATCGTAGATAACTGAGTATTTACGTATATCAACACCATCCTGCTCTGCAAGTCTTGCAGCAGCACTAGAAGGACGTACCTGGAATCCGATCATAATTGCGTTAGATGCAGCAGCAAGAGTAACATCCGATTCTGAAATCTGACCAACACCCTTGTGTATAACATTAACCTGAACCTGCTCTGTAGATAGTTTGATAAGTGAGTCACTCAATGCCTCAACAGAACCGTCCACGTCACCCTTAACGATAATATTAAGTTCATGGAAGTCACCGATAGCAAGACGACGTCCTACTTCATCAAGAGTAAGCATCTTCTGAGTACGAAGTCCCTGCTCACGCTGTAACTGTTCACGCTTATTAGCGATATCACGAGCTTCCTGTTCAGTCTCGATAACATGGAATGTATCACCTGCAGCAGGAGCACCATTTAGACCTAGTATAAGTACAGGCTCTGAAGGTCCGGCTACTTTAATACGTTGGTTACGTTCGTTGAACATAGCCTTAACCTTACCATAAGATGTACCGGCAAGAACGATATCTCCCATATTAAGAGTACCGTTTGCTACAAGTACAGTAGCAACATATCCACGTCCCTTATCAAGAGTAGACTCTATGATAGAACCTGCTGCTTTACGGTTAGGGTTAGCCTTAAGGTCAAGCATTTCTGCTTCAAGAAGTACTTTCTCAAGAAGTTCATGTACTCCAAGACCCTGTTTAGCTGAAATATCTTGTGACTGATATTTACCTCCCCATTCCTCAACAAGATAGTTCATAGAGGCAAGTTCCTCTTTAATCTTGTCCGGATTAGCATGAGGTTTATCAATCTTATTGATAGCAAATACTATAGGAACACCGGCAGCCATAGCATGGTTGATAGCTCCTTAGTCTGTGGCATGACATTGTCATCGGCAGCAACAATGATAATCGCAATATCTGTAACCTTTGCACCACGAGCACGCATAGCGGTAAACGCCTCATGACCCGGAGTATCAAGGAATGTGATACGGCGTCCATCCTCAAGCTTAACATTGTATGCACCGATATGCTGTGTGATACCTCCGGCCTCACCGGCGATAACATTAGCCTTACGGATATAGTCAAGCAAAGAAGTCTTACCATGGTCAACATGTCCCATTACAGTAACGATTGGAGCGCGTGGAAGTAAGTCTTCCTCAGCATCTTCCTCTTCTGTAACAGCCTGAGCAACCTCAGCACTTACATATTCAGTCTTGAATCCGAACTCTTCAGCCACAAGGTTGATAGTCTCTGCATCAAGGCGTTGGTTAATAGAGACCATGATGCCGATACTCATACATGTTCCAATAATTCTAGTAACCGGAACATCCATCATGCTAGCCAACTCGTTGGCAGTAACAAACTCGGTAAGTTTCAATACCTTGCTCTCTTCCTGTTCGAGCTCCTCCTGTTCCATCTGACGGTTCATCACGTTTTCACGTTTCTCCTTACGATATTTAGAGGTTTTGCTCTTAGTCTTATTTGTAAGACGGGCAAGAGTCTCTTTAACCTGCTTAGCAACATCTTCATCACTAACCTCAGCTTTAACTACCGGTTTCTTAAAACGGTTATTAAACTTTCCACCTTGGTTATTCTGATTTCTGTTATTGTTATTGTTATTGTTGTTGTTGCTATTATTGTTATTATTCTTATTGTTATTATTCTTATTGTTATTATTCTTATTGTTATTGTTATTATTATTGTGTGGTCTGTTATTATTTTGACCACCATTAGCATTGCTTGCAGAATTTATGTCTACACGCTCTTTATTAATTCTAGTGCGTTTTTTCTTTTTGTTTGCATCATCATCAGAGCTGTTAGGCTTATTTCCTTTATCATCCTTACGAATCTCCTTGATAATTGCATCTTTAATCTGCTTGCGCTGTTCAATACGTTGCTTATCTTTCTCTTCCCTCTCCTTCTTCTTCTCTTCTTTGGATTTCTTCTTTGGACGAGTAGACTGGTTCAAGGCAGCCAAGTCGATTTGACCAACAACATTAATCTTAGATTTAAATTCAGTAGGGCGGATTTTAAATACTTCTTCCGTATTTTTCTCTTCTTGCGTCTCTTGAGGCTTATTTTCCATTTCTATAACCTGGGATTTCTTTTCTTCAGTATTGGTAGTTAATACATTATTATCTTGTGTATTGGTCTCTGCTACTGTCTTATGTAACGACTTATCATCAACAATCTCTGTTGACTCTTCCTTCTTATCGAAACTCTCTTGAACAATCTCTTTAGCAACAGGTTGCTCCTGAGGTTTCTCAAGTTTCTCTTCTTCATACGCAACCGGTTCAGGTTTTGACACTTCTGGTTCTTTAGTTCCCAAAACTTCTTCTTTTATCTCTTCTTTTTTAGCACTATGGCGCTTATTGAGACTATCCAAATCTATTTTACCAACCTGCTTGAACTTTGGACGTGCATCCTCTGGGACAACAGTCATAACAGTCTCTTCAGGCTTAGCTTTTGGCTTGTCAAAATCCTCAATAGAGATAGAAGCCTTATTACGATCTTTATTCTGACGTTCCTGAATAAATTTCTCGGATTCTATTTTCAAGTCCTTATCGCTGCTAAACTCTTTTACGAGTTCAGCATACTGTTCTTCGGTAATTTTAGCATTAGGGCTAGATTCTATCTCATAGCCTTTCTTCTGCAAAAATTCAACTACCGTTGTTATTCCTACGTTTAAATCTCTTGTTACTTTGTTCAGTCTAATCGTCATACTCGATTTAATTATTTATACCGAGCTCAATTAGTGAAGATTACTCTTCAAATTCAGCTCTTAAAATTCTCAACACTTCATCAACTGTGCTTTCTTCAAGGTCAGCCTTTTCAATAAGCATCTCTCTTGGAGCATTAAGTACAGCTTTAGCTGTATCTAGTCCAATTGATTTTATTGAATTGATAACCCACTCATCAATTTCATCCTTAAACTCCTCCAGATAGATATCCTCACCCATGCTTTCATCATCAATTTCACGATATACGTCAATAGTATATTCGGTCAACATGCTGGCTAGTTTAATATTCATACCACCTTTACCAATAGCCAAAGAGACCTCTTCAGGCTTAAGATAAACTTCAGCTTTCTTATCTTCTTCGTGAAGAACTATAGAAGAAACTTTTGCAGGGCTAAGGGCACGTTGTATAAAGAGTTGTATATTTGAAGTATAGTTAATAACATCTATATTTTCATTGCGTAACTCACGTACTATTCCATGAATACGAGATCCCTTCACACCAACACAAGCACCAACAGGATCAATTCTGTCATCATATGATTCAACAGCTATCTTAGCTCTTTCACCTGGAATACGAGCAATCTTCTTAATGGTAATAAGTCCGTCATTAATTTCAGGTACTTCCATTTCAAAAAGTCTCTCCAAGAATACCGGAGAAGTTCTGCTCAAGATAATCTTAGGATTGTTATTCTTATTGTCTACTCTTGCTACTACAGCACGTACAGTCTCACCTTTGCGATAGAAATCGCTTGGTATCTGTTCTGTCTTAGGAAGAAGCAGCTCATTACCCTCGTCATCAAGGAGCAACATCTCTTTTTTCCAGATTTGATAAACCTCAGCATTTACTACAGTACCTACTCTATCAATATATTTATTATATAAGCTGTCTTTTTCAAGTTCAAGAATCTTAGAGGCCAATGTCTGTCTCAAGTTCAAAATTGCTCTACGACCGAAATTTGCGAAGATAACTTCATCTGTAACCTCTTCACCAACCTCGTATGATGTATCTATCTTACGTGCTTCTGTCAAAGATATCTGCATATTAGAATTTGTGAGATCCTCATCAGCGACAACCTCTCTATTACGCCATATCTCGAAATCTCCCTTGTCAGGGTTTACAATGACATCATAATTTTCATCAGTGCCGAACATTTTCGCTATAACACTACGGAAAGACTCTTCTAGTACGCTAACCATAGTTGTTCTATCAATATTCTTCAGATCTTTAAATTCCGAAAATGTATCGATCAAACTGACTGTTTCTTCTTTCTTGGCCATAATTATTTAAAACTAATTAAGTATTTGGTATATTTTATTTCGTCATATCCAAAGTGAAGGTCTTCATCCATCATTTTAGGACGTTTCTCTCCTTCAAGTTTAACTTTCTTTTTTATAGTAATGGTAAATCCATTCTCATCGGCAACTTTAAGAACACCTTCTAATTTCTTGCCATCTTTTGTCATTACCTCAACTTCCTTATCAAGATGAATCAGATATTGCTCTAAAACCTTAAATGGTTGTCCTATTCCAGCTGAGCCAACTTCTAATTCATAATCCTCCTGCTCACGATCCAATTTAGATTCAATAAAACGGCTCAGATCTACACAGTCATCAATCCAAACGCCTTCTGCATGATCAATTTCAACAATAATCTTATCGCCAGAGCTTACATTCACATCCACAAGAAAGTAATCTTTACCTTCCAGCCATTCGTCAACAATCCGACTTACAACTTTCTTATCTATCATTTATTAAATATTAAGAACAAAAAAAGGGCTTATTCAAGCCCCACCATTCATCCATTTCGGCGCAAAGATACAAATTATATACAAGAGCCACAAAATATTCTCATAAAAATTGTAAGTTTGTAATAAACATATGGATATATGAGAAAGAGCAATTTAAATAACAACAAACAATTCATGTTTATCAATGGCGCACTCGCTATAGGAGTAATCGCCGTGATTTTTATTTTCCTCTATCTCTCCTTCAGTTTAAAAAGAGATGGAGACAAAAAAGAGAGTTATTACGGTTCATACAGCATTGAGATCGCAGGTGACTTTGCAAATGACAGTTTGGCTATTTACATTAATGACAGTTTATTACTAAACCGCATTATGCCTGACACTGTTATCCAATTAGAAGTTAAACGCTTTAGCGACGAAAATGTTCTTATGGTTGTCGATAAAAAAAGTGATAACACATCTCCTTTCAATTTAAAGAAAGAGGGAAGTAAGATAGAAATTAAGAAGAAAGAGGGCATTGTACTCATTATGGAGAGCGAGATGCCAAACTCAAAAGAATAAACTCCAATCTATGATATGACCAGAATGCTATATAATTCTTCTGGCTTATAAGCAGAAATTCCATAGAACAATTATAGCAACTCCCATCAGCTAAACAACTTATTGTGCTATAAATTAATCAAGAAATAAAGAGAGTCCGAGTAACAATTAATGTTACTCGGACTCTCTTTATTATTGCACCAACAGGTTCTATTTTAAGTGGTTCTTTATCCACAACATATGACCATATTCCGTATCATCAGAGGTCCAATGCTCATTTATTGGAGTAATAAGAGCCTCCTTTGGACAACTCATCAGGTTGTATACTATATAGCTTGTTGTAGGTGGGCAAACATCATCGTTATAACCCCATGTTATGTAAGTAGGACAGGTTATCTCTCTTGCAAAGTTCACGACATCGTAATAAGACATTGTATTTATCTTCTCGGGAGTATCCATATCCTTTGAATTACGGAAAAAGTGAGGATAACCTCCGGCTCTTCCCGCTTTATATCCGGCCATATCACTTAATGCAGGGTGATTTGCAACACAAGCAGTGACACGTTTATCCAGTCCAGCTGTAATAAGTGACAATGCACCACCTTGGCTTCCGCCCTGTACTACGACATTCTTTCCATCCCATTCAGGAAGAGATGTAAGGAAATCTATAGATTTCGTGCAGGCTAGATAAACACGTTTCATATAATAGTTATTCTTGTTGTCAAGACCATTTGTAAGATATCCGTTCTCTGACCCATTGAACGCAGAACTTATCTCATTGAACTCTTCATTAGACATCTGCGGATTAAGTCCATGTATCTCAAATTCAAAGCGTATAAAGTCATTTTCGGTATAATATTTATGACGTAAAGGTTCTTTAATTGTCTTTATACCAGCCCCAGGAGGGCATAACACTACAGGGAAATTTCCCTTTTTCTTAGGATAGAAGAGATATCCATATATACTCTGATTACGGCTGTTAAGTTGAAGTTTTACCAAATAACAATCAATCTTATCAGTTGAATACTCTTTACAAAACTCCTTAGTATATTTAAGTGGAAACTTTGAAGAGATTTCCAACTGCTCATTCCAAAATTGTTTGAAGTCTTTAGGAAGCTTTGTATAAGGTGTAAGTTTCTCGGGAGAGAAGCCTACTTTTACATGATGCTTGTAAGTTTTCCCATTTATAGTAGCAGTTAGTCGGCAATCACGAAAACCTGGGCTCTTCATAGTACCGATATTAACTACTCCCTTTCCATTTTTCAACGTAATTGACCCTGTTTCGTCTGCAGGCATCATATCTCCACCCAACTCATAGTTAACTTTCACACCATCTTGTGGTATTCCATATTTTAAAAACTGCACTTCAACAGAAGCCTTTTCTCCTGTCTTATAAAGCCAATTTGAATGATTTGGGACTGTAAACCACAACACATCACTGCGATACGGATAGTTCTCCGAGAACACCGTTAGCGCACACGAAAAGAAAAAAAGAAGTAATAAAGTAAATTTGTTTTTCATATATCTGTTTTTTAATTAGGTTGCTAATAATAATTCTAAGCTATTCAAAAAAGAGATTCAATGGACCTTTATATATTTAGAAATACAATTTTGTACTATATGCCCTCAGCTCTTTCCTTAAGGATTGAGCTCTTCCATCTGTTACAGAGTCAAGTAGTTCCCAAAATTGTGGTCCATGATTCATCTCTTTTGTATGCGATAGTTCATGAAGAAGTACATACTCCATGAGATGTGATGGCAACAACATAAGATAGCATGAAAGATTAATGCTTTTTGCAGCTGAACAGCTACCCCAGCGAGAACGGCTGCCTGTTATCTTTATCTTATTATAATGAAGTCCACTAATATAGGAGAGTTCATTCAACAGAGGTGGCAGATACTCTGCCGCACGTCTTTTCAGAGCCCTGATAATTGCATTAGTCAAAAGATTCTGGTTCTTCTTCTCAGCATAGTCCAAAGTCGAAGGGCACATTATAACTGTCTTCTCCTCAACATGTTTAAGAGTAAAACAGTGATAGTTTCCCTCTATGACAGATAACTTAAAGCATGGAGCATCAATATTAAAACCGGGAGCTATAGGCGCCTTTTTCACAAGGCTCCATTTCTCAAGAAGAGACTGTCGGAACTTCTCAACTACCTCCATCACCTTTGTTAATGTGGTATAAGGAGGCGTAGTTACATAAAGTCCATCGCTCTTTGTGCGCATAGTAATATTGCGAGCAAGCCTATGTGTCCTTACAATAATCTTATCAAAATCTTTATCAACTATTACTCTTTTTGTTGCCATTTCCTCACGAAGATATTAAGCTTTTACGTTTCTAACAATGCTTTTTGCCTGTTTTATTTTATTTATATCATTAATTTGCGAATAAAATATAAAAAAGGATTGCAAACGACTTGCAATCCTTTAATATTTAGTGAATTAAAATTTGAGAGAATTGAAAGCTTCACAGCCTCCAAAAAGTTTTAAAAAGCATTATATTATATTCGCAAATGAAAAATTCTATTTAATTATTTTCAACCTGACTACCATCTTGATCCTTTACAATATTATTTATTGAATCAACAGGTAGCTTAGAATCATAAGCAACTTGTGGGTCACTATTGTTTCCCTGATACTGATCATAAACATAAATAAGACCACCATTATTGTCAACAGACTTCTTCATAACCACTCCAACTGTTAAGATTATAGCAATCATCGCAGCAGCCTTGAAAAGCGGAGCAAAACGTCTGTATATTGTAAGTTTCTGTGCTTTAACAACAGGTTTCTCAATAAGTCCAAGCATTTTCTTATCAAACTCTTCGCCCAATAATATGCTCTTTTGCTCCTTCTGATAAACAAACAATGGTTTATATTGAATTAAGTTGGATGGAACATCCTCCTGATGGAAGAATGCCCTAAGAATCTGTTCCTCCTCAATGGTGGTCTCGCAGTCCCAATAACGTTCCAAAAGCTGTTCAATATACTTATAGTCCATAATTTTGAATTTCAAGATATTTTTGTTTTATTTTCTGTCTACCCCTGAAAAGATTTACTTTAACCTGTTCTTCGGTAATATCTAAAATTTCAGCAATCTCCTTATAATTCTTACCCTCAATGTCCCTCAACTGTATTACCGAGCGTTGTTTCTCTGGAAGAAGGTTCATAAGTTGATGAATAATTACAACTTGTTCATCATGTTCCATTAGCTCATGAGGGTCATGAGAGTCAGATATTTCGGTGGCATCATCGTTAAGTTGGATATTTTTTGATTCCAACTTCTGGCTTCTGTCAATAGCAAGATTTCTTGCAACAGTGAGACAATAGGCCTCAATAGAATCAAACTTTTCCCACTCATCCTTGCGATGCCATACTCTGATCATAGTATCCTGCACAATATCTTCCGCTTCGGCGCTATCAAGCGTTATTCTAAGAGCCAACCTATAAAGTTTGTTCTTAAGCGGCAATATATCATTACGGAAATTGATCTTTTCCATCGCTCTCTATAATAATGACGGGTAAGTTGAACGAAAGTTACACCTTACCCGTCATTTTTTTAATTATTTTTTTATCAAAGTACCTTTTTCTCCCTTAATATCAGATGCACAGGTAATTATAACCTGTTCAACGCCTTTATCAATTGCAGAAAAAGCGTTCTCAAGTTTAGGAATCATACCACCTGTTATCACCTTCTGATCAATAAAATCATTAAAATCACTCTTAGTGATTACTGGGATTACACTGTCATCATCATTTTCATCACGTAGTACTCCCCTCTTTTCAAAGCAGTATACTAATGTAACATCAAAGAGCTGGGCAAGTGCTTTTGCAGTCTCACCGGCAATGGTATCAGCATTTGTATTTAGCATGTTTCCATTACCATCATGAGTCAGTGGTGCCATTACAGGAACTACATCAGCATGAATAAGTCGTCCAAGTGCTTCTGCATCTACTCTATCCACATCTCCCACAAAACCGTAATCTACATCTTTTACGGGGCGTTTAACAGAGTGCATCACATTCATATCAGCTCCGGTAAGTCCAATAGCATTAATGCCACGTTTTTGCAACTGAGCAACTATATTCTTGTTCACCAAGCCACCATATACCATGGTTACCACTTTCAGTGTCTCAAGATCTGTCACTCTTCTGCCATTTACCATCTTACTCTCTATACCAAGTTGAGCACACATTTTTGTCGCAGAACGACCTCCGCCATGAACAAGCACTTTATATCCTTGGATCTTGGCAAAATCATCAAGAAGAGCAGAGAGTGAATCTGTCTCTTCAACAATCTTGCCTCCTACCTTTATAACAGTAACGTTCTCTTTCATTATATCATTCTAGATAAGTATATCCATAAAGTCCTGAGCGATAGTTAGAGAGGAATTCTTTACCCTCTTCTACAGATATCTTACCCTCTTTCACTGATTTTGTCACCCATGTTTCAAGAGTTCTTACCAACTTCTTAGGACTATATTGTACATAATCCAATACCTCGGCAACTGTTTCACCATCGATAACCTGATCTATGGAGTAACTCTTATCGTCAACACTTACGTGCACAGCATTTGTATCACCGAAAAGGTTGTGCATATCACCAAGAATCTCCTGATAAGCTCCTACAAGGAATACACCGATATAATACGAGTCCTTACCTTTTAATGAGTGTACCGGAAGGTCGTGTGACACATTCCTTGGAGATACGAAATTTGAGATCTTTCCATCTGAGTCGCATGTAATATCCTGAAGAGTAGCGCTTCTGTCAGGTTTCTCATCAAGTCTCTGTATAGGCATTATAGGGAATATCTGGTCAATAGCCCATGAGTCTGGAAGAGATTGAAACAAAGAGAAGTTACAGAAATATTTATCTGCCAATAGCTTTCCTAACTTCCTGAACTCATCAGGAGCATGTTTCAGACCTGATGCAATCTGGTTAATCTCTCTTGTAACCGACCAATATAGTCTCTCTATCTGAGCTCTTGTCTTGAGGTCAACGATACCATGACTAAATAGGTCGAGTGCCTCCTCACGTATCTGTTGTGCATCGTGCCAAGCCTCAATCATACGACTCTGATTCAGGTTATCCCATATAGAGTATAATTCATGAACAAGTTCATGATCGGTATCGCTAACTTCGAATTCTTCGTCCATCTCAGGAAGACTTGCAGTCTCGAGCACCTCGAAAATCAATACAGAATGGTGAGCGGTAAGTGAGCGTCCGCTTTCTGTAATGATATTTGGGTGTGGTATATTATTCTTATCGCTTACATCTACCAGAGTAGATATAGAGTCGTTAACATACTCCTGTATTGAGTAGTTCACACTACTTTCACTGCTTGATGAGCGTGTTCCGTCATAATCAACGCCAAGTCCACCGCCTATATCGACAAATTCAACATTGAAGCCCATGCTATATAGTTGAACATAGAATTGTGATGCCTCACGAAGAGCAGTTTTAATTCTTCTGATTTTTGTAACCTGACTTCCGATATGGAAATGAATAAGTTTAAGGCAATTCTTCATATCCTTCTTCTCAAGGAAATCAAGAGCCTCAAGCAGTTCACTGGAAGTAAGACCGAACTTACTTGCGTCGCCACCGCTCTCTTCCCATTTTCCACTTCCTGAAGATGCCAGTTTAATACGTATACCTATATTAGGAGAAACATTCAACTGCTTTGCCATCTTTGCAATAAGGCGCAACTCATTTAGTTTCTCAACTACAAGGAATATACGCTTACCCATCTTTTGAGCAAGAAGGGCTAGTTCAATATAGCTTTCATCCTTGTATCCGTTGCAGATAATAAGAGAATCAGAATCTGTATTAACAGCTATTACAGCATGAAGTTCCGGTTTTGACCCAGCTTCAAGTCCAAGGTTGAATTTTTTTCCGTGACTGATAATCTCTTCAACTACAGGGCGCATCTGGTTCACCTTAATAGGATAGATAATAAAGTTCTGTGCTTTATAACCATATTCTTGAGATGCCTGGCTGAAGCAGTTAGCTATCTTCTCAATACGATTATCAATAATATCCGGGAAGCGGATAAGCATTGGAGCAGACACATCCCTTATCTGTAATTCGTCCACTAATTCTTTCAAATCGACAGCAACACCTTTCTTCCTTGGTGTAACTACGACATGACCTTTGTCATTGATGCCGAAATATGAAGTACCCCAACCTGTAATGTTGTAGAGCTCTTCAGAATCTTCAATTCGCCATTTTCTCATTTCTTTATTTTTGCAAGATGTTTATATTATTATAATAGCTATATATAATTTAATTCTTTCTCAAGTTTCTGAACAGAACTATCAATCTCTTTTATACTCTCAAGTTCATCCGCTATGAAGTTATGTTTAGCCTTTGTATAAAAAGGTAATCTCTTTTCGAGTCCCTGTTTGATTATCAAGAGAAGCTCATTATCACTTTTCCCTTTTAGGAGTGGACGTTGGTGTCGGGCAACAGAGAGACGGTTAAAAAGCACATCTAGAGAAACGTCCAGAAAAACAGTCTCTCCTACGGAGTTCATATAATCCATATTATCAAAGAAGCAAGGAGTACCTCCCCCGGTAGAGATGATAACATCTTCAAATTCAGAAACTTCATGAAGCATATTCTTTTCAATTTCTCTAAATCCCTCTTCACCATGATCAGCAAATATCTGCTGTATGGTTTTATGATACCTCTCCTCAATATACCAATCAAGATCAATGAATGTAAGACCGCTTTTTTTTGATAAAGCTTTTCCCAAAGTAGTCTTACCAGCACCCATATATCCTATTAGGAATACCCTTTTCATTCTTTCTTCTTCGTTGTTTTTCTAACTTTCTTTGCTGTACTCTTCTCCTTAGGTGTGTTTACTATTGTCATACACTCTTCAAGAGTGAGAGCTTCAGGCTTTTGTGATGAAGGTATTTTAAAATTCTTCTTTTTGTATGAAATGTAAGGTCCGAAGCGTCCATTAAGGATCTGAAGTTCAGGTTCCTCATCAAAAGACTTAATCATCTTCTTTGCTTCTGCCTCTTTCTTTGCATTAATAAGTTCAACAGCCTCATCCAAATTGATCTCCATAGGAGAAATATCCTTAGGTATAGATGTAAAACTGTTATCATAGCGTATATATGGACCGAATCTACTTTCTCCTACGGTTACAATCTTACCGTCATACTCACCTAGATCTCTAGGTAGTTTGAATGCTTCGAGAGCCTCCTCTAGACTTATGCTTTCCATTGAGCAACCTTTGGTTATCTGCGCAAACTTAGGTTTCTCTTCGTCATCAGCAGTACCGATCTGAATTACAGGTCCGAAACGTCCTATCTTAACAAATACAGCTTACCTGATTTTGGATCATTGCCAAGAAGTCTTTCACCAACCTTATGTTCACTTTTCTTATTCATGGTCTCATTCACCAATGGATGGAACTCTTTGTAGAAGTCACCCATCAGTCCGTTCCATGCCTTTTCTCCATCAGCAACCTCATCAAACTCTTTCTCAACCTTTGCTGTGAAATTATAGTCCATAATGCCTGGGAAGAACTCCATAAGGAAGTCATTAACAACTATTCCAACATCTGTAGGTAACAGTTTTGACTTCTCACTGCCGGTAATTTCACTCTTTGTTGCAGCACTGATTTTAGAGCCTTTCAATGTGAGTATATCATATTCTCTTTTCACACCCTCTCTATTTGACTTCTCCACATATCCTCTCTGTTGGACTGTAGATATAGTAGGTGCGTAAGTAGAAGGACGTCCAATACCTAATTCTTCGAGTTTCCTTACAAGACTACCTTCGGTATATCTTGGAGGAGCCTGAGTAAAGCGTTCTGTAGCAACAATGCTCTTTCTCTTCACCTCATCACCTTTAACAAGTGGAGGGAGCAACTTACTACTATCATCTTCTTGATTATCGTCGTCATAGCTTTCTGCATAAACCTTAAGGAAACCATCAAACTTGATAACCTCACCTGTTGCTACAAACTTTCTGTCGTCATTGCTTATAGAGATATTTGCAGTAGTCTTTTCAAGTTCAGCATCAGCCATCTGAGATGCGATGGTGCGTTTCCATATAAGTTCATACAACTTCTTCTCCTGTGGAGTACCCTCAATGTCAACATTTGACATATATGTAGGTCGTATAGCCTCATGAGCCTCCTGAGCTCCCTTACTCTTTGTTGAATAGTGGCGGTTTTTAACATATTTCTCACCCATGAGAGATATAATCTCATCGCGAGAAGTGTTAAGAGCCAAACTTGACAAGTTAACAGAGTCAGTACGCATATATGTTATCAATCCGTTCTCATAAAGTTTCTGAGCAATCATCATTGTTCTTGCTACAGGAAGTCCCAATTTACGGGCAGCTTCTTGCTGTAATGTTGAAGTTGTAAATGGTGGAGCCGGTGATTTCTTTAACGGACGTGTAGTTATATCTTCAATTCTGAAGGTAGAATCTACACATTTTTGAAGGAATGCTTCAGCTTCCTCTTTAGTCTTCAGTCTTGAAGAGAGTTCAGCTTTAACATCACTTATACTACCATCTTTATCTTTCACCTCGAATATGGCAACTACTCTATATGAAGATTCGCAGACAAAAGCATTTGCTTCTCTCTCACGCTCAACAATAAGACGCACAGCTACCGACTGCACACGTCCGGCTGATAAAGCAGGTTTCACCTTTCTCCAGAGAACCGGAGATAGTTCAAAGCCCACTATTCTGTCGAGTACGCGTCGCGCCTGTTGTGCATTTACAAGGTTGAAATCTATATCTCTAGGATTTTCTATAGCCTTAAGAATAGCACTCTTCGTAATTTCATGGAATACAATTCGCTTGGTCTTTTTCGGATCGAGCTTAAGTACATCAAACAGATGCCATGATATAGCTTCTCCCTCGCGGTCCTCATCGGATGCGAGCCAAACCATATCTGCATTTTTCGCTGCACTTTTCAACTCCTTGACTAGAGCTTTCTTATCATCAGGGATTTCATATGTAGGTTCAAATCCATTTTCCACATCTATACTGAATTCCTTCTTCTTCAGATCACGTATATGTCCGTAACTGGAAAGAACTTTATAGTCAGCGCCTAAGAATTTCTCTATAGTTTTAGCTTTAGCCGGAGACTCAACAATAACAAGATTTTTATGCATAATGCTATCTATTCCAATTTATTTGGTGGCAAAAGTAGGAAAAAAGCAAAAACATATCTATATAATAAGGTATGTTTCTGCTTTTTTTATAAAAAACGTTTTTTTCTAATCAATCTGTTAGAATTTAAAAGAGAGCCCTCCTATAAAATTAAACTTCTCAGTAGGGTAACAATCTTCTCTGTAATTCTTTGAGTTAAGTATATTGTTCAGCTTAGCATAGACTGATATATTATCGAAAATTTCATATTCTGCTCCAATATATAAGTTGTTTAAATTATCATATTTGTAGCGATAGTCACCAATGATATCTTTATTATCTATTCGCTTAACATACGAGAAACCACCATTGAGGTATAGGTTTTGAATAACTCTATATCTTAGGTCAATATCAAGAGTAAGTTCTGGTTTAGATGCAAGGAAAAGATCTTCATTGGCAGCTTTACTGTTCCATTTGTATATCACTGCTTTTGTATTTATATCGAATAGATCCTTAAAACTATATCTGAACTCACCACCTCCATAAACACAATTTGCTTTATCTTGATAAAACTGAGTATAAGAAGGTTCTGAGCTTACAATATACGAAAGCTCATTCTTGTTTATTCTATATCCTGCAAACAGATGCAACCACATCTCGTCCATGGGTGAAGCTTTAAATCCTATCTTACCGTCAAAAGGGACAGAGGTTGAAAGATACTGCCTGTTCATTATGAAGTAAGGAGATAAAGAGCTAAGACGATAAAAATCATTCAGTATTACACCACCATCTACTTTTGCATATAGCTGATATCTGTCGTCAATTGAATACTGGACAAGCAGGTCGGGAGCAAACTCCACACCCTTCTCTAATGCTGTCTGATAGTCGGCATGTGCACCTATACGTATGTTCCAATCATCGCCTTTCAAGCTGTAGTATGGATTAGTCCTGAGAGCGCTATATCCATCAAGGGTTCTAGAGGAGTATGAGAGATTATCCATCTCAAAGTTGATTCCAACATTGCTTTCATCATTCAACTTACCCCACACATTACCATTTATGTAGAAGTCACCCTGCGAACCTTGTTTAAAGTCACCAAGAGCAAACTTCTGAGCAAAACTCCTATATCCCATTTTTACATAGAAATTTATAGGAGTATTATCTTGCAATGAACTTAATGACGCGTTTACATCAGCAATTGTATTATGCTGTTTATCAAAACCTCCGTGATTAATATAGTTGAATACTTGTGATTTAAACTTCCCTTGTACTGTAAATAGATAATTTTTGAAATAGTGAGAATAATCTGCATTGATATGTGAGGTGAAGAAACGACCGTTCCAATCGTGGCTATTCCAATCTTTCAGTTTTCCCTTCATTCCGTCCAGTCCGGTTTCAAATGACAATCTATCTTCCGAAGTCAAGTCTACAACATACTTTGCAAAGATATCTGTATTCCCATAGTTTCCATATCCAGCCCGTAGATATCCATTCTTTTGCCCCCTCTTTAGAGGTTCTGAAATTTGAAAATCTACAGTTTTGTCAGAGAAAGAGGTTAAGGGAGTGGCATTTGTGGAATATCTGATATCGTTCTTCGGAGCTTTGAAATCCTCAATTTTAGGAAGAACATTTATCTTCGAAGCATCCATAATCTCGGGATTATAGTTATTCTCTACTATCACTGTCCTGTTCATTGTAGTGTCTTTCTGTGAATAGGAAGTCAACGAAACAGAGATTAGTGATAAAAACAGTAATATATTCTTTTTCATAACAGTTACTTTTTCTTTTATTATACTCTACAACTTACTTAAGCGACTCTCTATCATCGAATTTATCTCCTGATTCTCATTATAGTTCTGTTTAAGAGATAGCAGATACTGCTTCGCCTCAACATTACGTCCTGTCTGCATATAGATATCCGATAATAGCACGAATGAACGTGCCAACCAATATACATGTGGAGTACTCACTTCAATGTAGTTCAATAGTTCCTTCTCTGCTGCACTCTTGTTGCCTTGTTCGAAATAGATTTGAGCTAACTGAAACTTTGCCTCAGCTCCATATACGTTTCGTGTATCATTAGCAAGAAGCTTTAAGTCTGGTAACGCTTTATTTAACTCTCGACTCTGTATGTATGCCTTTGAACGATAATATCTTGCTTCATTGGAGAGTTCAGGAGATAGTTTTGCCGATGCCAAAAGTTTATCCGCTGCCATTATAATATCGCTACTACGATTTAGTTTGGCTGCACTTCTTAGCATACCTATCTGAGCCCTCTGCAGCTTATCAGCTGATGCAGTTTTGTTGATAAGATTAGAGTATAGAGTTAAAGATTTCTGATAATCACCTCCATCAAATGCCATAGTTGCGCTGAGCAGCATAGCATTTTCAGAGAATTTGTTTGAAGGGAACTGAAGAACTTTATCCAGTGATGAAAGAGCTTCCTTATAGTTCTTCTGATTAAAATCTATCAGTCCAACATAATAGTTGGCATCCAATGCAAAAGCTCCCTGTGGGAACGATTGTAGATAGTTTATAAAACTACGCCTTGCCTCATCGACTGCCCCTTTCATGTAAACCTTTTCTGCGGCTGCATAAGTCAGAGAGTCCCTCTCATTGGCGTTGAAGGCAACTCCATTGTTCAAGGTTGATGCAAAAGCTGCATATTCATCAACTTTGTTAAGATCAATATAGATTGATTTAAGGTCACGCTGTGCAAGCCCAGCCTCTTCACTTCCTGGATACTCCTTAATAACCTTTTTGTAAGCATCGATAGCCTGAGGATATTTATCATCCTGATAGTAAAGAAGTCCTATCTCACTAGCTGCTTTCCTAGCCATTGCACTTTGTGGAAATTTCTGAAGAAGGATATTATATCTCTCGATAGCTTTATTATTCTGTTCCATCTGTACAAAAGCTCTTCCCTGCTCATATATGGCATCATCAATATATTGAGATTGTGGATAGTCACTAAGAAGGGTATTAAGAGTAACTATCTTACCATTGTAATCTCTCTGAAGGCCTTTAACAAAAGCCTCCTGGTAGAGAGAGTAGTCGGCAAGAGAGCTATCTGCTGCTTTAGCTTTGGAGTAATTCGTTGCAGCAACAGCAAACTCGCGCGAGTAAAAATTACAATCGCCGATACGGTTATATGCATCAGCAAGCATAAGTGCATTATCCTTAGGAAGTGAAGCATATTTCTCAAACCATCCCTTAGCCTGTGAGTAATTTTTCTGTTTGAAGTAACAATATCCTAAGTTATAAAGAGCAAGTCTATATTCTTCCCCGGCTCTATCTTTTGCTGAGTTTATATATCTCTTATACTCCTCTGTAGCCTGATCATATCTCTCTAGCCTATATAGGGTCTCTCCTTTCCAGTAGGTTGCATTCAGACGAACACTCTCTGCATAGTTCCCTAAGGAGAGCGACTGATTGAAATATGACAATGCTTTTTCGAAATCAGAGTTGGCGAACTCTTGTGTACCCAAGCTAAAGAGTATCTTCTGTTTTGCTTCCATGATAGCTTTGCCAGGACTTTTAATCTTGTTAATAGATGCCAGAGCTGCTACATAGCTTTTTGTATTCATATAGACCTCAACTAGATAGTCGTTTACGCGATCAGAATACTCTGAATCCGGGAACTCATTAAGAAACCTCTCGAAGACAGTTACAGATTCTGCAAAAGGAGAATATGATGTCTCATGTATCAGCAGAGCGTAATTATAAAGAGCCTCCTCCTTAATTTTTGTGTTGAAGTTATAGTTGGCAGCCTGTTCAAACGACATCCTTGCCATATTTCTTTCTTTAAGTTGCAGATATGAGAGTCCCATATATAGGTATGAGCTCTGAGATATCTCGTCACTAGTGGTTGCCACCTTACTAAACATTGAGGCAGCCTGTGAATAGACACCGGTATTATAGAGAGAAACTCCTGCTTCATACAGAGCTGCTCTTTGTGGTTGCGAAGCAGATAAAATATATTTCTGTAATGCTGTTGCAGCCTCAACAAACGAATTCATACCATAGTATGATTCTCCCTCCACCCTGTAGTAATCAGACAGGAGCTTACTGTTAGGGTATTTCTCCTGCAACTCCTTAGATATTGAAAGAGAATTTTGATACCTCTTTTGCAGCAGATATATCTCAGATAGATAATATGATGAATTTTCACCTAATCTCTCATTATCTTTTAACGAAAGAAAAGCCTTCGCAGCATCATCATATCTCTTTTCAGAATAGTCAATATATGCAAGGTTGTATACTGCATCCATATAATGACTGCCACTGATGCTCTTTAGCATAGTGAACCACACCTTTGCCTTCTCTATATCATTCTCCTTAAGATAAGCAGTTGCCAGTGAATAGGCAGCCTCATCTCTCTCGTTGTCAGCGAGAGCATCAATATCACAAGAGTTAAAGATAGCAATAGCCTCTTTATATCTGCCCTCTTTAAAATATGCTGTAGCTATAAGCGATTCAACCCTGTTTCTATGTCTTGAATCGGGATATTTATCAAGGTAGTCATTAAACATAGCTATACTCCTTGATGGTACAAGTTGAAACTCTTTGCATGCTTTTTCATACTCTACCTCTCCTGACTCATCGACAGGTGTGAACTGTTGAGCTTTGGCATTAAAGCTATATCCTGAAAGAAGTACAGCTACAAATAATACTCTTTTATCCATTCCTAATTATGTTTATGAGTTTTTAAAAATATTTTTACCCCCTCACGTACTGAGGCCAGCCCGAACTCTTCGGGATTAATTTTGTCCAGCGGTATCCAGAAAGAGTCTGCAACATCATCCATAGCCTTTATCTCTTCTGTACTCTTTACTTTACAGAGAAAGAACATATCGAGTGTATGCACCAGAAATTCAGAATAGAGATATGTATTTGGTAATGAAAACTGATAGTGAGACTCATCAACAGTAAGTCCCGTCTCTTCAAATACCTCACGAGCAACTCCCTGCTCACCTGTTTCAAACATATCAATGAAACCTCCTGGCAGATCTAATGTTCCTTTCATCGGATTTTTAGCTCTGCGGCATACTAACAGGGAGTCATCCTCTTTAAGTATAAACGCTACTGTTGCAGCACTGGAGTTGAAGTAGTAGACAAAACCACAATCGGCACATTTTTTTGACTTCTCGTTATTTACGCCAAAATTTAGCGAGCCACATTTCGGACAATATTTAAATAATTCTAAGGGATGCATTTTATTCTAATTTAGACAAAAATAGTGAATCTAAATGAAACGGGCACTTGTAATCCGCTCTCATTAGCCAAAAATGGAGACAAAAAACCAAAAACAGGTCAATATAAAATATAATTAACACAATATTAAGGTTATATAAGTATTGACATACTCATTATAAAATGTTCAGTGATGTTGCTTTTTTTAAGCATAATGATAAATGTTATATCCATAAAGCTGAATTTAAAACAATATTCCATATATTTGTTTCGTATTGACAAACGGGAAAATGGACATTATTATTATCATATTTTTAATCTTATTGAATGGCGTTTTTGCTATGTATGAAATGGCTCTTATCTCTGCAAGAAAGAGTAGCTTAAATAATGACATACGCCATGGCAGTAAGGCTGCACAGGTAGCACTTAATCTAGTAAACCAACCTGAAAAATTTCTCTCTACAATACAGATAGGCATAACACTTATTGGAATACTTACCGGTATCTATTCGGGCGATGTCCTTGCAGACGATTTAAGCACATGGCTTATCCAAAATGGCTTTCCTGAAACATATTCACATACGGTGGCACAGGTATCAATAATTATTATTGTCACCTATCTCTCTATAATCTTCGGAGAGCTTGTTCCCAAAAGAATTGGGATGGCTCTATCTACCAAGATGGCTAAATGGCTTGCCAGGCCGATGAATATACTATCAATAATAACAACACCATTCGTATGGTTACTGGCAAAGAGCACCTCTGTAATATTCAACCTGTTTGATATAAACCAAGCTTCAGAGAAGGTGACTGAAGAGGAGATAAAAACAATGATTGACCAAGGAACGGAGAGTGGTGAGGTACAAGAGGTGGAACAGGATATTGTAGACAGAGTTTTTTCTCTTGGCGATAGAAGTATCAATACCATTATGACTTACAGGAGCGATGTAGTATTCCTCGATGTAAATATGGGTGGAGAAGAGATTTACGATGTTGTATGTAAGAATCTCTACCAGGTATACCCTGTGACAGAAGGGAATTCATTGGACAACATATTAGGTGTAGTCTACCTTAAAGACCTGTTTGGTAAACTTGATGCAAAAAAACCATTCGACATAAGAACGTATATCAGAAAAGCAGTATATTTTCATGAGAGTACAGATGTTTACAAGGTTCTTGAACATATAAAGAAGAGCCATGTAAAGTATGGGTTGATTTGCGATGAGTTTGGCTGCATGCAAGGTATCATTACAATAAAGGATATACTTGAGGCTCTTGTAGGATCACTTCCCGGAGAACATGAGGAGCCTGATATAATGCAAAGGAAAGATGGCACGTGGCTTATTGATGGACAATGTCCTTTCTATGATTTTCTTAAATACTTTGATTTGGAAGATATATACTCAGAATACAGCTATAATACCCTAAGCGGACTTGTACTCCATGAGATGACGCATATCCCTAAGACAGGAGAATCGATTGAGTGGAATAAGTTCAATCTGGAAGTTGTAGATATGGATGGCGCAAGAATAGACAAGATATTAGTAACCATTATTGATAAATAAGATGTTAGCAAGAGACTATATTATGAGATTGCTCAATGACTTCAATGAAAATCTAGAGCTACTGCTTAGCAGAAAGAAAAAAGAGGATGACCCTGAACTTGAAGTAGCACTACAGAGTCTATATAACACCTACTTCAATCACCTTCCTAAATATTACTACAATGAAGATGGAGAAAATATCTTAAACGATTTAATGAATAAGTATGAGGGTACAGAAATCCTTACAAGAATAGAGATGCTGGCTGAACTATTATATCAAGATGCTTTATGTAAGCAATCGGAAGAACAAAAAAATCTTTTGTCAAAATCATTATATCTTCTTGAGTACTTGGATAAGAATAGTGGTACTTTCTCTATCCAAAGGAGAGACAGAATAGACGAGATAAAGAAGAGAGTTAGTTTTTGAAACAATATTACTGATAAATCATAAAAAAACTTGGTTTTTTATGCACTTCTTTATTATAAAATAAAAACTATTCATATATTTGCTTACATATTGACAAGATATAAACTAAATATAAAATGGAAAAAATTGACAATCTTGACAGACAGATTCTTGAAATTATTTCACAAAATGCCCGCATACCTTTTAAAGATGTAGCTGCTGACTGTGGAGTTTCTCGCGCTGCAATACATCAAAGAGTTCAGCGCCTAATTGATATGGACGTCATCATAGGCTCAGGTTATCATGTTAACCCAAAAAGCCTTGGATATCGTACCTGTACTTACGTAGGAATCAAACTTGAGAAAGGTTCTATGTACAAATCAGTAGTAGAGGAACTAATGAAAATTCCAGAGATTGTGGAATGTCACTTCACTACAGGAGCTTACACTATGCTTACAAAGCTATATTCAAAAGACAATGAGCATCTTATGGATATATTGAATTCTAAGATTCAGGAAATACCAGGTGTATCGGCAACTGAGACTATGATTTCTTTGGAACAAAGCATTAAGAAAGAGATTCCTATCAAATACGAAAAATAATGGATCTGCTTAACGACCTGAACCTAAGCGGAATAATTATCGGCATTGGTACGTTTCTAATTATAGGACTTTTTCATCCTATAGTCATAAAGGCCGAATATTATTTTGGAACAAGGTGCTGGTGGGTTTTCCTTATTGCCGGGATTATTGGTGTAATCCTCTCAATAACAATAAGCAATATACTGATCTCTTCGTTTCTTGGTGTTTTTGCGTTCTCATCATTCTGGACAATAAAAGAGGTATTTGAACAAAGAGAAAGGGTAAAGAAAGGGTGGTTCCCGATGAACCCAAAACGTAAAGATGAATATTAATTCTAAACGCTTTAAATATTGCTCAGGCAGGTACTAAAAGTACCTGCCTGATTTTTTTATTCTCAAGGATTATACTCTTGAAGTATAGTCTTACCTTTAAGAACAGAGAGAGCATTATATGCAAGTGAGTCCATCTCATTTTCTCCAGGCATAACCTCAACCTTAGCAAGGTAATCTATCTGTTCTTTAAGATTTGCAATACAATAATTGCAATAAGCTATTCCTCCAGTAAGGATTATACAGTCTACATCACCTTTAAGTGCTACATACATTCCTCCAATCTGTTTTGCAACATTATATATCATTGAATTCAGAATAGTATTATAAGGCTCCTCACCTCTTTGTGCTTTCTCTGCTATTGTTGCTACATCATTTGTACCAAGGTGTGCTGTCAACCCTCCTTTGCCATTCAATAGTTTCTTTATTGCTTTTAATGTGTATTTTCCACTAAAACAGAGCTCTGCAAGCTGATCAGCCGGAATTGTTCCTGCTCTCTCAGGGCTGAACGGTCCATCTCCGTTAAGTGCATTGTTTACATCAATAACCTTCCCACGGCGATGCGCGCCTACTGATATCCCTCCTCCCATATGCGCAACAATAAGATTGATATCTTCGTATCTTTTCCCAATAAATTCCGCATATTTTCTTGATAGAGCCTTACTATTCAGAGCGTGAAATATGGATATTCTATTTATCTCAGGTATCCCAGTAAGCCTTGCCTCAGGAATCAGTTCATCTACCACTTCCGGATCAGCAATATAAGCAGGGCAGTTACATCTCTTGCTCATGTCATCAGCAATCAGGGCACCTAGATTGCAGGCATGGTCCATCTCAGCATGTATCAAATCGTGCTTAATCTTATCATTGATTTGATAAACACCTCCTGGAGTAGGCCTCAGGAGACCTCCCCTAGCAATAATTGCATCAAATTTTAGAGGGATTCCACACATATCTAACTTATTATAAACAAAATCCAATCTATATTTAAACTGCTCCACAGCGTGATGAAACTGTTCTAATTCGTGCACAGGATGATGTGCACCTGCTTCCCATATCTGCTTATCATCTTCATAGATAGCTAGTTTTGTCGAAGTAGATCCTGGGTTGATAACAAATATTCTCATAATTATTTACTTTAACCGGCAATACAAGCCAATACAAGACTGTAGTATTTAGAATTTCCTGAGTCGGCACGCGAAGGCACAACAACAGGAGCTATTGTTCCTGTTAGCATTCCTGCCATATTAGCATCTCCAAACAGAGATATAGATTTATAAAATGTATTTCCTGATTCTATATTTGGAAAAATAAGGAGATCGGCATGGCCTACTACAGGAGAGTTTATCCCTTTAAGTTTACCACTATGTGAATCACATGCAGTCTTTACATCCATAGGACCATCAAGATTTATTGACCCATAATCGCCATTTGCTGCACGCTCCTTAAGTATTACATAGTCAATCGTATGAGGGAACTTCGGGTTTACCTTCTCGCTACTGTTTATCAAAGCAATACTTGGATTAGCAATACCTAACTTATGACATACCTCAATATCATATTTTAGGATAGAGTCGAACTGCTCAAGAGTAGGCTTTGGAATGACAGCAGCATCTGAAAAGAGCAAAAGCTTGTTGTAGAGAGGTATCTGAGCGAGTGTAACATGACTAAGTACACTTCCTTTAGAGAGAAGTCCATTCTCCTTATCAAGAACGGCTCGCAACAGATTATCTGTATTGATTAGCCCTTTCATAAGAATATCGGCATAGCCATGTTTAACAAGCGATACTGCCTGAGGTGCCGCGTTTTCAATTGAAGCGACCTTAAAAACTTTAACGCTCTCGGGGAAAGCATCCTGAATATATAGTGATTTCTGCACATTTGCCGCATCGGCAACAAGCAGGAATTCAGCAATGCCCTCATGCAATGCACGTGAAATAACATATTCTGTATGAGGATCATTAGGACAGGCAACAGCTACCCTCTTGCGAATCTTTTGAGAGAGCAGTTTTCTTGTCAATCCGGCAAAATCATGTAAAGGTTCCATGCACATTAGATTTTTAACAAATATGAAAAATAAATCTGAAATATTACATATCTTTGTTATGTTTCTACTATTAATTTAACTTATGGAAAGACTTCAAACATTTGACATTTCTAAAGTTTATGATGATATACATAAATTACCACCTAGCCTTAAAAAAAACCCGGTAATCGGATTGACAGGAAATTACAAAAACAGTGAGTGTTCTCTAGCTGAAGGCTATTTTACCTCCATTTTGAAAGCAGGTGGCACTCCATTCATTATACCTCCTTTTGAAAACATTGACAGTTTGATAAGTGTAGTAAACTCTATTGATGGTCTAATTCTTACAGGAGGAGGTGATATAAATCCTCTCCTACTAGATGAAGAACCAGTAAAAGAATTACACAGCATCAACCATAAAAGAGATAAAAGTGAGCTCATTATTACAAAACTAGCTGCCGACAGACAAATACCGATTCTTGGCATATGCCGTGGAATACAGATTATGAATGCAGCTTTTGATGGAACGCTTTATCAAGATATACATACCCAGATGGATGGTACTCGCATAAAGCATGATCAGGATCTTGACAGGGGTTATGCCTCACACACCGTATCTCTGAAAGAGGAGTCTCTACTCTCTAAAATATTCAAGACTGACAGATTAGCTGTAAACTCATTCCATCACCAGGCTGTAAAGGAACCCGCTAAAGGTTTCCAAGTATCAGCCATAGCTAGCGATGGAGTGATAGAGGCAATGGAATCCACTGAATATAAATCTATGATAGGTGTTCAGTGGCATCCCGAATGTTTCATCATGGAAGGTGATGAATCTATGATGCCGCTATTCCAGTGGCTTGTTGGCGAAAGCAGTTCTTACAAAGAGGCTAGAGAACTTCATAAAAATATATTATCGCTAGATTCACACTGCGATACTCCAATGTTTTTCGACCAAGGGATAAATTTTGCTTCAAGAGATCCTAAGATCCTTGTTGATTTGCATAAGATGGATGAAGGGGCACTCGACTCTACAATAATGGTAGCATATCTGAAACAATTGGGATGTGATGATGAATCTCTGCTAGCCGCTACAAATAAGGCGGATAATATACTAAACCAGATTGAGGATATGGTCGCCGAGAACTGCACTTTTGTAAATATAGCTTATACACCGGATGATCTGTACAGACTGAAAGCCGAAAGGAAAAAGGCAATAATGATGGTATAGAGAACGGATATGCAATAGGGAAAGATTTATCTAATGTAGAGCGCTTCCGTAAACGCGGAGTTGTATATATGACTCTATGCCACAATGGAAACAATCTTATATGCGGCTCTGCTAAGGGTAATGATGAGAATATGGGTGTAACAGAGTTCGGAAATAAGGTTATAAAGGAGATGAATCGCGTGGGGATGATGGTAGATATCTCACATGCTGGTGAAAAGACATTCTACGATGCAATTGATATAAGCAGTATGCCTATTGTTGCATCACACTCATCATCCAAGGCATTATGTAACCATCCACGTAATCTTACTGATGATCAGCTCAGACAACTGGCAAAACATGGAGGGGTAGCTCAGGTAACTCTCTATCACGGTTTTCTTAGAGAACAGGGAGAAGCATCTATCATCGATGCCATTTATCACCTGAACCATATGGTAAATATTATGGGAATTGACCATGTAGGAATAGGAACCGATTTCGATGGTGACGGTGGAGTGGCTGGATGTGCATCAGCAAGCGAGCTAATAAACTTTACCCGACGTCTCCTTTTAGAGAGATACTCAAAAGAGGATATTACTAAAATATGGGGCGAAAATTTCCTAAGAGTAATGAGACAGGTTCAAAATATATAACAACAAAACAATCTAAATGATTCTGTATGATAGATATGCCGAAATATACTTTCCATTCATTGAATAAAAAAGAGATTTACTAAACAATATTACTATCTTGGCGTTTTTATTATATTCAATTATTAATAGAACACAAACATAATCATCATTAAATTAATCAGTAACTCACTTTTTAAATCTTTTTCAAATTAGAATAGAATGAAAAAAAATAGGATATCTAAATTTACTCCTATTCATCTTCATATCAACATGCCTTATGTCATGTAAAAGTAATAATGAAGAAATAGGATCCGGTGTATCAGGACAAAGTTGGTTGAATAAAGAACCTCTTGAGATAACAACGACAACACCATTGCAGGTAGTTTTCAATGCAGCGAACAGCTGGGGTGCATCAAGTAATTCAAGTTGGTGCAAGATAACGCCAACTACAGGAGATAGAGGACAAAACATTATTAAACTAACTGCTACATCCACTACAGATAAAGATAGAACTGCCATTATAAGCATAAGTGTAAAAGGATACTCTGATGTAAGTTTCAGTGTGATACAAAAAGCTCTTGATCCAAGTCTTACAACAGAGGATATGGAGGTCAACAAAGCTGTATACGACTATCTTAGCGAAATGTACCTATGGAATGATGAATATAAGACATTATCTCTAGACAATACAAAGGACTACCAATCATTCTTTTCAGATGCGTTGTTAAGTATGAATACTAATACGTTGGACAAAAAACTAGAATCTGACGGTAAATATTATATCTTCTCATATATTGAGAAATTGAATACTATAAACAGTGTAAGCTCTACAGGATCTCGCGCTACAAAGTATATAGATAAGGAACTTGCATATAGCTTTGGTTTTACAGGAATCACTCCTATACGTGTAGCAACAGAGACTGGTGATTATGTATATTTTAGCATTGAAGGTATATATCCTGACTCTCCCGCCTCTAATGCAGGACTAAAAAGAGGGACATTGATTAATAAAATAGACGGAACAGATATCAGTGTTTCAAATTGGTATACTCAATACACTAAATTAATGGGCCCTGCCAATGTCATCTCAGTGAATGTTACAAGCGATGGAAAAGAGGTTGGCCTAACATCAAAGGCTATGTATTGCAACCCTATATTGCTTAGCAAAGTACTACCAGAAGGTACCCATAAGATTGGTTATCTAGTATACTCTTCATTTGATGCAGGTTTTGACGAAGAACTATTCAATGTCTTTAAAGATTTCAATAGCCAGAAAATTACAGACCTTATCCTTGACTTAAGATACAATGGAGGTGGACATACTATTTCGGCAAATATGATAGCGACTTGCGTAGCAGGAAATTATGCTAAAGACAAAGTATTTACCAAATACAGATATAATGCTGAGAGAATGAAAGTGTTAAACGGCATTATGGATGAGGACTTATTTGCAACATCAACATACTCAAATTTAGGAGTATCCCTATCTGATGGTTTTCTTGGACTGAAGAAAATATACTGCATTGTAGGCAATAATACAGCTTCATCAAGTGAACTTGTTATCAACTCATTAAGAGGTATTGACATTGACGTAGTACTAATAGGTGAGAAGACAGTTGGAAAGAATGTGGGAATGGAATACACTGAGAAAACTATAAGAAACAACAAATACAGAATAGTACCTATAACATTCCAGAGCTATAATGCAAAAGGATTTGGTGACTATCAAGGTGGATTTGAGCCTATAACTAGTCTGATTATTGATGAAACAAACCCACTCAATCAAACTAATGTATTCTATAACTATAGAGATTTCGGCACAAATAATGAACCTCTTTACGCAAAAGCCGTAGAACTGATAACAGGAGTAAAACTCTCGGTAACATCACGTAGCTATCAACCAACTTTATTGAGGGGAAGGACTATTAGTGTAAGTGCTAAACATCGCTTAGGATTTGATGGAATGCTGAAAAAAGCTAAAGAGTAAATGCCATTATAAGGAATATCTAATATACATTCCAATTTCGATAATAGTATAAGTTTAACCATAAATTAGGCAATTAACTTTTTATCATAGATTCAAAGTTTAAGTCTTAAGAGACTTCACAATAAATATACCCTCTAAAGCCTTATAATGGCTTTAGAGGGCTATTTTTTACATATACTTTATGCGCAAATCTTACTATTTATTTACTAAAATAGTGTATGGATCTTTTTTTATGATTTTTGTCTCTTTCGGGAGGCTTTTAGGCAATAGTTTACTTGGAAGAATAATCAAGCCTTTAGGAGTGTACTCTTCCAAAGGTCTTTGTAGGATGATTACCTCATCATTGAGATATACATCCATATCTTGAGCATTCTTCATTTTGTAAACATAGGTTTTATCACTTAGTGAGTATTGTTTTCTCACTCTCTTCACATCTTGACATATTTCTCCGTAACCTATATAATTATTTAAATACTTAACATTCCACCCTAGAAGGAAGATTGATATATATATTCCCATAAAAATTGTAGCTATTGCACAAATAACTCTTTTTCTGAAGAGAAGTATGACTGTTATTATGCCAAATAAAGTCAATGATATTGCTGCTGGAAAAGTAAGGTCAAATCTGAAATCATTATTATTACTATTAATTAAGTTGATATCAGCAAATAAAGCCAATACAAGCGCTATTGCAGGAATAATCAGAGAAGCAATTATAATCTTGTAATTTTTAACTCTAGATAGCCATAGAACTGACATATAAATCCAAAAAGGGAATAATGGCAACATATATATATCCAACTTTGAGCTTATTAATGAGAGCAACAGGAAAGAAGTCCCAATAATGCACATAAAAAATTTCTCCAGACCGATTCTTTCGACCTTACTACAAATCCCTGCAATAAATGTAACAACAATCAATATTGACCAAGGAGCAAGTGAATACCAGAAACTGATAAGATAATAGTAAAAAGGATTATCGTGATGGAACGAGTTTACTGCACGTCCTAAAGTCTGATGAAAAAGTTGATTATACAAAAATTCTTTTCCACCTTCCATGTATGTATTTGCAAACCATAAAGATAATAAAGTCAGCAATATAACCCAGGTAGTAACTCCCCAATATCTCTTTATATGATATGCTTTTTTACTCACTAAAAGATATGTAATAGTAGATATTAAAGGTATAAGCAAACCTATCGGACCTTTCGTAAATATTGCCATAAAGACACAAATAGGGAAAAGCCAACTATAAATTCTCTTATTATTTTCCTCTTCCTCCATACTAAAGAAGATACGCAAAGCAAGTATTATAAACATAGCCATAAGCATATCCATCCTTATTACAACAGCGGAGCCTATGAACATTGCTGTGCTAAATAGCATCATCAATGCAGCAACCCTTATAGAGAAAGAGATGTGAGGCGCAATCCATCTATCCATGACAAAAGCGATAATAAAAGCAGGTAGAAGAGAAAATAGTGATAGAAAGGGAATGCTATGATGTCCAAGTAACACTTTCCCCAACATTACTATCCAAAGAAATAGAGGTGGCTTATCTGCATAAGGCTCTCCTTGATTAGTAAAGAAAAAAAAAATGATTATTTCTAATGGCTTCGTCAGCGATGCTGAGATAACGTAACTCATTTGCCGGAGTAAAATCTCTCTCCAAAAGTATTGGGAAAATAGCCACAAACACAAAAATGAATATCAAAAAGATAGCAATCTTCGTAATTAGTGATCTAGATATTGGAAAACCGTATTCTTTCATATATGTGATAACAGAAAAATAAAACTCTTGTTATGAATCTTATAAAGATGGGGGAAATAATTTCTAATTTTTAATCATGCAAATATACTACACTTGATTCATTTTCTTAAATTTGTGATTTAAGAAATACAATAGCGAGGAATTATTATGGTTTTATCTGATGAGATGGTTGATTTTGTTTCTATTCATAAGGATGATGATGTAAACAAACTTGCTCTGCAAGGTTCAAGATATCCTGATATAGATATACAGATGGCTGCCAGGCAGATATCAGCAAGGCAGATTGCTGCAAAAAAAATTCCTCTGTGGAACGAAAACAGTAAGGTTGTATTTCCTCCTCACCTATCAATGGAACAATGTTCTTCGCAACAGACGGCTCTATACAAGGCCTCCATTTTCTCTGGAGAATCATTCGTTGATCTGACTTCCGGTTTAGGCGTAGATCTCTTCTTTATATCACGGAATTTTAAGTTTGCAGATTATGTAGAACGACAAGAGCTTTTGTGTGATATTGCAGCCAACAACATGAAGATATTGGGAGCAGATAATGTTGAGATACATAATACTGATGCAATAGAATTTCTTAAGCAGATGCCTCATGTAGACCTTATAATGATTGATCCGGCACGTCGTAGCAGAAGTGGTGGAAAGACAGTGATGATTTCTGACTGTGAACCCGACATAATTGGAATAGAAGAGCTTTTGGTAGATAAGGGTGATAAGGTGATGGTCAAACTTTCACCTATGCTGGATATAACAATTGCATTAAAAGAGCTAAAACATATAACCTCTATTCATGTTGTATCAGTAAATAATGAGTGCAAAGAGCTACTACTGATTCTTGAAAGAAATTCTGCTAATAAATCTGTAGAGATAAACTGCGTGAACATATCCAACAAAACCGATAAGTTCTCTTTTACAATGGAAAGTGAATCATCTGCCACATCTATTATAGCCGAAAAAATGGGAGCATACCTATACGAGCCCAATGCTTCTATTATGAAGGGAGGCGGATATAAAACTTTAACCAAGAAATTCGAAGTGAAGAAACTATCTGTCAATACTCACCTCTATACTTCTGATGAATTAGTGGATAGTTTTCCTGGAAGAAAGTTCAAGATTGAAGGAATTTCAAGCTTCTCTGGAAAGGAAGTTAAGGCACTTTTGAAAGGCATTGATAAAGCCAACCTTACTATCAGGAATTTCCCCTCCTCGGTGAATGACTTACGAAAGAAACTAAAACTTAAAGAGGGAGGAGATATGTACCTGTTTGCTACAACTATTTGGGACAACAGCAAGGTACTTATTAAATGCTCAAAGACGTAATCTCTTAGTTAATTGAATACTATAATAACGATAGAATTAAAATTAAAAGGAAAGAGTCCGGTACAATACCGAACTCTATACTCTTGAGATCTTTATTAATCAGTCCAACTTTTTGGAGTCAAATCAAATATCAGGCTAATCTTTTTATTTAATATGTTGGATTTTAGATAATCCATTTAGTTAATTCATAGCTATACTCTGTATAGAGTAAGTTATTTTACCTCCTGTTTTGTCTTGAATGCCAGTGCATACATCCTCATCTGTTTTATCATAGCCAATAAACCGTTGCTACGAGTAGGAGAAAGATGCTCTTTCAGACCTATCTTCTCAATAAAATGAAGATCACTATCAAGAATCTCTTGTGGAGTATGTCCGGAAAGAACTTTTATTAGTAAAGTAACAATACCTTTAACTATCAACGCATCACTCTCAGCCTGAAAAATAATTTTTCCATCAACAAGATCAGCCTGAAGCCATACACGGCTCTGGCATCCGTCAATAAGATTCTGATCATTCTTATATTGTGCGTCCAAAGGTTCCTGTTCATTTCCCAAGTCAATAAGTAGCTGGTACTTATCCATCCAATCATCGAAGTCGCTGAATTCATCAATCACCTCTTCCTGAAGTTCATCTATCGTTTTCATATCTATATTACTTTTCATTATATATTACCTCCATAACAGTCTGACCTACTGCTTTCAATGTATTCTTATCAATATTCTCCATGGTGTCATTAACAGTATGCCATGTATTAACAAAACTTCCATTTCCCTTATCATAGTTGATAATATCTACACAAGGTATACTTGCATACTTATTTACATATACATGATCGTCAGTGACCTCTTGTCCACTCTCCTTTATAAAGTATGCTCCGAAACCGGCTTGATGAGCCATGTCCCATATTTTTTTCATAGCACTATTTGCTGTACTTGCAGAGTAAGTTTCGTAATAGAAAGTCGCATCCTTGCCTCCTACCATATCAAGAAGTATGCCATATCTTGCATTGTATCCTTCTACATGCTGTCCTCGTCCCCAATATTGTGAACCTAGGCACCATGAATCTTCCTTATATGGACCCTTATAGAACTGAGGAGTTCCATAGTCCTCGGAATCAAACATAATCAGATCTATTCCTATTTCCGGTTCTTTGATTGAGATTTGTCTGGCAATTTCCAAGATGACCCCTACTCCACTAGCACCATCGTCAACACCTAAAATAGCTTTTCTATGATTTTTTTCATCTGGGTCATTATCTGCATAGGGACGACTATCCCAATGAGCAGCAATAAGCACTCTTTTTTTGCTTTCAGGTTTATATGCTCCGATTATATTTCTTGATTTGAGTATTGTTCCGTCGTATGCAATCAGATCTGCATTCTGATTATAGACTTTTGCTCCAAACTTCTCAAGTTGAGAGGCAATATAGTCCCCACACTTTCTATGAGCCTCAGTATTTGGCACACGTGGACCGAAATCGGCCTGTTCTTTTATATATTGGTATGCACTGTCGGCATTGAACTCCGGAGCTTTAATTAACATAGCCTTTTCTTCATTCTGGGCCTCTTTGCCTTTGCTGCTTCCACAAGATATTACTCCGAAAAGAGTAAGCATCAACATAGGCAAAGCAATAATTTTATCTATTTTATTCATAATGCTTATTGAATTTGAATAGCAAAATTACATTTTAGTTTTCAATAAACAGTTACAGCATATATTTTTTTGACTTTTATAATATAAAGAGCTCTTTAATTACAATTCTCTAAATTTTAAAGCTCAATTTTAATGATTCTTAAATGAATCACGATAAACTGTTCAACCGATCATGATTCATTGGTCAACTGATCATGATCGATTCATAAACCGATCACGACAGATTTTATTACACTAACCGATGAACCAGATTGTTATTTCATCTAGACTCAATGCTTTTGAATTTTAGCGGCTCACTTCGTAACATTTGAGATTTAACAGGTCAATACCAAAACAACCTAAAATATCCGCTGACCCCAAATTCTTGAACCACTGTACACATAGCAGTATAAAAAGAAAAACGCTAACTGCGTTATTATATTGCAATTAGCATTTATTCTTTGTGGACCAGCCTGGGCTTGAACCAGGGACCTCCAGATTATGAGTCTGTTGCTCTAACCAACTGAGCTACAAGTCCGAAAAAGAGTTTCTCTTTCTCTTAGCGGTGCAAAGGTAATAGATAACTTCGAATTCTGCAATAGCTCAATCCATTTTTTTTCCTTTTTATAGCTGAAAAAATTAATAAACTGAATTGCTCTATATAGGCTTTTATGTACTAAATATATCTATTTCAAAGATATAAATTGATGAATAATGAATTGCCACATTGCTCTGTTTTCACCCAAATAATTACATAAAAGAACTAAAAATGAGATTTTACTGATTTTAATATACTATTTTTGCATTGATTATATATTACAAATAAATAAGTATGAAAACAGAGCAAGATTCTACTATCAAAGGATTGAACAATGAAGAAGTAATAAGAAGCAGAGAAAAGTATGGATACAATGTCCTTACTCCTCCTAAGCGTCCATCAATGTGGCTGTTATATCTTGAAAAATTCAGAGACCCAGTTATTCAGGTTTTACTTGTTGCAGCCCTCTTTTCGCTTGTAATATCAGTAATTGAGCAGGAATATGCCGAGACCATAGGTATTTTCTTCGCAATATTTTTGGCAACAGGTATAGGTTTTTACTTCGAGTATGATGCAAACAAAAAGTTTGATCTGCTTAATGCACTTGGAGAAGAAACTCCTGTTACAGTAATCAGAGATGAAAGTATACATGAAATTCCACGTAAAGATGTGGTAGTCGGTGATATAGTTGTACTAAACACAGGTGAAGAGATCCCAGCAGACGGCATACTGATAGATGCAGTATCATTACAGGTAAACGAGTCAACACTTACGGGTGAACTTATGGTTAATAAGACTATCAATGAAGAGCTATTCGATGAGGAGGCCACATACTCTAGCAACTCAGTAATGCGAGGCACTACAATAACTGATGGTCATGGTGTAATGAGAGTGGAGAGCATTGGAGATAAGACTGAGATAGGAAAAGTAGCTCGTCAGGCAACTGAGATAAGTGAGGAAGAGACCCCACTTAACAAACAGTTGAAGAAGTTGGCTAACCTCATTGGTAAGGTAGGATTCACTATTGCCGCATTGACATTCATTCTCTTTACCGGAAAAGATTTATATCACTACTTTGCTGAAAACAGCACTACAGACTGGCTTATAGTAACACAGATTGTGTTGAAATACTTTATGATGGCCGTAACACTTATAGTTGTGGCTGTTCCAGAAGGATTACCTATGAGTGTTACATTAAGTCTTGCACTGAACATGCGCCGCATGTTGAAAACAAACAATCTTGTACGCAAAATGCATGCTTGTGAGACCATGGGGGCTATAACAGTTATCTGTACAGATAAGACAGGAACACTTACTCAGAACCTTATGCAGGTATACGAGGCTGACATAAAGAAGGAGAAAGAAGAGATGCTTCCTGAGGCAATCAGTGTAAACAGTACCGCATTCCTTGAGATTAAAGATGAAAGTGAAAAACCTTACGGAGTGGGTAATCCAACAGAGATTGCTCTTCTACTATGGTTAAACGGAAAAGGTGTCAACTACCTGCCTATTAGAGAGAGCGTGAAGGTTATAGACCAACTCACCTTCTCAACCGAGAGGAAATATATGGCAACTTTGGTAAACTCTCCTACCCTTAAAGATAGAGTGATATACATGAAGGGTGCTCCTGAGATTGTAATGAGCAAATGCAACCTATCAAAAGAGGAAATTGACCAATATAATGCAAAACTTCTTGCATATCAGAATAAAGCAATGCGTACTCTAGCCCTTGCTTACAAGGTAGTGACAGATAACGCTAAAGAGAAATGCGAAGATATCGTAAATGATGGCGATCTTAATTTAATAGGTATTTTTGCTATAAGTGACCCTATCAGAGAAGATGTACCTCAAGCTGTTGATAGATGTCAATCAGCGGGAATAAAGATTAAGATTGTAACAGGCGATACTCCAGCCACAGCTACTGAAATAGCAAGGCAGATAGGTCTTTGGACAGATAGCGACACAGAGCGTAACCGTATTACTGGGGTTGATTTCGCAGCTCTATCTGATGAAGAAGCATTAGACAGTGTTTTGGATATAAAGGTGATGAGCCGCGCACGTCCTATGGATAAACAGAGGTTGGTACAACTTCTTCAGAAGAGAGGTGCTGTTGTTGCCGTTACAGGTGATGGTACAAATGATGCCCCTGCTCTTAATCATGCTCAGGTTGGGCTATCAATGGGAACTGGTACTTCTGTTGCAAAAGAGGCAAGTGATATAACACTTCTCGACGACTCTTTCAATAGTATCGCTACTGCCGTGATGTGGGGACGTTCACTATATAAGAATATCCAGAGATTTATTGTGTTCCAGCTAACCATCAACCTCGTTGCATTAAGTAGTGTACTACTTGGAGCTATCTTTGGAACTGAGCTACCACTAACCGTGACTCAGATGTTATGGGTGAACCTAATAATGGACACATTTGCAGCAATGGCACTTGCATCTATTCCACCTAGCATGGATGTTATGAAAGAGAAACCAAGAAAAGCTTCCGATTTCATTATTACACCTTCAATGCTAAAGAATATAGTTGGTGTAGGAGTTGCTTTCTTAGCATTATTAATGGGCTTCATTATATATATGAATAATATGCCAACTGATGCATTACCTATGGCACTTACGCAGTTCTTTACACTATTTGTGATGCTTCAGTTCTGGAATATGTTCAATGCCAGCGTATTTGGGACTAACCACTCTGTATTTAAAGATGGACGTCATGCAGCCGGTATGCTTCTTGTTGCAGCCATTATTCTTGTTGGACAAATCATTATTGTTGAGTTCGGCGGAAAAGTATTTAGAACAGAGGCAATGAACATCTCTTCATGGATAACAATCATTGCATCATCTTCTCTTGTTCTTTGGATAGGTGAATTAATTAGATTTATAAATAGAAAAAGAGAGAAATTAGCTTAAAAAGCTTAAGATGAAGGTTATAGGTGATGAATTGTTAAATGGTATAGAACCTTGTGCTGCTACGATTGGTTTTTTTGATGGAGTGCATAAAGGACATCAGTTCCTTATTTCACAACTCAAAAAAGTAGCACAAGAGAGAGGAGTTGTAAGTGCAATAATTACATTTCCTGTACATCCAAGAAAAGTATTAAATGACGAATATCAACCTCAATCTATATCAACTAAAGAAGAGAAGATAAAACTCATAGAAAAGAGCGGGGTTGATTACTGTATTCTACTTCCTTTTACCAGAGATATAGCAAGCCTTTCAGCTTTTGACTTCATGAAACTGCTGAAAGAGAAATATATGGTAACTGCCCTTATTATTGGGTATGACCATCGTTTCGGGCATAACCGTCTTGAAGGTTTCGAGGAGTACTGCAAATATGGTAAAGAGATAGGCATAGAGGTTATTCAGGCTACTGAACTTGACAACGAAGAGTTTGCTGTGAGTTCTTCTGCTATAAGGAAGTTACTTATAAGCTCGGACATTGCTAAAGCAAACAGCCTATTAGGATACAGATACTCTATCAGTGGTAAAGTTATAGACGGCTATAAAATAGGAAGAAAGTTAGGATATCCTACGGCCAATATATCATTGCTGGATGATGATAAGATTCTTCCAGGTAAAGGAGTTTATGCTGTATATGTTTACACTGACGGAACTAAGAGAGGTGGAATGCTCAATATAGGCACACGACCTACTCTAGATAATGGTGAACACAAGAGTATTGAGGTTAATATCTTCAACTTCAGTGGAGATCTTTATAGCAAAATAATAGAGATTGAGTTTATTGAGTTCATGCGTAAAGAGGAGAAGTTCGACTCTATGGAGGAACTTATCCAACAGATTGATAAAGATAAAGAAGAAGCTTTGCAAATATTGAAAGATAACATATAAATCATGGCAAGAGTAATTAAACTGCTATTATATTATTTTGCATCACAGCTGTGTGCTACCAGTCTTGCTTTAGCTGGATATGCCGGTTGGCATTATATTAAATCCGGAACTTTACTGGTTGAATGGGGTCTACCATTTAGTTTGTCATTGGCAGCCAACATAGCTTCGATAGCTTTCATGGTATGGATTTTGCTTAGAAATAAGTATCTGATAATCGACAAAGAGGCTATTAATCCGGGGAAGCCTACAAACATTCTGTTATATTCTGCTATAGGAATTACTGCTATGATCTGGCTGAACTTCATTAGCGATATTATGGATCTCCCCGATTGGTTCAAATCGACATTCTCGATGATGCAAGAGGATATTGTTGGCGTAATCACCATGTCGATAATAGCACCTATATTTGAAGAGATGTTATTCCGAGGAGCAATAGAAAGGCATCTTCTCAATAAATGGAAAAATCCTAGACATGCTATATTCGTATCAGCTCTATTATTCGGAATAGTTCACCTTAACCCGGCACAGATGCTATTCGCTTTCTTATTCGGACTTATACTTGGCGACATTTACTTCCGTACTAGAAGCCTTACAGCTGTAATAATACTGCATTTCATAAATAATACCATTTCTGTTATTATTATGTTTCTATTCCCTGAATATGATAAACTCACAGACTTGCTTGGATTTAACACCATGGCATGCTTGTCTTTGATATCATTTATTGCATTTATTTTCCTTATGAAAATATTCATGAATAGATTTTCTAATAAGGCAATAACAGATTAAGTATATATTATATCCCCTAATAAACTGTTTTCAAAAGCTATATATTACTCTTAAAAACGGCTAAAGCATAAAATATTTATCGAAAAACGATAAATATTTTATGCTTTTTATTTTTCATATTAAAAATAGCTTTACATTTGCATATCGATAAACGATATATTTTTATTAAGAAGACTAAAAAGTAAAACAAAAACTAATTAATTATTATGAAAGCAGTAATCTTTATCCCAATTGTAACAGCTCTTATAACTATAGTTATGATAGCATGTTCAAAGACAGCAAATGCCAGTAATGTAAATAGCAATAAAGTAGTAATAGAAAGACCATTATAATGGAATCCTATAACTACACTATGCAATCAACTTACTGATACAAACATGAAACAAATCAGATTCTTAGGTATTCTTGCAATATTGGCATTCATTCTCGAATTTGTATTCTCCTTCCAAAGTGCTTTCAGTGATTTTGAAGAGGGACTGAAAGATGGCATGCAAAGGACGGAAATGGAGAAAAAAGATAGACCAAGCTATATGGTTAAAGTCAATATAACCCCAAAGGATATAAAAAATAAAGATGCTTATATTGATAGTTATAACAGAAACGTTACAAACACAATATCACAAGTTAGAACATATATAAAGCCATCATTAGCATCAGATCTGATTAATGTTCCCGTGGTTATATCATTATTGGCTTCCATATATGGATTTTATCTTCTTATTCGAGCATTTATCTCAATATCAAAGCGAGATGTCTTTACAAAGAAAAACGTATGGCATATAAGGTTTTCATGTTACTCTTCTATAATATGGAATTTAACAATCTTCGTACAACAGTTGATGATAGAGAGAGATGCATTAAATCAGGTTATTATTCCCGGATACAACATAACAGGTATATCTACATATGAATTCAGTTGGACATACATGGCAATTTTTGTCCTTTTAACCGAGATTTTTGCAGTAAGTGTGAAAATTAAAGAGGAGCAAGATCTAACTATTTAAAGATTGATGCAGTGAACCTAATAGTGTAAATATATCCTAACTATGTTTATACAAATGACCTAACTAATGAAAATTTATTAACGAACTACTAATTAAATAAAAATGCCTATAATAGTTAATCTAGACGTAATGATGGCTAAAAGAAAGATATCTTTAGGAGATCTAGCAGAAAAGATAGAGCTTACTCCAGCAAACTTATCTATTTTAAAAACAGGAAAGGCTAAGGCTATACGCTTCTCGACTTTGGAGGCAATATGTAATGCTTTAAATTGCCAACCTGGTGATATACTAGAATACAGAGATAAGGAAGAGATAGAATAATGATTTTTAAACTCAAAAAAATAGAACCTTTTTATACAAATATCATTTAAAACGCAATATATCTATGTTTTATATATATCTTTGCAAATCGAAATTGATATTTGAAATAAATGAAGACATTTGAAGAATTAGGCGTCTCTTCCGAAATACGGAAAGCGATTGAAGAGATGGGATATGAAAACCCCATGCCAGTGCAAGAAGAAGTTATTCCGTATTTGCTTGGTGAAGGAAATGACGTCGTCGCCCTTGCTCAGACAGGGACAGGAAAAACAGCCGCTTTTGGTCTGCCGCTGCTCCAAAAAATTGATGTGAATAAAAGAGTGCCTCAGGCTCTCATATTATGCCCTACCCGAGAATTATGCCTACAAATTGCAGGCGATCTAAACGATTATTCTAAATATATTGATGATTTAAAAATACTTCCTGTATATGGAGGCTCATCTATAGAGAGTCAAATTAGAAGTATGAAAGCGGGAGTACACATTATTGTAGCTACTCCAGGAAGACTTATTGACCTTATTGAGCGTAAAGTAGCCCATCTAGAGACAGTAAACAATGTCGTAATGGATGAAGCTGACGAAATGCTTAACATGGGATTTACCGACAGTATAAATTCTATTCTTGAAAAAGTTCCTGAAAATAGGAATACATTGATGTTCTCGGCTACTATGAGCCCAGAGATTTCAAGAATAGCTAAAACTTACCTTCATAATGCCAAAGAGATTACAATAGGTACAAAGAATGAGGGTAGCAAGAATGTTACACATACTGCATACACTATTCATGCAAGAGACAAATATGCAGCCCTGAAACGTATTGTTGACTTCTATCCGCAGATTTATGGTATAATATTCTGCCGTACCCGTAAAGAGACTCAGGAAATAGCAGACAAGTTAATACAGGATGGATATAGTGCAGACTCACTGCATGGTGAGCTTTCACAGGCTCAACGTGACCTTGTAATGCAGAAATTCCGTCAACACCATTTACAGCTGCTTGTTGCTACAGATGTTGCCGCACGTGGACTTGATGTGAATGACCTTACTCACGTTATAAACTATGGCCTACCTGATGACACTGAAAGCTATACACACAGAAGTGGACGTACAGGACGTGCCGGAAAGACAGGTATATCTATCGCAATCATCAACCTTCGTGAAAAAGGTAAGTTACGTGAGATTGAAAAGATTATCAACAAGAGGTTTAATATCGGTCAGTTACCTTCTGGAAAAGATATTTGCCAACAACAGCTTATCAAGGTTATTGATGACATTGAAAAGGTAAAAGTTGATGAAGATGAGATTGCATCATTCCTACCAGGTATCTATAGAAAATTCGAATGGTTGTCAAAAGAGGACCTTATAAAGAGAGTTGTATCCAGTGAGTTCAACCGCTTCCTCGACTACTACAAGAATGCTCCAGAAATTGAAGCTCCAAACTCAAGTGACAGAGGTGACAGAGGAGATAGAGACTTTGCTAGAAAAGATAGAGGAACAGACCGCGATAAAAGTGCAAGAAAAGCTGAAAATGGATACACACGTCTCTTCCTAAACCTTGGAAAGATGGACGGATTCTATGCAAATCAGATTATTGAGCTTATTAATCGCAACATGAAGAAGCAGCGTACAAACATCGGTAGAATAGATTTGATGAAAAACTTCTCATTCTTCGAGGTTGATGAAAAGCAAGCTAATTCTGTTGTAGAGTCTTTAAATGGTGTGAACTTCAACGGCCGTAAGGTAATTGTTGAAGTAGCTGGAGAAAATACAGGAAAGAGCGATAGAAGCGGCCATAAACGTTCTGACTCATCAAGAAGGGATGACGATCGTGGTCGTAAACCAAGACCTTCACGTGAAGATAGAGGCTATACAAGCTCAAGAGGGCCAAAAAAACAACGTCAGGAAAAAGAATCAACTGAGTTTAAAGAGTCTAATAAAAAAGATGATTGGCAACAGTTCTTCCCAAATAACGACGAAGGCTTTGCACGCAGAAAGAAAAAATAGTATAATCTATACAATAACAAAAAACTCGAGCCATAATGACTCGAGTTTTTTATTTATAAATGTTGAAGACTATTTAATTCGGCTCAGTCATTATTCTTTATTTAATAATAAGTTTCACTCTTTTGGCATTAAGTCTGGCCTTTATCCAATCGCTGATTTTATTCTGTTGAGATTTAGAAGGAACTTTCTTAAAATTTAAAAGTGCAAGGGTTACTGTATCAGCCTTAGCAGAGTCAACAGATAACTCTATAGTTTTAGCAAATGCAAAAGATGTGACTTCAGGATACAACACCTTTATCTCGGCTCCTACGTTCTTCTTAACAAAATTGTATGCAGAGAATGCATTAAGTTCTTTCTGTAATGAGTCAATTTTTGACTGCTGCTGTATGATCCTCTGCTCACTGTTCCTATAGAAATCCTCCATAATCATTGATTTCATCATTCCGACATCGATATTATTCTGATTGAAACCCTGAAGTACAACAAGAGATGTTCCTAACAGTTTATATTTTTTAAGCTGGTCTTTAGCTATTGCTATCTGTTCATTAGTAACCTCTTTTCCTATAAGAACAATCTGTATTCTCTTATCTTCATACGATATACTCTTTTCTATTATCAGAGTGCCTTTAAAGTCAAGAACATCCGTTACAAAGTTGTCTGCAGCTGTTGTATATATTGTCTTCTTAACAAGTCCGTAAGTAAGATAAATTGCAGGGCTCATGGTTATTACAGCAACTATCAATATATATTTCTTTACCTTTTTCTCACGTTCATGATTAGCATAATCCAACTTTTTGAACTTCATAACCCTTACTCCAATATATGTTGCAAGACTTATAAATACAGAATTGATAAAATATAGATAGAATGCACCAAGAAAATAGTAGATATCGCCTGTAGCAAGTCCGAAACCTGCTGTACAAAGCGGCGGCATTAAAGCTGTAGCAATTGCAACTCCAGGAATTACATTCCCTTTATCTTTGGTAAATAGAGCTACTATACCGGCAAAACCACCAAAAAAAGCTATCATAACATCATAGATAGTAGGTGAAGTGCGCGCTAAAAGTTCTGATTGAGCCTCATCTATTGGAGTTAGATAGAAATAGAGGGTTGATGTAAGCACACTGAAAATAGTTGCTACCAAAAGGTTCTTCAAAGATTTCTTAAGAAGATCGAAATCACCTATTCCTACAGAAAGACCTACGCCCATAATTGGGCCCATCAGAGGAGATATCAGCATGGCACCAATGATAACCGCCGTAGAGTTAACATTCAGGCCTAGAGAAGCCACAAAAATAGCAAATATAAGAATCCAAAGAGTAGCACCTTTGAACACAACGCCACTTTTTATACCTTCGACAGTCAATCTTTCATCTTCCGGAGACTTAGGTATACGCAAATAACTATTCACTAATGCCCTTATTCTAGGCATATTTATTAATTCATGGCCCGTTCCGGTTTTTAATCTACTCATAATCTATCTCTTTAAAAACTCCTTCTTTACAATATATCCGGCAAAGAGTGCCAGTAATATAGTACGAACAATCAGCAAAAGCAAAATGTTCTCGATAGGAAGTATCAAAGATATAAAATATATAGAAATTGCTAAAAAGGTATATATACCAATAGACTTCAAATCGTAGTTTATAGGATATTTCTTTTGGCCCACTATGTAAGATAAAGTCATTGCAACAGCATATCCGGCAAAACCTGCCCAAGCACATGCCATGTAACTATATTTAGGAATAAAAATTACATTGATTAATATTAAAACAAAACATCCGGCAAAAGAGAAGTAGGCTCCCCATTTTGTCTCATCAATAAGCTTATACCAGAATGACAGATTAAAATATATACCCATAAATATCTCTGCCATCATAACTATTGGAACCACCTTCAAACCGGCCCAATAATCAGGAGCTAGAATATATTTTATAACATCAAGATATAGTGATACAGTAAGGAATGCCAACATAGTAAATATGATAAAGTACTTCATAGCATCAGCGTACAATTTCTTGCTATTTTTATCTTTACTCTTGCCAAAGACAAACGGCTCATAAGCATATCTGAAAGCCTGAGTCATCATTGCCATTATCATAGCTATCTTACTTGAAGCACCATATATACCTAGTTCAACTTTAGCTTGATTTGGATCAGGATAGACGTGAGGAAAGATGATTTTATCAACTACCTGATTCAAGATTCCAGCTACACCTAAGATAAGTATAGGGAAAGAATAGCGCAACATCTTTTTCATCAAGGCCTTATCAAATCCTTCTGCAAATTTTAGCTGTGGGACAAGCAAAATCATTATCACACCTGTACAAATAAGGTTGAAGAAGAATGCATAAAACACATCACTTCCACCAAGGAATACATAGTAACATAAATTAATCGATATATTGAGAAAAATGAACAAGAGCTTTAAAGAAGCAAATAGTATCGGTCTCTTCTTATATCTTAGATAAGCAAATGGAATAGCCTGGAAAGAATCCATTGCAACTACTATTGCCATCATACCAATATACCATGGATGATCATGATAGCCCATTACATTGGCTATTTCCTGCAGGAAAACCATACACACCGACAAAAATATCAGTGTTGTAGTAGCTATCATTATAAGTGTTGTGGAATATACTTTTGCCGGATTCTCACCCTCTTTGTTTACAAATCGGAAGAACGTGGTTTCCATACCATAAGTTAAAATAACCATGAGAAGTGCTGTCCATGCATACACCTCTGTAACTATTCCATAACCTCCGGAAGCAGCCGACATTGCAGCTGCATAAATTGGTACTAACAGATAATTTAGGAATCTTCCTACGATACTGCTCACTCCGTAAATGGCTGTATCTTTAGCCAATGATTTTAGTCCTGCCATTATATTTCGTCAAATAAATTTCGTTGACTTGAATATATGCTTCTTCCAAGATGAATATATGCAAGTTCTGTTGCCTCTCTTCCTCTAGGGGTACGTTTCAAGAATCCCTCTTTAATAAGGAAAGGTTCATACACCTCTTCTATAGTTCCAGGATCTTCGCCTAATGCAGTAGCTATAGTAGTTATGCCAACAGGACCACCCTTAAACTTATCAATTATAGTGCACAATATCTTATTATCAATCTCATCAAGCCCATACTTATCAATATTTAGTGCTTCTAGAGCAATCTTAGCAATATCGATATCAATTCTACCTGAGCCTTTTACTTGTGCAAAGTCACGCACTCTACGTAACAATGCATTAGCAATACGTGGTGTACCACGACTTCTTGAAGCAATCTCACCAGCAGCATCAAAATCACAAGGGACCTTCATTATAGTTGCTGATCGACGTATAATCTTAGTAAGTATATCGTCGTCATAATACTCAAGATGAAGATTGATGCCAAAGCGGGCACGTAGTGGCGCTGTTAGCAGACCACTTCGAGTAGTTGCCCCAACAAGGGTAAATGGACTCAAATCCAACTGGATACTTCTTGCCGAAGGCCCTTTATCAATCATAATATCAATACGATAATCCTCCATTGCTGAGTAGAGGTACTCCTCAACCACTGGACTAAGGCGATGAATCTCATCAATAAATAGTACATCATTAGGTTCCAGACTGGTAAGTACTCCTGCCAGGTCACCCGGCTTATCAAGTACAGGTCCTGATGTCACTTTAAATCCTACACCAAGTTCATTCGCTATAATGTTGCTTAGTGTTGTTTTACCAAGTCCGGGAGGGCCATGTAAAAGCACATGATCCAGAGCTTCAGCTCTAAGTCTGGCAGCCTTCACAAATATACGGAGATTATCAACCACCTTATCTTGTCCACTGAAATCGTCAAAGTTCAATGGCCTTAAGGCATTTTCGAAATCCTTCTCTTTTCCTCCGAATTGTTGCTCGTGTATATCGAATATATCTTCCATAATTACTATTATGTGGCAAAGGTATAAAAGAAAAATAAAGTAGTGAATTACAACCTAAAAAAATAAAAAGAGGATTACTAATACTTATTAGTAATCCTCTTTCTTGAATAAAATTAATAATTAGTTATTCATTACTTTTTCATTTGGCTCTTTCAGAGTCAGGAACCATTTCCCATCTACTTTCACCGGATTCATCATAAATCCAATTGTGTTTGGAGTCTTATCATCCGGACTATTATGCTTAAAGAACTCTATCTGATATTTCACATCATTATTTGCTTGATCAATAAAAGCATAATACTCTAACTTATAGTCTAGAACAGGAAAAAGTTTGAAATTTTGTCGCAATTCTTTCTCTTTAGAATCTGGCACTCTAATCAAAGAGTCATTCCTTATTACATAGAGCATTTTAATGGCAGCATCAACATTTCCCACTTTAAGAGTATCCATGCATGCATTCGATAAGTTTAAAATGTCTAATGTGTCTTGAGCTGTAAGTTCACTTATAAACTTCTCATGGGCAGTAGGTGCCTTCTCCTTCTTCTGCTCAGAGCATGCTGATAACATAATTAGAGCAAAAATTGCTAAATAAAAAAAATGTTTTTTCATATATGTATCATTATATAAAACAGGTGTACATAACTGCACACCTGTTTTTATATCATTTCAATTACAAATAAGTATTAGTTACCCAATGTTCCTTTTACAACAACGTCAGCATAAGTATTAATATCACCCCAAGTATAAGAGAATACTACAGGAATACGTAGATTAAATGTCTGAACATTATTTCCATTGTTTTCATATTTAATCTTACCCATTGCAGTAACAATAGCATTATAAGTAGCTAATGTACCTGCTGCAGCGTTATTATAAGCTGCTAAGTTAAATGTAGTACCAGTTGCTGTAACATTACCGGCAGCATTTAGCTGAGTCAACTTAATCAAAGAAGTCTTTGAAGATAATAGAGTTGAAGCAATATTACCACCACTTAAATCAGTTGTAACTTTTGCAAGGTCAACGGTTACCTTATTCAATCCATAGAATGCATACAACCAGCAGTTAGCATAGTTAGTACCATCTACGAATTTAACATCACGCCAATCGTTGAAACTGAATATTTTAGCGATATCAATAGAAGAACCATTAGCCTGAGCATCAACAAATTCTCCAGTATTATTTCCAATTGGATCTATTGGACGAATAAAGTATGCAGGATACTCTCCATTATTCAATGCAAATGCAATATTACAGCCTGTATAAGCACAGATACCAATTTTTGCAAAATGAGCAGCAGCATTATGTCCGTATGCATTAAGCAAAGTCTTAGAAACATCGTTATTTGCATAAGTTATATTACCTGTAGCTTGGTCAATTGTAGCAATTGCAACTGGAGCATCTGTACCCTTAGCAGCAAATAATGTAGTGTTAGTATAAACACCGGCATCTGTTCTAAGTGCATGTGCTAAAGCATTATCAAGAGTTACATCATAATTAACATTGGTCCATAGATCTTTAGCCTTAGTATTACTTACTGATAAAGTATATGTAATTCCATCAACAACAAGCACATTCTGTGTTGCAGCGAAATAGTATTTATATCCACCTGCAAGATTTGCTGCAGCCTCTGTTGCAAAAGTGGCAGCTGTATATGATGGGAAACCTGTAGCAGGAGCATTAAACTTAGGAACATTTTGCTCCCATACCTGATCTAAGTCTACTACATAACTTGAAGTATTTCCATTGTCTATAGGGAACTGAACATTAAGACGAGTATTTGTAAGATTATTATACCAATAATTTGTCAGTTTAGTAACAACAGAACCCTGAGGTTTTTCAATTGTTACAGTCAAAGGCATATAAATTGGTGCATTAGCTGTAGTACCTTGTTTGCTGACATATCTTACATATATTGTAACAGAATGATTTGTTTTCTCATAAATCTTCTGTTGTTCATCTACAGGAATATTCCATGTAAGTACTGAGTTTGTAGTTCCAGTAGGATTTGGATATTCAGTAACATCTCCATATATCTGTGCTGTAGTAGCAGGAGCATATTTCCCAGTTGATGTATTTAGAACAAACTGGTTTGCATTTCCAATAGCATCAACATCAAACATATATAAAGCATCGAATTCAGCTTTAGATTGAACAGCAGCTTTTTCAAGTAGCTGATATGAAATTTGTGACCATGTCAAACCTAAATCAAGAGCATTACAGCCAAATGGCTTATTATTGAAATTAAACTCATCTGTAGTAATTGTGCCTACCTGTTTAACAATCTCAAGTTTAATAAATCCATATACAACAACTCTATTTTGAGAGTCAAGAATACGTACCCTTACTAAAGGGCGTTTTCCTACAGAAGAGATACCTTGTTGACTAATAGTCTCTCCAGAAGCATTAACTATACGAGGTAAAACAACTCCATCTTCAAGAATAGCATACTTACTATCTGATGTTGCATTTGTACCTGTCTTGTATTGAATTAACGAATAATCATATTTCAATCCATACTTAGATTCATCACCATAAGCCCAAATTCTATGTGTTCCACCCTTTGATGTCTTTGAATTAGAGTTGTAATGTAGATTAAGCTGCTCTTTTAAATCAAGTGAACCATTATAAGGAACCTGAAGAGTTGGAGCATTTCCTATTGCAGTCTGAACTGTCTTAAATAGGGCATCTGGATTTGTTGAAACTGTACAATTCAAAGCTACAACTGCAGGATCAGTATATCCTAAAGACTGTGGAGCTACAATTGAAGCATATAACATTGCATAATCAGAAGTGATTGTAGTATCTTTATCACCACTCTTAACTACTGCCTGAAGGGCCATAATATTAGCTTTATTTGCTGCTGCGGAAGAAGGAGTTCCTTCCAATGTACCAGTAGCAATATCTTTACCTATAGCTTTAAAGCCTACAGGAATAATACCATCTTTTGGAGCTTTTAGGTCTTCAACAGTTGGATTTGCAACAGATGCTCTTGAGATAGCCTCTACATCTCTAGATATAAATGAAAGATTCTCTTTTACAACTTTTGCACTTGATGGATTCATGTGATAATTAATATACTCAATAGGGTTATAATAATCACTATTATCATTAACATAATTCCACTCCTTTGGTAAAGTTTCTATAACACAGTTAACATAATTCTCGTCATTATATGTAGTTACAGTACTAGTTCCCTCTTTTAGATATGTATATGCCATGTATGGATACTCTATAGCCTCTATACCATTAACAAAAAGATCTGATTGGAATACCAGTGACTTAAGAGTCAGCATATCGTTCAATCCAAAAGATACAGATTGGTTTTTGTACATTATAGTATAACCAACAACTGATCCGTTAGCATCCTTATAATCCTTAATTGAAATTACACCTTCAGAAGGAATTACAACAGCTGTCTCTTTTCCATTATACAAAACTTTTCCTGTATTTGCATCAACAGTTAGTTAGATGGGTCAAAAGATGCAACTGGCTCCGGAGTAGGGAATGTGATTTTGCCTGAAGAGACAACTGTATTATCTTTTAACAGTGAAACTGTTCCATCAGCACTAACAGTGATTGAGTAAGTAGGAAGATTTTTTGCAATAGTGTAAGTTACACTAGAATTATTACTATCCACTACTGTAAGGACTCCTGTAGAAGAGTCATAAGTAACAGATTTAACAAATGAGCCAACCTTAGCCTGTAGGTCTGTAAGGCTAGTTGCTATCTTATCTATTTGACCTTGTAGGTTATCGATGTCATCATCATAATCCTTACAAGACTCAAATGTCACTGTAGAGGCAACCATAAAGGCACCTAACAGAATCGCACTTAAAAATTTTTTTCATGACTAGAAAACTTTAAATTTATAAATTTAATTGACTAAAAATATTTCGTTAAATTTCATCCTTATCTTCAGCATTCTCGGATATTACATATTGTAGAGGAGTGATACCTATAACTTTCTTGAAGGCTACATAAAATACACTTCTCGATGTAAAGCCACACTTTTTAGGAAGTTGGCATATCGGCTCTCGCTCAAAATCTAATAGATACTTAGCATGCTCTACGCGATACCTGTTTATGAGATTCTTCAGATTACATTTAAAATATTTATTGATAACATTCGATAGATAGGTAGTATTAGTTCCTACAATGTGGCTTAACTTAACAAGGTTAAGTGATGGATCTAGATATACCTTTCTTACTTCAAAATTGTAGACTATACTTGTATAAAGATCACTATCACATCTTCTTCCAATTTTATCTCCACTCTCAACCAATTTATTCCATTCATTCCTTGCACTTTTGACTACCTCCTCTTTTGTTTTAGTTAAGAATGTATCATAAGCACCATCCTTTTTTTTACTTTCTGATTCCATCGGCCGGTTTTGTTTAAATCCTTATTCGACGAACAAAAATATCTTAATATCTTAATCAACCAAAAAATTTATATGAATTTATTTATAAATATTAGGATATTTTTAAAATGTAGGATTTTTCTGTTACTTTTTGGTTAAAATTGAGGATAAATCATAAAAGCGACACAGGCGTTATACAAGTAGCGCCAATTTATATTTTAATTAAACTATTGATTTCCTGTTTTTTATATTACCATTAAAAATATATGCAAATTATTTATTTAAAAACACAAAAATATAAGCCCACCTTATTTTACGATTTAAGACAAGATAATTTCTCAATTTATAAATGGTTTAATATTGATATACCTCAATTAAAATGGCTTTTACAATTAATAAATTAACATTTTATAGTGTATAAATGGAAGAGTGATTGTATATAAATATCATTTGGCTATATCAGTTTTCTTTACAAGATTATTTGTCTGTCGCAGATTGAAAAAGTATAATAAAAGTCCATGGTATACAAAGTTTTTCTCTTTATATACCATGGACTAGATATACTGATATAGCTTCTACTTAATAGAAATAACTATATAGGATTAAAAAATATTATTTACTCAGTTCTCTGGATTTTTCTCCTAGATAACCGCCGTGATGGCGCTTGCTGTACTCTTCAATAGTAAAACCTGTACGTCTCATTGTCTCTACAACAAGAATATCACCTATTACAGTCATTACAGTAGTAGATGTAGTAGGAGTCATACCTAAAAGACAAACTTCATTAGGATGACCTGTAAGTAGACAAATATCAGATTCTTCTGCAAGAGGACTTTCAGGATTGCTTGTTATTACTATATACTTCAGTTCCGGATTAAGTGTATGAGCCAACTTTGTCAGTTCAACAATCTCCCTAGTCTTTCCTGAATTAGATATCAGAAGTAAAAGATCATTCTTTTGCAACACTCCTAAGTCTCCATGTTGAGCTTCACTTGGATGAAGAAATACTGATGGTATTCCGGTAGAACAGAAAGTTGTTGCAATATTCATAGCAATTTGTCCAGCTTTACCCATTCCAGAAGTAACAAGTTTCCCATTTTTATTGTGCACCTGCTCAACTATAAGCTCAACAGCTTTCTCGTAGGCATCAGTAATAGGAATATTTTTTACTGCTTGCGCCTCTTTCTCGAGTAATTCATTTATGGATGTCAGCATAATAGATTATCAATATGATGTCGTTTTAGTTAGTCTACAAATATCTGCATTTTTTGATGAACAGCAATAACTTTTATTGTATTTTTGTGATTACATATATGAATAAGAATTTAAAATGATATCGTACAATATATTCACTCTTACAAACGGTCTTAGGGTAATACATATACCCAATAATTCGGACGTAGCTTATTGTGGTTTTGCTGTAGATGCAGGTACCCGTGATGAGTCAGAAAATCAGGAAGGAATGGCTCACTTTGTTGAACATATGATCTTCAAAGGGACGGAAAAAAGACATGCATGGCATATCTTGAACAGAATGGAGAGAGTCGGCGGAGAGCTTAATGCATATACTAATAAAGAGGAGACGGTAGTATATAGCTCTTTTCTTAAAGAAGACTTTGAGAGAGCTGCTGAACTGCTTACAGATATTGTATTCCACAGTACTTTTCCACAGCAAGAAATAGAAAAAGAAGTAGAGGTTATTTTAGATGAGATTCAGAGCTATAAGGACGATCCTTCTGAACTTATATTCGATGATTTCGAGGAGTTGCTTTTCCCTTCTCACCCTCTTGGTAAAAACATCTTAGGTAAACCTGAACTCCTAAGGAAGTTCAAGAGTAATAATGCTAAAGAGTTTACGTCAAAGTTATACCGTACCACAAATATGATTTTCTTCGTTCAAGGGAATATCGATATTAAAAAGGTTAAGAGAGTCATTGGTAAATTGACAAACGACATACCTCTCCTACCTACATATAAGATAAGATGTAAGCCGCTGCCATATCTCCCAATAAAAAAGATCTTATCAAAAGAGACTCACCAGGCCCATATCATGATAGGCAGTCGTGGATATGACGCATATAATGACAAGCGTACCGGTCTATATCTGCTAAACAATATGTTGGGAGGACCTGGTATGAACAGCAGACTCAATGTAAGCCTGAGAGAAAAGAGAGGATTGGTATATAACGTAGAGGCAAATCTCACCTCATATACAGACACTGGGGTATTCTGTATCTATTTCGGATGCGATATCCACGATATTGACAGATGTATATCAATTACAGAAAAGGAACTCAAAAAGCTACGTGATAACAAACTTAGTTCATCACAATTGGATGCTGCAAAGAAACAGATTATAGGACAGATAGGAGTAGCTAGCGACAACTTCGAGAATAATGCTCTTGACATCAGCAAATCATTCCTCCACTATAATAAAGTAGAACAGCCTGAATCTATTTTCAAGAGAATAGAATTGCTCAATTCAGAGACTCTTCTTGATGTAGCAAACGAGATGTTCTCAGAAGACTATCTTTCTACACTGATTTATAAATAACTTATACTCTTTATGAAATCAATATTAACCTTAATAATCGGAGCAGGATTATCCATATCTACACAGGCACAGAGTCTTGATATTTGGTTCGATAAGCCAATGTCGGCAAATGAAATCTGGGAAGAGGCCACTCTTCCTATAGGAAATGGCAGCATCGGTGCTAATGTTACCGGAGGGGTATCGAAAGAGGTACTTACTCTGAATGAAAAGAGCTTATGGAGAGGTGGTACAAATACTAAAGGAGGAGCCACTCACTACTGGAACGCAAATAAAGAGTCTGCGAAAATATTACCCGTAATACGTGAAGCTTTCAGCAAGAACGACCAGAAAAAAGCTGAACAATATACCAATGAGAACTTCAACGGACTTGTTGACTACGAGAGTTCAAGAGAACCGGAATTTCGTTTCGGCTCGTTCACAACCTTAGGTAGAGCAAACATAGTTACAGGATTAAGGGAAGGAGCTTATACAGACTACAGACGTTCACTCTCTCTTGACTCTGCAGTGGCAACGGTAACATTCATACAAGATGGAGTTAAATATAAGAGAGAGTATTTTGCATCATATCCCGACAGCATAATTGTTATGCGCTTCAGCGCTGATAAACCTGGTAAACAGAATCTAACATTCTCGTATGCAACTAACCCGGAATCTAAAGGTGCTACCGAGAGCGACTCCCCTACCTCGATTCTTTATAAGGGTGCACTGACAAATAACGAGATGGAGTTCGCTATTAGAGTGAAAGCAATCACTAAAGGTGGATATCTGAAATCTGAAAGAGGGCTAATAACAACAAAGGATGCCGACGAGGTAATATTTATACTATCGGCAGATACGGACTACAAGATTAATTTCAACCCAGACTTCAAAGACAACAAAGCTTATGTGGGAGTAGATCCTGAAATCTCTACAAGAACAATTATGGGTGAAACATCGAAGTTCTCATATAAGGAGCTTTTATCTCATCACATGAGTGATTACAAGAGACTCTTCGAAAGAGTAAATATCTCCTTGAATCCAAATGCTCCGATGGCATTGCAGTACCCCGCTACCACCGACCTCCCTACTTACGAGAGATTGGAAAAGTATAGAAAAGGGTATGCCGACTACAACCTTGAAGAGCTATATTATCAGTTCGGCCGCTATCTTCTGATAGCCTCATCGCGTGAAGGTAACCTTCCTGCAAACCTTCAAGGAATTTGGTCTGAAGGAATAGATGGCCCATGGCATGTCGATTACCACAACAACATCAACCTCCAGATGAACTATTGGCCGGCTTCATCGACAAACCTAAATGAATGCATACCACCTCTTATAGATTTCATTAAAACACTTATCAAACCAGGAGAAAAGACAGCTAAGGCATATTTCGGAGCAAGAGGATGGACCGCATCAATATCAGGTAACATATTCGGATTTACATCTCCACTTACTGACAAAAATATGTCATGGAACTTCAACCCTATGGCAGGACCATGGTTAGCTACTCATGTATGGGATTACTACGACTATACACGTGACAAGAAGTTTCTGAAGGAGACCGGTTACAATATCATAAAAGAGAGTGCCGATTTCACTGTCGACTATCTATGGCGGATGCCTGATGGCAAATATACGGCAGCACCATCTACCTCCCCTGAGCATGGCCCGGTAGATAAAGGAGCAACCTTTGTACATGCCGTAGTGCGTGAGATTCTTATGGATGCAATAGATGCCTCTAAAGCACTTGGGATAGACAAATCTAAGAGAAAAGAGTGGCAGAATGTACTCAACAACTTAGTACCATACCAGATCGGAAGATATGGCCAAATTATGGAGTGGTCGGAAGATATAGATGATCCAAAGGACAATCACCGTCATGTAAATCATCTTTTCGGACTTCATCCGGGACGAACAATCTCACCTGTAACAACTCCAAAACTTGCAGAGGCATCAAAGATTGTACTTCAGCATAGGGGTGACGGTGCCACAGGATGGAGTATGGGATGGAAACTTAATCAATGGGCTCGTCTGCATGATGGAGACCATGCATATACCCTATTCGGCAATCTGCTTAAGAATGGCACTATGAATAATCTTTGGGATACTCACCCACCGTTCCAGATAGATGGAAATTTCGGAGGAACTGCAGGTGTTACTGAGATGTTATTGCAGAGCCATATGGGATTTATCGACCTTATTCCTGCACTTCCTAAGGCATGGAGCGACGGTGATATCAACGGACTTAATGCTAGAGGAAACTTTGAGGTATCAATCAAATGGGAAAACAATCACCTTAATTCTGCAACAATATTATCACGTTCAGGAGGAGATTGTAATATAAGATACAATGGATATAAGCTCAAAATAAAGACAAAAGCTGGCAAGAGCTATAGGATTACCTTTGATAATAAAAAAGGGCTTAAAGTCTCTTAAAAATAGTGCACAGGGAATATTTATATCCCAACGACATAAATTAAGGTTCGTCAGATTGCACCAGCTAAGTTGACTGTATAAAAAATAGTCTATTCTAATACAGATAATAATGTTTATCTCTCTTAGAATAGACTATTTATATTTAATACACTTCTTGACAAGTATAATAAAACCAAAGCATAATTCATAAAGCCAACTAATTATTTCTCAGCAAAAAGAGGATATCCCTTATATCTACAACAGAATATGATTCTGTTATTGAAATCAAAATAACCAGAAAGATCGGCTTCATATTGATTACTGAATGACATAGGCTATTTTTCCCTCTGCTATGCAATGCTCTATTATTTAGAGAAATGTACACTCAATTTCCCCAAAGATAGCCTTGCATGTATCACGATTGATAAGGAAACATTTAATTAATATGTATAATGAATCAGGAAGTAAAAGAAAAATGTGTAAAGTCTTTTTAGGTATAGTCAAAACCATTAATAAAAATAGTATAATCAAAGTCAACAAGTTTTATAAATAAGACAATAAAGAGTCAACTTTTATAGTTAAACTACATCGTAAAGCGTAATGTATTTCACTCAACAGCTGAAAAGTATTCACTTCACAGCTGTGAACTATATAATCTTCAGTGAAGTTTATTCAATCCACATATGTAGAGTGAAGAAAGAGTGGAAAAGTGTTATAAAAAAAGGCATGCTAGATGAAGCATGCCTTAGCATATAATGGTATAAGTTTCCGTTATCTTATACTGTCCCTTAAAACTATTAGGCTTTCAGGACCCATATTGAAAAGAAGATCAGCTATACTTAGGTTAGGCAGGAAACCGAATCTATCCTTAAAGACCTGATAATATGGTTTAGGGATGAAATCAGTGTCGAATGTTGAAAAATCACGTTTTGGATGAATGGTTTCACGGAAATCATCTATCTGATCACCATTCATTGAATATGAATCTGTATACAATATCTCAGGCTCTATATCAATAAACGAGCATACCATATTGCAAATCTTATCGTTAAAATCGATTAGGAAAGGGTATTTCTTCTCGTAGAAAGGAGCAAAATAATCTGCATAGTATTCAAAGAATGGGCTATTCTTATATGCAGAGACTAAAGCATTCCAATGCATATGGCGCCAGTTTCCATGGTCAGATATACGGATATCCTTAACCAATTGCTTAGCTGTTTCACCTTTCTCAGTTGGTATAGTAAGTGACAAAGGGCCATCGGCTGCAGCAATTATACAACGATTCCTATATGTCTGTTTTATATAATTGTCATATCTCTCAACATAGATATTCTTATATGCAAGAAGCTTTGTATAGTATTCTACGGGAGCTAGATAAGCCGTGGAGAGCAATATTTCAGATTTCATCATTCTACTTTTTTAAACAGTCTACCTCTATCAGGTGACATCACAACATACTCGGCTTTGCCAATAAGATGGCTCTGAGGTACAAACCCAAAGAGTCTGGAGTCACAGGTATTCAGAGGGTTATTTGATGTTATCCAGTAATAATCATCTTCAAATATATAACTCTTTGAGTATCTGCCATTGACAAAAAGAGAGTCATTACGGACATAGGCAGGCTTTTTCTCATGGTGAAGTATAGTATTGCACATTAGAGCTACATTCCAAGGATATACATCTACTTTAACGCCTTTAGCAGGTATGACAAAAGAGTGAACAGAGTTAATCCTGTTAAACTCTTTTACAAGAGGTTCAAGTACAAAATCTTTTGGTAAGTACTTCTTTAGAATATAATACTCATATACGCTGAAGCTACGAATGAATCTCTTATCCCCATATCCGGCGAGTTGGTTATTCTTAATTCCCAGATGCTTAATTAATGCAACTAACGTATCTTCGGCTGAAGGAAGATATGAATAGAGCATTTTCATGTCAGGACTAATCTTCTTATAGTTTGTAACAAGGTACTCATTGTCCAGCATCAAAGTGTCTCCAGGAGTTCCTACACATCTGCCAATAAAAGTCTCCCTTCTCCAAACACTTCTGTAAGGATCGGATGGACTTGGATTATTGAAGAGGAGGATATCTCCTACCTTAGCTCTCTTACTTAATATACGTTCAGTAGAGAAAGGTACTCTAAGCCCATAGCTCCATCTGCTTACAAGGATTTTCTCGCCCTTATAGATGGAGTTCTCCATTCCATCAAAAGGAACGGTGCAAAGAGTAACCGCAAGTACATTTACTAAAAGTACTGTAATTGCGGCTATAATTGCAGCTTTAATCCATATAGGTAGACGTGATAACTTCATTATCCATAATCTACTTTATATTATCGACTAATGAAAAAATACGATTCCAACGAATCTTGCCATCGAATAATTTACGATCAGGGTCAAGAGAAATCCATACAAATATTGGTTTTCCTACAATATGATCTTCAGGAACAAATCCCCAATATCTTGAATCTGCTGAGTTGTGACGATTATCTCCCATCATCCAATAGTAGTCCATCTTAAATTTATACTTACCTGTCTGAACACCATTGATGTATATTTTACCATCCTTAACCTCCAGCTTATTTCCTTCATAAGCGTGAATAGCTCTTTCATAAAGAGGAAGATTATCTAGAGTAAGATTGATTGTTTTACCTTTCTTAGGTATCCATATAGGACCATAGTTGTCGGCACTCCAACCTGTGACCTTGTTTAGTGGATAAAGACCTTCTGTATCATCATTATTAAAATCAGAAATGCTTTTAACAATATCCTTGCGCTTAGCTAGAGCATCTTTAGCCTTCTTTGTCAGCGGGATATTATAGGTCATATCTTGAGGTGAGAAATATGACAAATCCTCTTGGCTAATACCTAGATCATGAGCAAGATCATCAGTGATAACACTATTTACCTTAACCAAATAACGGTACTGAACATTATCAGGCTCTTTATTTGCTTTTCCATCCAGATAAATAATTCTATTCTTAACCTGAAGAGTCTGTCCAGGAAGTCCTACGCATCTCTTAACATAGTTCTCACGGCGATCTACAGGACGATATATCACTTTGCCATAATCCTGAGAATGTTCATCAATATATTTCCTTCCAAGATTATAGTAATAGTCGAATACGATACGTTCATGAGCTGCATCCATACCCTCCATATTAATAGGATTTGAAATCCCCTTGCCGGCTTGATAGCAGATTGAGTAAATATCATTTGCAGGGAGACTGGTTACAACAGTATCACCAGCAGGGAAATTAAATACTACAATATCATTAAGTTTAACGTTTCCAAAACCTTTTACTCTCTTATAGTCCCATTTAGGTATTCCAAATAAGATTTGGTATTAACTATAGGCAATGTATGCTGAGTTAGCGGCATGTGAAGAGGAGTTTGAGGCACACGAGGTCCATAACTAATCTTGCTCACAAAGAGGTAATCACCAACTAAGAGAGATTTTTCAAGTGATGATGTTGGTATGACATAGTTCTGGATGAAATAATCATTAACAAAATATACAGCTATCAGTGAAAAAACTATAGCATCAACCCAACTCATAACAGCTACGAAGGCACGATTTTTAGATTTTCTCCACCATGTCCAACGGATTTTCTTTGTTATGTATATATCAAATATAAACGGGACTACTATCAGCCCTAACCAGCTCTTAAGCCAAATAATAAAAGCAAGCCATAATGCAAGCATTATGCCGAACTTAATCCATTGTTTTCTTTCAGCTATTATCATAATTAGAATTGGAATAAATCATTCATACCTAAAAATCCTTCATGAGCAGCAGTATATTCAGCTGCCAAGACTGCTCCAAAAGCTAGTCCATTACGATTCTTTGCATCGTGAGTTATAGATATCATATCAGAATCAGAATTATATGTTATGGTATGTATACCGGGAACCTCATCACGACGTACAGAACTAACACTTATCTCATCTGGCTTACATTCTGTCGTACCGCTTAAAGTTCCGTCTGGTGCTAACAATGTACCCATCACCCATTTATCCTTACGAGTAAGGTTAGAAATAATATCTTCTGCCAATGTTATTGCAGTACCACTTGGAGCATCAAGTTTATGGATGTGATGAGTTTCAACCATTGATACATCATATCCAGGATAATTATTCATGATTTTCGCCAGATATTTATTTACTGCAGAGAAAATTGCAACACCAAGACTGAAGTTTGAAGACCAAAAAAGAGTCTTTCCACCATTTATACATAAGTTTTTTATCTCATCACCATGCTTGTCAATCCATCCTGTACTTCCAGAAACAAGTTTTACTCCAGCATTGAATGTCTTGACATAGTTATCATAGGCCACCATAGGGTTGGTGAATTCTATCGCAACATCGGCAGACTTGAATCTTTCAGAATTAAATTCTTCCTGATTATTGATATCGATAATGCTTACTATTTCATGACCACGAGAAAGAGCGATCTTTTCTATCTCTTTTCCCATTTTTCCATAACCTATTAATGCAATTTTCATATTTTCTGTATCTATTTTTGTTTACAAAGATAACTATTTTCAATATAAACAGTTATTTTTGTTACAGATTTACACCTTGTTAACGATGGAAGAACTTCTACATTACACATGGAAGTACAAATTATATCCACCTTATGGACTTGTAACTGAAAAAGGTCAACAACTGGAGATAATTGATCCAGGACTGCACAACTCTGATGCCGGCCCTGATTTCTTTAATGCAAAAATCAAAATAGATGGAATTTTATGGGTCGGAAATGTAGAGATACACAATTCTACATCTGATTGGTATAAACATCATCATGATAAAGAACACTCATACGACTCTGTTATACTGCATGTCGTTAGTCGTATAGATGGGAAGACATTATCAAGTGAGGGAAGAGAGATACCGCAACTCCAGCTTGATTGCCCTAAACATATTATTGACAACTTTCATGAGCTCATAAACAGCAGTAAATATCCGTCATGCTTTAAAATAATCCCATTCCTGGATAAAATGATGATACACTCCTGGCTCAACTCACTATATGTTGAAAGGCTTAATCAGAAGAGCAAAGCTATATCGGAGCGAGTAATAAGAAAAGATAACAATTGGGAAGAAGCTTTATTTGTAACTATAGCACGTAACTTCGGATTCGGACTTAATGGAGATGCATTCGAACTATGGGCAAACAGAATACCCTTAAAGGTTATTCAGAAGCAGAACGACTCTCTACAGCAGATAGAGGCTCTATTTTTCGGACAGGCAGGCCTTCTGGAAGAGGAACAAGGCGACAGATATTATACGGAGCTGAGAAGAGAGTACAACTTTTTACGAGCAAAATATTCGCTCACTCCTATTGATGCTGCAAAGTGGAGATTCTTAAGGCTGAGACCAAATAATTTCCCATACATACGCTTATCTCAACTGGCAGTTCTATATCATAATGTACAATCAATGCTCTCTAGGATAATAGATGCTGACGATACTAAAAAGATATATTCAATATTCAGCTGCGGTGCTTCTGAATATTGGAACAATCATTTCTCCTTTGGAAAGGAGACAACCTCTGTGCCCAAAAGCATCAGCAAGTCATCAATATCCCTAATAATAATAAATAGTATTGTCCCTATACTATACTCATATGGGAAACACAGAGGCGATGAGACTCTTTGTGAAAGAGCTATAACACTATTGGAGAGTACAAAGCCTGAATACAACTACATAACAAGGATATGGGAAGAGTGCGGCATAAAAGCTGAAAATGCTGCCGATTCTCAAGCAATAATACAACTCAAAAAAGAGTATTGCGACAAGAAAAAGTGCTTATACTGCAGGATAGGTTATTTCTATCTGAAAACACATCATTAAAGCAGCTTAAAGACACCTCCTACTAGAGAGATTACTACTCCTTTCATCTCAAGTTCAAAAAGAATAGCACTAATAACGTTGACAGGCATATCTGCATCAACTACTATCTTATTAATCTGCATACCTTCGGGATTTTTCAAAAGTATATTGATTACCATCCTCTCTTCTTCAGAAATCTCAGGAAACAATTCTCCCTGAGCCTCCTTCTTAACCTCTTTTTTCTCCCAACCAAGACTAGACACAACATCCTCCGCAGAAGTTACCAGAACAGCTTTGTTATCCCTTATAAGTTTGTTACACCCTTTAGAATATTCCTCATTTACACCTCCAGGAAAGGCTAGACACTCACACCCATAGCTATCTGCAATATCTGCTGTTATAAGAGCTCCACCTTTTATAGCCGACTGAATAATAACTACAGCATCACTCATACCGGCTACAATCCTGTTACGCTTGATAAAATTATGCTTCTCAGGACGAGTTCCACTTATAAATTCGGTAAGGAGTCCACCGTTACTCATCATATCTATTGCAGTCTTCCTATGCGTTGAAGGATAAATCCTATCGAAGCCATGTGCCAAAACTGCTATTGTCGGTAGTCCATGATGAAGTGCTTTTCTATGTGCAAGTATATCTACACCATATGCTAAACCACTTACAATTACGCAATCGGGAACCATTTCAGACAACTCTTCGACAAATCGTGTACAAATAACATTTCCATATGAAGAGATATTCCTGGTACCTACCACACTTATCATGTGTAGCGAGTTTAGATCGCAATTCCCCCGGTAAAAAAGGACAATAGGAGCATCATCACATTTTCTTAGCCTGGAAGGATAGTTTTCACTCTTTAATGTGAGACAAGAAATCTTATTCTTTTCAATAAAATTAATCTCATTCTCTGCAATTTTGAGAGCTTCATGAGAGTTTAAGGCCTCCTCTAAATGTTTTGAGGATACCCCAAGTACATCCGAAATATTAAGTCTATTATCAAACACAGCTTTTGCGCTTCCAAGACTCTTTATTAGATTATATGCACCAATATTCCCTATCCCTTTAATTTTTGTCAAAGCAATAGAGTATAGTTCCTCATCTCCCATTATTATTTTGATTTTATTTCAGATATGGAGAAAAGACATCATCAAATATAGATGTTGATGATAGCTTACCATTAACTACACATACCGTCTCGACTGTAGCCTTCATTACAGGCTTCATATCACTTAGTCTGAATATATCTTGGTAGAATACATACTTTATTCCCTCTTTCTTAAGATATAGCTTAGAAATGAATTCATCGCCACTTCTCAAAGGGGTCTTAAATGCCATAGAAATACGAGCAACTACAGGGTCAACTCCTTCATCATGAAGTTTAGCAAAACTAAGTCCTGCCGATTCAAGGAATTCATGACGCGTATGCTCTATATAATGCTGGTAATTAGCATTATTTACAATGCCTTGAAGGTCGCATTCATAATCGCGAACTTTCATCGTTAATTGATAAATATACTTTTCCATTAAACAAAGATATAAGAAAAATGATTTCTTTTGCAAAAAAATAATTAATATGAAAATTTACTCAGCTCCTTTACAAGGTTTTACAGAGGCTCCTTGGAGAAACGCACACGAAAAATATTGCGGTGGCATAGATGCTTATTTTGCTCCTTTCATACGTTTAGAGAAGAGTGCTGAGGATAAATTACCTGTCAGAAATAAAGACTTAAGAGACATAGATCCTGAAAATAACAGTGTAAGATGTTTGGTGCCACAAATTTTAGCATCACAGAAAGAGGAGTTCAGAATATTGACTGATATAGTTGTTGAAAGAGGTTACAGATGGATAGATATAAACTTTGGATGCCCTTTTCCTATGATTTCCAAGCGCCATAAAGGCTGCGGTATATTGCCCTACCCAAAAGAGGTAGAGGAGATAATGGCTGAGGCTGAGAAATATCCCGAGATAGAGTTCTCTGTAAAGATGAGACTGGGCGCTGAGAAAAACGATGAATGGAGAGAGGTGTTGCCTATTTTAAATGAGACTAAACTTAAAATGATAACCATTCATCCAAGGACGGGGAAACAACAGTATAAAGGAGATATAGATATAGACAATTTCGAGGCATTCATGAATGAGTGCAAACACAATCTTGTATACAATGGGAACATTTTAGAGGTTGCTGATATTTCCTCAATAGAGGAGAAATATCCCTCACTCTCTGGTATTATGATTGGAAGAGGATTGCTAGGTAAACCGTGGTTAGCTGCTGATTATAAAGACCGTGCATCACACGTAGAAGAGAGTGTAGATAAGATCGTGCGAATGCACGACGATATTTTTAATATCTATAGCAATAGACTCCAAGGAGATAGTCAGATACTCAACAAGATGAAATGTTTTTGGGAGTATATCATACCCAATATTGATAAGAAAAGAGGAAAAGAGATTAAGAAGAGCATTACTTTAGAGAAATATATTCAAGCGGTAAACAATTATAGAAGAGGGTGATCTCTTTTTTAAGTAGCCAAAATAGATTTCAACAATTGCATAACATAGCAAAAAAGCCCCGGTAAATTATACCGGGGCTAGTTATATGATTTAACTGTAAACAGTATTAATCTTTAAGCTTTGCTGAAATGAACTCACGGTTCAAACGAGCGATGTTGCTAATTGAAACACATTTTGGACACTCAGCCTCGCATGCACGTGTGTTAGTACAGTTACCGAAACCAAGTTCGTCCATCTTGCTCAACATAGCTTTAGCACGACGAGCAGCCTCAACCTTTCCTTGTGGAAGGATAGCAAGCTGGCTAACTTTTGCTGAAACGAAAAGCATAGCAGAACCATTCTTACAAGCAGCTACACAAGCACCGCATCCGATACATGCAGCAGCATCCATAGCTTCATCTGCATCCTTCTTTGCAATAGGAATTGCATTTGCATCAGGAATACCACCTGTGTTGATAGAAACATAACCACCAGCCTGCATAATCTTATCGTAAGCACCACGGTCTACCATAAGGTCACGGATTACAGGGAAACCGGCAGAACGCCATGGTTCAACAGTGATTGTATCACCATCATTGAAACGGCGCATATAGATCTGGCAAGTTGTTACAGCTGTTGCTGGTCCATGTGGGTGTCCATTGATATACATTGAACACATACCACAAATACCCTCACGACAGTCATGGTCAAATACAATTGGTTCTTTGCCCTCTTCAACAAGCTGTTCGTTCAAGATATCCATCATTTCCAGGAATGAAGTATCTCCTGGAATATCTTTCATTTGGAATGAATCAAAATGGCCTTTCTCTTTAGGACCTCTTTGACGCCATACTTTTAATGTGAAACTTATATTTTTATCCATTTTTCTTTCAATTAATAATTAAGACTTATAATTACGTGTCTGAACCTTTGTAAATTCATAGTTCAAATCTTCTTTTATAAGTTCAGGAGCCTGTCCTTCACCCATAAATTTCCAACAAGCTACATAAGAGAACTTGTCATCGTGACGAAGAGCCTCACCTTCTGGAGTCTGATGTTCTTCACGGAAGTGACCACCACAAGACTCTTCACGGTTAAGACCATCGTAAGCCATCAACTTACCAATCTCAATAAAGTCGGAAAGGCGTAATGCTTTTTCAAGTTCAACATTAAGAGTATTTGCCTCACCTGGTATACGAAGTTCTGTCCAGAACAACTTCTCAACCTCTTTAAGTTTAACAAGTGCTGTCTCCAAAGATTCTTTAGTACGTCCCATACCAACGAAGTTCCACATTATGTGTCCCAACTCTTTATGAATAGAGTCTACAGAACGAGAACCCTTGATATTCATAAGTTTGTTGATCTTATCAGAAACCTCTTTCTCAGCCTCTGCAAACTCAGGAAGGTCTGTAGAGAAACGAGGAACCTGAATCTGGTCAGACAAGTAGTTCTGAATTGTATATGGCAATACGAAGTAACCATCAGCAAGACCCTGCATAAGAGCAGAAGCACCTAAGCGGTTAGCACCGTGGTCAGAGAAGTTAGCCTCACCGATTGCATAGCAACCTTTAATTGAAGTCATAAGTTCGTAGTCAACCCAAATACCACCCATTGTATAGTGGATAGCTGGGAATATCATCATTGGAGTCTTATATGGATTCTCATCTGTGATCTCTTCATACATATCGAAGAGGTTACCATAACGAGCACGAACAACATCCTCACCAAGACGTTCTATTGCATATTTGAAGTCAAGGAATACTGCAAGACCTGTGTTGTTTACACCGAAACCGGCATCACAACGCTCTTTTGCTGCACGTGAAGCAACGTCACGTGGAACAAGGTTACCAAATGCTGGGTAACGACGTTCCAAGTAGAAATCACGATCTTCGTCTGGAATATCATTAGCTTTCTTTGTACCTTCCTGAAGAGCCTTAGAATCTTCAATCTTCTTAGGAACCCAGATACGTCCATCGTTACGAAGAGATTCAGACATAAGAGTAAGCTTAGACTGTTTGTCACCGTGGACAGGAATACATGTTGGGTGAATCTGAGCAAAACATGGGTTAGCAAAGTATGCTCCTTTACGGTAAATCTGCATTGCAGCAGAACCATTTGAGCCCATTGCATTTGTTGAAAGGAAATATGTATTTCCATAACCACCAGTACCGATAACAACTGCATGAGCAGAGAAACGTTCGACAGCTCCTGTAACAAGATTACGTGCAATAATACCACGAGCACGACCCTCTATAATTACAATGTTGAGCATCTCATAACGAGTATATAGTTTTACGTTACCACGTTGTACCTCACGGCTAAGAGCTGAATATGCTCCAAGAAGAAGCTGCTGTCCGGTTTGACCACGGGCATAGAATGTACGGGATACCTGAGCACCACCGAAAGAACGGTTGTCAAGTAAACCACCATATTCGCGAGCGAAAGGAACACCCTGAGCTACGCACTGGTCGATAATAGAGTTTGATACCTCAGCAAGACGATAAACGTTAGACTCGCGTGAACGGTAGTCACCACCCTTAATTGTATCGTAGAAAAGACGGTAAACAGAGTCACCATCGTTCTGATAATTCTTTGCTGCATTGATACCACCCTGTGCTGCGATAGAGTGAGCACGACGAGGTGAATCTTGAATACAGAAGTTCAATACTTTGAAACCTAAAGCACCAAGTGATGCAGCTGCAGAAGCACCAGCAAGACCTGTACCTACAACGATAACGTCAAGACGACGCTTGTTAGCAGGATTTACCAATTTCTGATGAGCTTTATAATTGGTCCATTTTTCAGCCAAAAGGCCTTCAGGAATTTTAGAATCTATATTAGCCATAATATTTTTACTATTTTAATTTATAATTCGAATTTTAGCAGTAAGAACCGCACAAAGCGTAATAAACTACTACAGCAACAAAACCTAATACAACTAATGTAGAATAGATGTTACCAATCATTTTCCAACGTTCAAACCAGATTTTGTTGTTCCATCCCAAAGTCTGCAATGCACTCCAGAAACCATGAGTCAAGTGGAACCACAAAGCTGCCAACCAAACTATATAAAGAACTGAATAAACAGGGCAACCGAAAGTATTCTGAATGTGATAAACACCGTCTGCAACGTATGTTGTATCTACATTGATACCCAACATATGCAATACCTCTGGTAACTGCATTTTTGCCCAGAAATTAAAGAGGTGCAATCCTAATCCAAGAAGGATCACTATACCCAAAGCAAGCATGTTCTGAGAAGCCCACTCTACGTTTTTAGGTTTCTCATTTACAGCGTAACGTTCTGTGCCACGAGCTGCACGGTTTTGCATAGTGAGCCAGAAAGCATACACTATATGAATTACTACCAAGGCTCCTAATCCTACAGTAGCTACCAGCGCATACCAGTTAGCTCCCAAGAACTCACAAATCATGTTGTACGCCTCTCCAGAGAAGATTGCAACAAGATTCATCGCCATGTGAAACGTCAAAAACAGGATAAGGGCGACACCAGTGACACTCATCACCACTTTCCTTCCAATAGATGAATTACATAACCACATAAATGATTGATTTTAAATTATTTAATAGTTTATACTGATTTTCTCAGAAAATTAAGATTATTTGTTGGCAAAATTAAAGCAAAACAATCGATAATACAAGATATTAAAGAAATAATTCCGTAATGGAAACCTTTTTATTTAAAAACAGAATATATACAAAATCATTGATCCCAAATATAATCACCATTTATTAATTTCAATGGATTAATGGTAACTATATGACTAATTATAAGAGGCATTTTGCAATTAATATCTTTTTATGAAGATTAAAACATTATTCTACTGAAGACCATTAATTCAATTTTATTTACCATGATAAAATCAATATTAATTACATTTGCACAAAATATAGTATATGATCAAAAAAGTATCAATCTTATTAACACTGTTGCTTATAACCTCATTTAAATGCAACGCACAGAACTGGGATATTAATACACTTAATAAAATAAATGAATGGGAGATCCACGGTGCAAGTAAGGTCATATCGAATACAACGCCTATAATTACTATTGGGCTACCCTCTGCCATGGGAATATATGCATTGATTGAGAAAGACAAACCTCTTTTGAAAAAGGCTATATATATTGGCACTTCCGTTATAGAAGCAGTAGGAATTAGCTATGTTACTAAAGAGATAGTGGACAGAGAACGTCCATTCCTAAAATACCCAAACAAGATTACCCCATATGGGGCTTCAGGAATAAAGAGTTCATCTTTTCCATCCAGTCATACTGCTGCAGCGTTCTCACTTGCAACATCTTTAAGCATAACCTATCCTAAATGGTATGTAATTGCTCCATCTGCAATTTGGGCAACAAGTGTAGGTATCGCAAGGATGAATCAGGGAGTTCACTATCCAAGTGATGTAATTACCGGAGCTGTTATAGGAGTTGGGTGTGGTTTTTTAAATATCTATGCTAACAGATGGCTTAATAAAGTTCTTTTCGATGAATAATCTTGACAGGATCTGTTTTTAAGCTATCTGATTCCTATCTTGAAACTTTTTCAGACAAAACAAAAAGATATAAATAAAACAATGCTAAAGCAAAAAGTAATTTTATCACAGCTTATACTGTCATAAAATTACTTTTATTATTCTATTGAGCATATTTATATCACTTTAAGAGACGATAAAAACAGCTAATAATTTAATTTTTTTCAACCCCTTCGGGATTACCCGTAAATATAGAACTCTAAAAGGTTTTTTATATACCTGATAAGGTCTCATGGTCAACAGCTATATTAAGTGTAAAATTTCCATGAAGTGAAATGCTATCTGAAAACTAAAAAATCTTCATGAAGGGAAAATAAAAATTTCATGAGGAGAGAGAATAAAGATGTCATAAGGAAAGAATAGAAATGTCATAAGGAGACAATAAAAAATAAGATACCCCAAAAGTTTTGTATCAAACTTTTGGGGTACAGTTATCTTTTGGAGGTTATATAAAATAGAGCTACTTTTTCTTTTTCATAAAAAGTTCATCAAAATTCGGAGCTTTCATAAGTTCTATAGCTTTACTTACACTCTCGTTGGTCTGGTTTATCACATGATAATATTCATTCATGTCCCAAAGGTCACGAGCTATTAATGCTTTAAGTTGTAGTTTAAGAAGCGGCAAAGATTCAGTATACTCTTTCTCATTCAACTCTACATTTGCCTTCTTACCCTCATCAACCAATGATGTCAGCATTGCAGGAGTAACCTCAAATTTCTTATTATATAGGTCGAAATCGCCATACATCTTTTTAAGGGCTTTTCTATTGGCATCAATATATTTATAATGAAAGCTCATAATTACCCCTTTATTACTCAGGTCACGATGATACTTAGTATACTTTGTTGTATCAATTGGAACAAAGTAGTCGGGCATGATACCTCCTCCTCCATAAACGACTCTTTTAAGTTTCTGAGTAGCGTATTTCAATGAATCAGGGAAATGAATGCTGTCGGCACTAATCATCTCGCCTTTGTTATATCTGTCTATTATATCCTTATTATATTTCTCTATGCTCTCGTAAGGCTTCTGTATAGACCTTCCTGCAGGAGTATAATATCGGGCAACTGTCAGCCTAATCATTGAGCCATCCGGAAGATCAATAGGGCGTTGCACAAGTCCTTTACCAAAAGAACGTCGCCCAACAACAAGTCCTCTATCCCAATCCTGTATGGCACCTGTTACAATCTCGCTAGCTGAGGCAGAAAACTCATCGACAAGAACTATTAGCTTGCCATTTTTGAACATGCCGTCTCCCTTTGCAAAGAACTCACTCCTATTACTTTTCTTTCCCTCTGTATAAACTATGAGTTCCTTCTTATCAAGAAGTTCATTTGCTATATTAATTGCCGCATCCAAGTAGCCTCCTCCATTACCTTGAAGGTCTATTATAAGGTCTTTCATCCCCCTCTTTTGCAGTTCAGTGAGTGATTTTTTGAACTCATCATGAGTAGTTGCACCAAATCTGTCTATCTTGATATATCCAATCTTATTATCAATCATATAAGAAGCATCGACACTGTAAACAGGTATCTTATCTCTTTTAATTACAAAAGGAAGAAGCTCTTTAACTCCACGACGAAGTATTTTAAGATTCACCTTTGAGCCTTTAGGACCACGAAGACGACTCATAATATCCTCGGTGCTCATCTTTACACCTGCAATGGTGGTATCGTTAACCATTATTATCCTGTCGCCTGCTATTATCCCAGCCTTCTGAGAAGGGCCGCCGGATACTGTCTGTATGATAAGAAGAGTGTCTTCGGACATATTAAACTGTACTCCTATACCATCGAAGTTCCCTTTCAACGGCTCATTCAATTTCTTAACCTCTTCAGAATTTGAGTATGTAGAATGAGGGTCAAGCTGTTCGAGCATCTTCACTATAGCTGTTTCAACAAGTTTATCTTCATCTACTTGGTCAACATATAGATTTGATATTGCAAACTCTGCAATTTGCAGCTTACGTGATGGAGAAGCAGAAAAAGGAGATGACTGCTGTGCCTCTGCGCTTATAGAAAAAAAGCAGGTACACAGACCTGCAATAATATATTTAAAATATCTCATAATCAGTCTATTTTCATATTCCTAGGTAAAAATGGAGAAACATCTTTACCAAAATGTAACAGTTCTCTTACAATAGTTGAACTTACAGAAGTAAGCTCCGGCTCAGTAAAGAGAAGTATAGTTTCAACGCCTGATAATTTTCTATTTATATCGGCTATTGTCTCTTCATACTCAAAATCATGAACAGTACGTATTCCTCGAACTATGAACTTAGCATCGTGTTTAATAGCAAAGTCGACTGTTAGTTCGCTATATGCCTCAACCTTTATCCTTGGGTCATCTTTATAAAGTTCACGAATCATCTCAAGTCTCTTATTAAGAGGGAAGAAAGTCTTCTTGTTTTCATTTTTACCTATCCCGATAATTATCTCGTCCATGAATGTAAGCGTTCGCTCTACTACAGAGTAATGACCTATAGTAAAAGGGTCGAATGTACCTGGGAATATAGCTCTTCTCATTTAATCCTATTTATTTTCAATATCTTTCAAAATATCCTCTTCTACAACAAGATTATCAATAATAAAATTCTGACGTTCCATAGTGTTCTTTCCCATATAGAATTCAAGAAGTTCCTTTACTAAGTCAGTTTTTCTCAATGACACCTTATCAAGACGCATATCTTTTCCAATGAAATGTTTAAACTCATCGGGAGAGATCTCACCAAGGCCCTTGAATCGGGTTATTTCTGGATTTGGTTGCAGTTTCTCTATAGCAGCCAATCTCTCATCGTCTGAATAGCAATATATTGTCTCATAAACACCTTTCTTCCTGTTACGAACACGGAAGAGCGGAGTCTGAAGTATATAGACATGTCCTTTCTTAATCAAATCCGGGAAGAACTGAAGGAAGAATGTTATCAGAAGCAGACGTATATGCATACCATCTACATCGGCATCGGTAGCAACAATAACCTTATTATATCTCAACCCTTCCATGCCATCCTCAATATTTAGGGCAGCTTGAAGAAGATTAAACTCTTCATTCTCGTATACAACTTTCTTTGTAAGCCCGAAAGAGTTAAGTGGTTTTCCTCGTAAGGAGAATACTGCTTGAGTATTAACATCACGGCTCTTTGTTATTGAGCCACTCGCAGAATCACCCTCGGTTATGAAAATACAGCTATCTTCCTGCTTTTCTCCCTTTACATCGCTAAGATGGAAACGGCAGTCACGTAGTTTACGGTTATGCAGATTTGCCTTCTTTGCTCTCTCACGAGCCAGTTTTGTAACACCTGCAATAGCCTTCCTCTCCTTTTCCGACTCCTGTATCTTCTGCAACATTACATCGGCAATATCGGTATTCTTATGGAGATAGTTATCTACCTCAGTCTTTACAAAGTCTCCAACGAATTTATTGACACTTGGGCCGCCAGGGTACATATTTGCAGAACCTAGCTTAATCTTGGTCTGGCTCTCAAAAAGAGGCTCTTCAACATTTATCGCTACTGCAGCAACAAGTCCGTTACGTATATCTGAATAGTCGAAGTTTTTATTGAAATATTCCTTGATAGTCCTTGCAATATGCTCCTTGAAAGCACTCTGGTGGGTACCACCCTGAGTAGTATGCTGACCATTAACAAAGGAATAATATTCCTCTCCATACTGGCTGGTATGAGTGAAGGCAATCTCAATATCCTCGCCTTTGAGGTGTATTATAGGATAAAGACCAGTAGAGGTCATATTATCATTGAGGAGATCGACGAGACCATTTCTTGAAATAATACGCTGCCCATTAAAGATAATCGCCAATCCTGTATTCAGATAGGTATAATTTCGAAGCATAGTCTCTATGAACTCTGCTCTGAAACTATAGTTCAAGAAAAGCGTATTATCTGGTTCAAAAAAGATAAAAGTACCATTGAGTTCTTCAGTATCTTCTGCCTATCGGAACGGAGTTCACCTTTAACAAAATCAGCAATTCTGACTTTTCCATCACGATAACTTCTTACCTCAAATCTAGAGCTAAGCGCATTTACAGCTTTTATACCAACACCATTAAGTCCAACACTCTTTTTGAAGGCCTTACTATCGTATTTACCTCCTGTGTTTAGTACACTAACAGCTTCAATAAGTTTACCTTGAGGGATACCTCTACCATAGTCACGGATAGATACCATGAGATTATCTTCTATCTCAATCTCTATTCTTTTTCCTGATTGCATCTTGAACTCATCGATACTGTTATCGATAACCTCTTTAAGCAATACATATATACCATCTTCAGGATGTGATCCGTCACCCAACTTTCCGATATACATACCTGGTCGGGTACGTACATGCTCCATATCACTCAAGTGGCGGATATTTTCATCAGTATATTCCACTTGAGCGGTCGTTATCAGTAAATCGTTTTCTTCAATCATCACATCTTAATAAATTAAATAGCTTTTTTAAATGCACGACGGCGTTTGTGCTGTACGGCTTCAAATGAGTCCCATTGGGCCTGTACCTTCTTGTTATCTTCAAGTTCAGGATTCGACTCTCCATATTCGAATCCCATCTTCTGATATGTAGAGATAAGATCGCAGAATATTAATGAGTTGACACCTTTACTTTGATATTCCGGTTTTACGGCAACCAGCAGCAGATCAAGCACTTTAGGTCGCTTAATGAACAAGCTTTTCAAAAGATAGTACCATCCAAAAGGCAACAATCGTCCTTTTCCTTTCTGAAGAGCCTTAGAAAGTGAAGCCATTGATATACCACATGCTATCAACTCTCCATTCTCATCCTCAACAAGGCTTATCATCCTTAAATCAAGAATCCCAAGATACATCTTCACATATTGGTCAATCTGTCCTTGAGTCATCTTTGAGTACCCGTAAAGGAGTGCGTATGCCTCGTTTATCAAATCGAATATCTTTTGGCCATATTTGCCTTGCTTTATCTCCTTGCGGTTCTTTAGCTTCTTTATCTTAAGCTTATATTTCTGAAGAATAAGCTGCGAGATACGTATATATTTGTCAGGAAGTCTATCGGGAACAGTCAATTTAAACTCTACCCAGTCGGCATCTTTCTCGAATCCCAGCTTTACCATGTGCTCGGGATAATAAGGATAGTTATATATAGTTGCCATTGTGCTAAGCTGATCAAAACCTTCAATCAACATACCTTCGGCGTCCATATCAGTAAATCCAAGAGGTCCAATCATGCTTTCCATACCCTTTTCACGCCCCCAGTCTGCTACGGCATCGAGCAAAGCTTTTGAAACTTCTAGGTCGTCGACAAAGTCTATCCAACCAAACCGGACATCTTTCTTGTTCCATGTTTCATTAGCACGATTGTTTATAATAGCGGCAACGCGGCCTACTAATTTGCCATCCTTATATGCCAAGAAATAGTCAGCTTCACAAAATTCAAAAGCCGCATTTTTCTTAGTATTATAGGTATTAAGCATATCGTCATACAAATCTGGAACAGAATAGGGATTGTTCTTGTACAACTCGTAATTGAAACGTATAAAAGTCTTAAGGTCTTTCTTGTTGCTGACCTTTTTTATAACTACAGCCATCCTCTGATTAATAAAAATTTGATGTAAAGATAAAGTTTTTTTGTAAAATACTCATTCTTTACTTTTGGATTTTCAATATTATTAAAAAGCCTGTTTCTCAATTCTTAAATTAATAATTTTGTAAAGTATCAATTTAAGAATAGCCCTAAGACTAAATAACTAATCCAGGGCTATTCAATATATCACTATTCCTCTTTATGAATTATCGGCTGAAGACAACGGAATCTTCAACACCATTGTCGTCAACAACCTTAAATGTATCACTATCAGACTTGAATGAAATAGGTTTGAAATTCCATACAACTCCTGTATCCTCACCAGAGCCAGTCATTGTCTCCACCTCTTTCCCATTTTGATATAGTGTAAGCTTTTTAGCATTACTATAAACCTTAATATTTAATGGCTCATCTGCAAGACGTTTTGTAAAGCGACGACTTGTTATATAAACAGTAGGAACTTTTTCATTCCATAAAGATTTATAGAAGTAAAATACATCTTTTTTTACCTTTCTATCTCGTGTAACCAGACCTTTATCATTAGTAAATTTCCTAAACTCACTCTCTGTAAAAGTTTCTCCATCAGAAGTGTCCATATAGCCCTCTAGACGATCTGCAACAGGAAAATCGAAGAAAACCCATACGGATGTAAAGTTAAGGAAAGGCATTTTAATAATTTGACGCCAATATGTTTCATGGAATAGGTTACCGAACTCCTCGTCATGTCTGTTACCTCCCATGCCCAACTTTGTTGTCTTCATTGGATCTAAAGTATGGCAGAAAGGATTTATACCGACTCCATATTCGGACACATTTACAACTCCCATCTTTTCATGATTACTCCTCATATCTTTTTCGAATTCCTCCATCTTTCCATAATACCATCCATTATACCTGTTTTCAGAGTAGAAATCTCCTTTAAGAGTATTATATCCAGGACGCATATAATTGGAGTCATCAGTCATGCCAACGCTACGATAAGGATCAAGTTTCTTAGCATAATCATATAGTAAATCTGTCTCTTTAACTGCTCTATCAGCGTCAAGACTTCCTTGGAATCTATTATCATTACCCCATGAGTCAATTTCATTCCACATACCCCACATAACAATACTTGGGTGGTTGTATAGGTTTGAAATCATCTCTTTCATCTGTTGGTGTATGTTCTCAAAATAGCTTTTGTCAGCCTTCACACCGCAGACATTAACCCAAGGGATTTCTGTCTGAACAATTATACCAAGTTCGTCACATTTACGAAATGCATAGTCATTATGAGGATAATGTGCCAGACGTAGGAAGTTACATCCTATTTCTTTCACAAATCCATAGTCTGTATCAAAATCCTCTTTTGTAAGAGCAGAAGCCTTATTATCCCAATCCTGATGCATGGCAACACCTCTCAACGGGTATAGTCTACCGTTAAGAAAGAAACCTTTATCCTTATCCATAGAGTAGAACCTATACCCTACTTTGTCGAGATATTATCAAGAACTTTTCCATCACTATCAGATATTACTATAGAGAGATCATATAGGTATGGATCATCTACGCCATCCCATAGATGAGGATTTTTAATTGTAAAGTTTCTCTTAAAGAGTATACTATCCGAAGGTAGTACCACGACCTTTCTATTCTCTTTATAACATATATCTCCATCGCTGTTCTTCAAAGAGAGTTTAACTGTAAGGCTTTTCTTCAGAGAAGATGAGTTCTGAATCAGCGTCTCAACAGTTGTTTCGGCCTTTTTCCTATCTACAACAGGAGTAGATACATGCATACGGTAAAGGCCATAATAAAGTGGAGAAAAATAGACCTTTCCCATATCCAGCAGATAGACCGGATTATGGAGACCATTATTCTTATTGAAGTCCGAATGAACAGGGATAAGATTAGCATCTAAACCATTATCACACTCCACAATAACTTCATTACTTCCTGTTTTAAGTTTATCATTAAAAGAGATAACGAATGGAGTATAACCTCCTTTATGATATGCTACCTGCTTTCCATTAATGCTAACTTTAGCTGCCTGAGCTGCTCCTTCGAAAAGTAAATAGAGGTTGCTGTTCATCATCTCCGGAGTAACATCAATAATTTTCTTATAATAACTTTTACCACGGAAATAGCTTGCCGAACGGCCGTCAATAGCATTGCATGAGTGAGGTACGGTTACATCAGTCCACATCTCAGGCACATTTTTTGCGAACTTCCACTTATCAAGATTATATACTTTGTTTGCTAAATTCTGAGCTAGAACATTACAAAATGGGAATAGTAATAGCAGTGATAAAGGATATAAAAATTTGATTTTCATATTATTATTAGGTTTCGTTTCCCAAAATTATCAATATCTTAATTATAATAAAAAGAAAAGCTATATTTTTGTAACTCAACAAAAGAAAAAGATAAAATGGTATTGAATTATATTTGGATTGCTTTCTTCGCTATAGCATTTGTCATTGCACTAGTTAAACTAATAATCCTGGGCGACACACAAGTTTTTCCAGATATAATTAACTCAACCTTTTCATCATCTAAAGATGCGTTCGAAATCTCTTTAGGCCTTACAGGAGTATTGTCGTTATGGTTAGGAATAATGAAAATTGGTGAGAAAGGTGGAGTGATAAACTTTTTTGCACGCATTCTCTCACCACTATTCTGTAAACTTTTCCCAGATATACCTAAGGGACATCCAGTTACAGGAAGTATCTTTATGAATATTGCCGCAAACATGCTTGGGCTCGACAATGCAGCTACCCCTTTAGGTCTGAAAGCGATGGAGGGACTTCAAGAGCTTAATCCAAAGAAAGATACTGCTAGTAATCCTATGATTATGTTCTTAGTTCTAAATACATCAGGTTTGACAATTGTTCCAATAAGTATAATGGTCTACAGAGCACAATTAGGAGCAGCACAACCTACTGATGTTTTTGTGCCTATCCTATTGGCCACTTTCTTCTCAACACTAGCCGGAATTATCGCAGTAAGCATATATCAGAAAATAAACCTTTTTAATAGGACAATAATGCTCTGCCTAGGATTTCTTAGCCTTGGCGTTGCCTCACTGATCTATTTCTTCACAACTATATCTAAAGCGCAGATCGATGTTTTAAGCACAACCTCAGCAAATGTAATCTTGTTCGTTATAATAATAGGATTCATATTTGCAGGAATAAGAAAGAAGATAAATGTGTACGACACCTTTATTGAAGGAGCTAAGGAAGGATTCACAACTGCAGTAAGGATTATACCATACCTGATAGCTATTTTAGTCGGAATTGGAGTTTTCCGCGCTTCAGGAGCTATGGACTATATAATAACAGCTGTTTCGGATACTATTCATTTTTTTGGTGTAAAAAACGATTTTGCTGGTGCCCTACCAACAGCATTGATGAAGCCATTAAGTGGAAGCGGTGCAAGAGGATTAATGGTAGATGCCATGAGCAGTTATGGAGCCGACTCATTTGTTGGCAGACTCTCTTGTATCTTCCAGGGCTCTACAGATACTACATTCTATATTCTGGCTGTTTACTTTGGCAGCGTAGGAATATCTAAAACTAGACATGCTGTATCAGCAGGACTAATTGCTGACCTTGCCGGAGTAATAGCTGCTATATTAATCTGTTACCTATTCTTCGGATAAAAACTTCTATAAAAATATTATCTTTTTTAAAAAGACATTTTCATTTATTATACTCAACTTCAAGTGTTTTAAGTAACTTTGTGGCCGAAATCAAAAATGATATGTAATAATGATAATTTTTCAGACAGATGATATAGAAATGCCTCTTATTAATGAAGCAATAGTATCCGAATGGGTAAAGCAAGTGGCTTCTACATATCAAAAAAGATGTGGCAAAATAGCATATATATTTTGCTCCGACAATAAAATACTTGAGGTAAATCGAGAATATCTCCAGCACGATTACTATACAGATATAATAACTTTTGATTACTGCCGTGGTGATGTAATCTCGGGAGATCTTGTTATTAGTCTTGAAACAGTAAGGAGTAACTCAGAGATGCTTGGGGTTTCTTATGAGAGAGAGTTGGATAGAGTTATCATACATGGAATTCTCCATCTATGCGGAATCAACGACAAGGCTCCTGGTGAGAGAGAGATTATGGAGAATGAAGAGAATAAAGCATTGGAATTGCTGAATAAAATCCGAGGATAAATTTTATAATTATGGAATTTAAATATGACGTCATAGTTATTGGCGCAGGACATGCCGGATGTGAAGCTGCAGCGGCAGCTGCTAATCTAGGTTCAAAGACCTGTCTGATTACTATGGATATGAATAAAATAGGTCAGATGAGTTGTAATCCAGCTGTCGGGGGCATAGCTAAAGGACAGATTGTTCGAGAAATTGATGCTCTCGGTGGATACATGGGACTAGTTACTGACAAGACCGCCATACAATTCAGGATGTTGAACCGCTCTAAAGGACCTGCTATGTGGAGCCCAAGAGCGCAATGTGATAGAGGAAAATTTATTTGGGAGTGGAGATATATTCTCGAGAACACTCCTAACCTAGATATATGGCAAGATACAGTTGAGGAAATACTCGTTGAAAATGGCGAGATTATAGGACTTACTACCTGTTGGGGAGTTACATTCTATGCTAAATGTGTAGTCCTTACTGCTGGAACTTTCCTCAACGGACTAATGCATATCGGTCATAAGATGCTTGAAGGTGGAAGATGTGCAGAACCTGCATCATATCATCTTACAGAGTCTATAACAAGACATGGCATAACTAACGGAAGGATGAAAACCGGTACCCCGGTGAGAATAGACGGAAGAAGCGTGCATTTTGACATGATGGAGACACAAGATGGAGAGAATGATTTCCATAGTTTCTCTTTTATAAGCAAGCCACGCCAACTTAAGCAGCTTCCTTGCTGGACAACCTATACTAACAATGAAGTCCATGATATTCTGAGAAAAGGTCTACCCGATTCTCCTCTTTTCAACGGGCAAATACAAAGTATCGGTCCTCGTTACTGTCCAAGTATTGAGACGAAGATTGTAACTTTCCCAGATAAAGGGCAACATCAGCTGTTTTTGGAGCCTGAAGGAGAAGATACACGCGAGTTGTACCTTAATGGTTTCTCTTCATCACTGCCTATGGATATCCAGCTTGCGGCATTGCAAAAAGTCCCTGCTTTCAAGGATATAGTTATATATCGCCCAGGATACGCTATAGAGTATGACTATTTTGATCCTACCCAACTTAAGCATTCGTTGGAATCTAAAATTATAAAGAATCTGTTCTTTGCAGGACAGGTTAATGGTACCACCGGATACGAAGAAGCAGGAGGTCAAGGTATAATTGCAGGTATTAATGCACACATAAACTGCCATGGCGGAGAACCATTCATTCTTGGAAGAGATGAAGCATATATTGGTGTATTAATCGATGACTTGGTGACTAAAGGAGTTGACGAGCCATATCGTATGTTTACTTCACGTGCTGAATATAGAATTCTTTTAAGGCAGGATGATGCAGATGCACGACTTACAGAAAGAGCATACAAGCTTGGCCTAGTCAAACAAGATAGATACGATGCGTTTTGTAAGAAGAGAGAAGAGATTGATAAAATCGTAAATTTTGCAAAGAAATTCTCAATTAAGCCGGATTTAATTAACAATGCATTGGAGAGCATAGGTACTACTCCACTCTCACAAGGATGCAAACTAATTGAGCTTCTTAACAGGCCCCAAATTACAATAGAGAATATAGCTCCACATATCGATTCATTCAAAAATATTATTGAATCTATTGATCAAAAGAGAGATGAGATAATTGAAGCTGCTGAAGTTTTGATGAAATATAAAGGATATATAGAGAGAGAAAAAATTATAGCAGATAAAATTCAGCGCCTTGAATCGATTAAAATTAAAGGAAGATTTGACTATGAGTTATTACAATCTCTATCGACTGAAGCAAGACAAAAATTAAAAAAGATAGATCCAGAAACTCTTGCACAAGCAAGCAGAATACCGGGTATATCTCCTAGCGATATAAACGTTCTATTAGTCCTTTTAGGACGATAGCGAACCTTTGTTTCACGTGAAACAAACAGATTAATATTAAACAATAAATAACTGGTTATGAGAAAAGAAACACTATTAAATAACTTAAGAGAAATACCAGATTTTCCTATACCTGGAATCTTATTTTATGACGTCACTACTCTATTTAAAAATGCTGAATGTTTGAGAGAGATGATAGACGCACTTTATGAGATATACAAAGATAAAGGTATAACAAAGGTTGTAGGAATCGAGTCTAGAGGATTCATACTAGGAGGAGCTCTTGCAGAGAAACTGGGAGCAGGATTTGTTATGGTTAGAAAACCTGGTAAATTACCGGCAGAGGTTATAGAAGAGACATACACTAAAGAGTATGGTACAGATACAATTCAGATACACAAAGATGCAATCGACGAAAATGATGTTGTATTACTTCATGATGACCTTCTAGCTACAGGAGGTACAATGGCTGCTACCTACAGATTAGTAAAAAAATGCGGTGTAAAGAATGCTTTTATCAATTTTATAATAGAACTTGAAGAGCTCAAAGGAAGAGATACATTCCCTAAGGAAGTTGAAATTGAGGCTCTGCTTAAGCTATAATAATATACTTACAAGAGACATAGCACCCATATTACAAAGAAAAGATGTGAATAGCATTAATAGCTTAAGCATCAATATTCTTTGCAATATGGGTGCTTTCTATCTACAATAGTATTTACGCCATTGTATAAAACATTTTAATTTTTGGAATCAAGAGGCTATTATATTAGTAAATTTGCAGATATTGCAAAACCGACAACATAGGTCATATATGAAGAAAGAAGAGCCCGAATATAAGAAACATCTTAAAGGAATTGTCCTTAACCTCCCAGAAACTCCGGGAATATATCAATATATTGATGAAAACGGAACTATTATATATGTAGGTAAAGCAATTAACCTGAAAAGAAGGGTATCTTCATATTTTCAGAAGAATCAGAAGAGTATAAAGACCAAAAGGCTTGTAAACAATATACGTGATTTAAAATATATTGTTGTCAACAATGAAGAAGAGGCCCTCTTACTTGAAAACAATCTTATAAAAAGATATAAGCCGCGATACAACGTTCTTCTTAAGGATGACAAAACATATCCTCTTATTTGCATAACAAATGAATTCTATCCTCGCATATTCGTTACAAGAAGACGTTTAAAAGGTTTAGGAACTTATTATGGCCCCTACACTTATTCAGCTCCACTTGTTGCCGTAATGGGACTAATAAAGCAGATATATTCTATGCGTAGATGTCAGCTACAACTTACTCCTGAAAGAATTAATCAGGGTAAGTTCAAGTTATGTCTTGACTATCATATTAAGACTTGTAAAGGTCCGTGCTGCGGTCTTCAGTCACATGAGGATTATATGAAGGATGTAAGCGAAATAAAAGAGATCCTAAGAGGTAATACACAGACTCTTCTTGATCTTTTGATGGATGAGATGAAATCACTATCCCAACAGATGAAATTCGAAGAGGCACAGATCTTAAAAGAGAAATATGAATTAATAGAAAGCTATAGAGCTAAAAGTGCTATAGTAAACTCATACATAAATGCAGATGTGTTTACAATAGAGATGAACGAAAATATTGGCTATATAAACTATCTTCATATAACCAATGGAGCGGTAAATCAGGCTTTCACTTTCGAGTACAGAAAGCAACTTGACGAGAGTGAAGAGGAGTTACTTCAACTTGGTATAATTGAGATGAGAGAGAGGTACGGAAGTAAATCTCCAGAAATAATTGTGCCTTTCAAGGTCTATATGAACCTCGCAAATACGACATTCACAATACCACAAAAAGGCGAGAAAAAGAAACTTCTTGAACTATCGCTTATGAACGTTAAACAATACAAACTTGATAGGTTAAAACAGGCTGAGAAGTTAGATCCTGACCAAAAAAGGATTCGTCTATTAAAAGAGATTCAAGATCAGTTGAAACTCGCCAAGTTACCAGCGCAAATAGAATGTTTCGATAACTCCAATATATCAGGTTCAGATGCAGTAGCTGCTTGCGTTGTCTTCAAAATGGGTAAACCAAGCAAGAATGACTACCGTAAATACAATATAAAAACTGTGGTAGGTCCTGACGATTATGCTTCAATGAGAGAAGTTGTTGGTAGGCGCTACAAACGAATAATTGAAGAGGGAGGGACACTACCAGATTTAATTATTACCGATGGTGGTAAAGGCCAAATGGAGGTTGTAAGAGAGGTCATAGAAGATGAGTTGGAATTAAAGATACCAATTGCCGGACTGGCTAAAGATAACAAGCATAGGACCTCAGAGCTTCTTTATGGTTTTCCACCAGTAGTTATAGGTATAAAACAGTCGACACCCCTATTCCATCTGCTTGAAAATATACAAAACGAAGTACATAGATTTGCAATAAAATTCCATCGCAACAAGAGAAGTAAGAGCCAGATAGCATCTGTACTAGATAATATCAAGGGGGTTGGCCAGTCACGTAAAGAAGCTTTGTTGAAAGCATTTAAGTCAGCTGCAAGAATAAAAGCTGCAAGCGAAGAAGAGATAGCAGCAGTGATAGGCAAAGCCGCAGCTAAAAATATAAAAGAAAAGCTGAATGGAGATTCATAAAATATGTATCTTTGTTTTGAATAGATTATTAGATTATGAGACTAGTTATTCAGAGAGTTAGCCATGCTTCAGTGACTATAAATGGAGTATGCAAGAGTGCAATTGGCAGAGGTTTGATGATACTTATAGGCATTGAAGAGGTTGATAATAAAGATGATGCAGAGTGGCTCGCAAGGAAAGCTGTTGGTTTGAGAATATTTGACGATGAGAATGGAGTAATGAATAAATCAATAACCGACACTGATGGTAATATACTAGCTATCAGCCAGTTCACACTATTCGCTTCGTATAAAAAGGGAAATCGGCCATCATATATCAGAGCTGCATCCCACGAAGTAGCAATACCGCTATACGAACATTTCTGCAAACAACTCAATGAACTATTAGGAAAGGAAATTGGAACCGGAGAATTCGGCGCAGACATGAAAGTTGAACTTCTCAATGACGGACCGGTTACTATATGTATGGACTCAAAAAATAAGGAATAATGACAATTGAAGAGGCACAGAGATACGTTGATGATTGGATTAAGGAGTATGGAGTTAGATACTTCAGCGAACTTACCAATATGGCTGTCCTTACAGAAGAGGTTGGCGAACTTGCCAGAGTAATGGCTCGGAAATATGGAGATCAGTCCTTCAAGGAGGGTGAAAAAGATAATATAGCAGATGAAATGGCAGATGTTCTTTGGGTACTTATCTGTCTTGCCAACCAGACTGGGACCGACCTAACAGAAGCTTTCAGAAAGAATATTGAAAAGAAAACAGATAGAGATAAATTCAGACATAAAAACAATCCAAAATTATAAAAGAGATGGAAAATCAATTAGCCAATACAGAGAATAATGATAAGTACATGGAGGCTTTGAGTAAATATAACACAAACCTTAATGATGCTGATATCAAGGCTGAAACAGAGGCTTTGCTGGACCAAAGGCTTACAGAAAACGATAATATAGATGTAAAGAAATTCCTGTTTAACTGCATCGATCTCACTACCCTAAAGAGTACTGATTCAGATAAAAGTGTAATGGATTTCACTAATAAAGTGAACCTGTTTGTTGATAAATATCCTGATTTAAAGAATGTTGCTGCAATTTGCGTATATCCAAATTTCGCAGAAATAGTAAATGACACTCTTGAAGCTGATGATGTTAATATAGCATGTGTTTCCGGAGGATTTCCATCATCACAGACATTCCAGGAGGTGAAGGTTGCCGAGACAGCTATGGCATTAAAAGATGGAGCTGATGAAATAGACATTGTTATACCTGTAGGTAAGTTCCTTAGCGGCGATTATGAGGGTATGTGTGATGAAATTGAGGAGTTAAAAGATGTATGCGGAGATAAACATCTTAAGGTTATCTTAGAAACTGGCCTTCTTGGTGGAGCTTCAAATATAAAGAAGGCCTCTATCCTATCAATGTATTCCGGAGCTGACTTCATCAAGACATCAACAGGAAAAGAGAAACCTGCTGCTACACCGGAAGCTGCATATGTAATGTGCCATGCAATAAAGGAATACCACAAGCTAACAGGCCGTAAAATCGGCTTTAAACCTGCTGGTGGAATTGACTGTGTTAAGGACGCACTTGTATACTACACAATCGTAAAAAACGTATTAGGAGAAGAATGGCTGTCCAATGAATTTTTCAGATTGGGGACTAGCCGCTTGGCAAATATGTTGTTAAGTGAGATTGTAGGAGAAGAGACAAAATTCTTTTAATAAGATAACTAAATAAAAAGGGCTATTCTACAGAATTACCTTATCTTAAAGGTAAAATGAAGTAGAATAGCTCTTATTATATTTAATAATATTATCTATTTTTCTCTCTCTATTACGTATGAAACATATAACCTCAAAGAATCTGTAAGATCTTTCTTCCCAAGATCTTCAGGCAACAATTCAAACGCTTTAGAGCAGAAATCGTGCATTACATCTTTAGCATAAGCAATACCTCCCATATCTTTTATATAAGCAATAAAATTCTCAATTTCCTCTTTAGAAGCTGAATGAGAGCGTATTCTCTTTGCAAGACTAGTCATCTCATCATTTTGGAATTTATTCAGAACATATAATGCAGGTAGCGTAAGTTTACCTTCAAGCATATCATTTCCTGTCGGTTTTCCAATTATAGAAGATGGGAAATAATCAAATATATCATCTTTAATCTGGAAAGCTATACCAATATATTGTCCAAAAAGTTTAAGTTTTTCGAGAGTGCTCTCGTCAGCATTTACAGAGAGACCTGCTATCTCGGCAGAGGCCATGAAGAGAGCAGCAGTCTTCTTCTTTATTATCTCATAATAGGTATCAACAGAAAACAAATCATTGTTTATTGAAGAGAGTTGAACAATTTCACCTTCTGATAGGTGCTGTCCCAATAGTGCAACTAGTTTAACAATTTCTATATTATTTGTCATGGAAGAGTGTTGTAAACTTGTAGCAAGCATATAGTCACCAACAAGTACCGACACCTTATTATTATATATAGCATTTACCGATGACTGACCACGACGTTTGTCACTCTCATCCACAACGTCATCATGAATAAGACTTGCCGTATGAAGTAACTCAAGAGATAATGCTGCATGATAAGTAGAAAGTTCAACTTTATCTAGCAATTTAGCTATCAAGAAAATAAGTGTAGGACGCATCATCTTTCCATTCCTCTTTTTGATATATCCTAGGACTTCTTTCAAAAGAGGATTGTTACTGAAAAGGGCTGAATTGTATAGTTCTTTAAATTCATCAAACTCCTTTTGTATTGGAGATTTGATCTGATCCAATTTATCCATGCAACTTGATTTGAGCACAAAAGTAATAATAAAACATCTAATACGGCATTTTTTTGTACTTTTACCTAAGCTAATAAATTAAATAAATGGATAAACTTTTTCTATTGGACGCTTATGCATTAATATATAGAGCATATTATGCATTTATCAAGAGCCCTCGCATAAACTCTAAAGGGTTTAACACTTCCGCAATTCTTGGATTCGTTAATACTCTAGAAGATGTTCTTAAAAAAGAAAATCCTACACATATAGGAGTTGCATTTGACCCGGCAGGAGGCTCATTCAGGCAAGAAATATATCCAGAATATAAGGCCCAAAGAGAGGCAACTCCAGAGGTTATAAAAGAATCTGTACCTATCATCAAAGAGATTTTAAAAGCATACAATATTCCGATCCTTGAGGTCAAAGGCTATGAAGCTGACGATGTCATAGGCACCTTATCAGGTAAAGCTAGCACACTCAGCAATGTAGTGACATATATGATGACTCCCGATAAGGACTATGGACAACTTGTGAATGACAATGTTTTCATATACCGCCCAAAATATGGTGACAAGGAATTTGAGATAATGGGAATAAATGAGGTTAAGAACAAGTTCGGAATCTCCTCCCCTTGTCAAATGATAGATTTGCTTGGACTAATGGGTGACTCCTCCGATAACATCCCGGGATGTCCAGGTGTCGGAGAGAAGACTGCACAGAAATTAATCTCCGAATATGGAAGTATTGAAAATCTCCTTGATCATACAGATGAACTTAAGGGAGCACTTAAGACAAGAGTAGAAGAGAATAAAGAAAAAATTAAATTCTCAAAATTTCTTGCCACTATAAAAATGGATGTTCCAATTGAGCTCAACATGAATGAACTCATAAAGGAGAAATCGGATGAAGAAAAATTAAGGAAAATTTTTGAAGAGCTAGAGTTCAGAACACTCCTCGATAAAATATTCAATAGTGAAAAGAAAAAGAGTCCAATTCAAGCCTCTCTGTTTCCGGAATTTGAATACAACGGGCAGGAAGAAAATAAATATTCAAATCTAGAGAGCTTAGAATCTATCAAATACAACTATTATTTAGTTGATAATGAAGAAAAAAGAAGAGATTTACTTCAAATTTTATTTACATCGAAGATTTTCAGTCTAGATACTGAAACAACAAGCATCGAAGCAATAGACGCAGAACTTGTTGGAATGAGCTTCTCAGTGAAAGAAAATGAAGCTTACTACATCCCTATCCCATCTGACTTTGATGAAGCACAAAAAATCGTTAACGAATTTAAACAATTGCTCGAAGACGAAAAAATTGAGAAGATTGGACAGAACATAAAATATGACATGATTGTATTGAATAGATATGGAGTAAATATCAAAGGCAAAATATTTGATACCATGATTGCACATTATGTCATACAGCCGGAGATTCATCATAACATGGACTACCTTGCCGAGATTTATCTGAACTATAAAACAATAAAGATTGATGAGCTAATCGGCCCAAAAGGAAAAAATCAGAAAAACATGCGCGATCTTGATCCGCATGATATATATAGGTACGCATGCGAAGATGCCGACGTTACACTCAAGTTGAAAAATATTCTCGAGAAGGAGTTAGTAAAGAACAATGCCGAGAAATTATTTCTAGAGATAGAGATGCCATTGGTTCCAGTACTAGTAAATATGGAAACCAATGGAGTGAGGATAGATCCGGAAGCTCTGAAACAGACTTCTGTTCATCTCACAGCAAGGATGAATGAAATAGAGAAAGAGATTTATCAATTGGCAGATGAAGAATTCAATATATCATCCCCCAAGAAGGTTGGAGAGATTCTGTTCGAAAAACTTAAACTTAACGAAAAGGCAAAAAAGACAAAGACAGGTCAATATGTCACTAGCGAGGAGGTCCTCGAGAGTTTGCGCAGCAAACATCCTATAGTAGAAAAAATTCTAGATTTTAGAGGCCTTAAGAAATTACTTAGTACATACATTGATTCTCTACCACTACTTATTAATAAAAGAACAGGAAAGATACATACCTCTTTTAATCAGACAGTAACCTCAACTGGACGATTAAGTTCGAGCAATCCAAACCTGCAGAACATACCAATCCGCAATGAAGATGGCAAAGAGATTAGAAAAGCATTTATTCCTGACGATGGATGTAAATTCTTCTCAGCCGACTATTCTCAGATAGAGCTACGCATAATGGCACATCTCAGTCAGGATAAGAATATGATTGATGCTTTCAATGAAGGCAATGATATACATGCAGCAACAGCTTCAAAGTTATATAAGAGACCTATAGCTGATATTACAAGAGATGAGAGAAGCAAAGCTAAAACAGCCAACTTCGGTATTATATATGGCATCAGCGTCTTCGGCCTTGCGGAACGTATGAACGTATCCAGACAAGAAGCTAAGGAGCTTATTGAAGGCTACTTTACTACATATCCTCAAATAAAGGAGTATATGGACAAAAGCATTGAGGTAGCAAGAGAGCAAGGATATATTGAAACAATATTCGGTAGAAAACGATTCTTACCTGATATAAACTCCAGGAATGCTGTTGTCAGGGGATATGCAGAGAGAAATGCTATCAATGCTCCTATTCAAGGGAGTGCAGCCGATATAATTAAGGTTGCAATGATAAATATATACAATCGCTTTCAATCTGAAAGTTTGAAGTCAAAAATGATTCTTCAAGTACATGATGAATTAAACTTCAGCGTATACCCTAATGAGGAAGAAATTGTACAGAAAATAGTGGTAGAAGAGATGGAAAAGGCATATAAGATGAGAGTACCACTTAATGCAGATAGTGGATGGGGCAATAACTGGCTTGAAGCTCATTGATAGTATTTCTATAAGATTGTTACAATTTGTAAGTTAGCAACACTTAAAAAATGTTTATTTTGTGACTTTATTTTAATTTTAAGCTATTTTTTTTGCTTTATGTTATGTGATATATTAAATAATAGTATATTTGCATCATAATAACAAGCAAATAGTTAGTTATAATCTTAATTTAAACGACATGAAAAAGACAAATATCTTGAAAGGATTAATGACAATTGTAGCATTATTCTTTGTGAACCTTACAATTTCTTCTGGAAATCCAGCAGATAACTTAATTTATAACTCTGAAGAGGTTAATGGAGTTGTAGTTTCAGAAACAATTTATAAGAAGAGTGACAACACTCTTAATAATTACATGAAACATAATTATAAGTATGATGCCAATAATCAGAAGATTGAAGATGAAGCCCTTAAGTGGGATGGCATTTCAAACAAGTGGGAAAAAGATCTTTGCATAAGATACACTTATTCAGGCAAGAGCTACACTGCTCAGTACTTTAAATGGAACAAAAAGAGCGGCTATGTTTTGGTTCCTGAAATGACAATAACAATAGAACAATAAGCATTAATATAATAACAATAATAAAAAATTTCATAAAACTCTTTTGGAATTGGGTATCCGTGAGGATGCCCAATTCTTTTTTAATATACAATCGTGACATTTTATTCTTCTAAAAATACTATCTTTGCGAATCAATTGAAAATTAGAAAAATAAGATAAATTATGGCTTTACAATGTGGTATTGTCGGCCTTCCAAACGTTGGAAAATCGACACTTTTTAATTGCCTTTCTAATGCTAAGGCTCAAGCAGCAAACTTCCCTTTTTGTACAATAGAACCAAATGTAGGTGTTATCACTGTCCCTGATGAGAGATTAAATCAGTTAGCTGAACTTGTTAACCCACAAAGAATTGTCCCAACAACAGTTGAAATTGTTGATATAGCAGGCCTTGTTAAGGGTGCTAGTAAAGGTGAGGGGCTTGGCAACAAGTTCTTGGCAAATATACGTGAGACAGATGCTATCCTTCATGTTTTACGTTGCTTTGATGATGAAAATGTTACTCATGTTGATGGAAGCATTAATCCTGTAAGAGATAAAGAGATTATTGATTATGAACTTCAGCTGAAAGACTTGGAGACTATTGAGTCTCGCATTCAGAAGGTTCAAAAACAGGCTCAGACAGGTGGTGACAAAACTGCTAAGCAAGCTTACGATGTACTTATTAAATATAAAGAAGCTCTAGAACAGGGCAAATCAGCGCGTACAGTGCAATTTGAGACAAAAGATGAGATTAAGATAGCAGATGAGCTCTTCTTACTCACCAGTAAACCTGTGATGTATGTGTGCAATGTTGATGAAAATAGTGCTGTTAAAGGTAATAAATATGTAGAGATGGTACGTGAAGCTGTTAAAGATGAGGATGCTGAAATTCTTGTCGTTGCAGCAAAAACCGAATCAGACATTGCTGAACTTGAGACATATGAAGACCGTCAGATGTTTCTTGAAGAGGTTGGATTGAAAGAATCTGGAGTATCAAGACTTATTCGTGCGGCATATCAACTTCTAAATCTACAAACCTACTTCACAGCAGGTGTTCAGGAGGTTAGAGCATGGACATTCCACAAAGGCTGGAAAGCCCCACAGTGTGCCGGAGTTATCCATACTGATTTTGAGAAGGGCTTCATACGTGCAGAGGTTATTAAATTTGATGACTATATTAATTATGGTTCAGAAGCTGCTGTAAAAGAGGCAGGAAAGATGGGCATCGAAGGAAAAGAGTATGTTGTTGAAGATGGAGATATAATGCATTTCCGATTCAACGTATAACAGAATCTTATAATCTTTTTTAACTTTGGAACGTAATGTTCCAAAATAGCAATAGATATCAATCTATCAAAGATATAAATATAGATGAAAAATATTCTTATTGTTGGAACCGGCGGCGTTGGAGGAAGCATCGCCGGTTTCCTTGCTTTAGATGGTCACAATGTGACATGTATAGCAAGAGGAGAGCACCTGAAATCAATCTTGGATAATGGACTACACCTGAAATCGGATCTCAAAGGTGAGCATTTTCTGAATGTTAAAGCTTGCACAGCTGAAGAGTATAATGATAAGGCTGATATTATATTCGTCTGTGTTAAAGGATATTCATTAGATGATTCAATAAAGAGTGTCATTGAGAAAGCTGCTAAGGAGGATACCCTTGTCGTTCCTATACTCAATGTGTATGGAACAGGTACAAAAATCAGCAATATGGTACCTGAGGTGACGGTGCTTGATGGATGTATATACATTGTAGGATTTGTATCTGGCAAAGGAGAAATAACTCAAATGGGTAAGATTTTCAGACTTGTATTTGGTGCAAGAAAAGAGGCACCTGTAGAAATGTCCAGACTTGAAGAGATACAGAGTATGCTTGTTCACGCAGGCATTAAAGCAGATCTTTCTGATAATATAAACCGCGATACTTTTGTCAAATGGGCCTTCATTTCTGCAATGGCCTGTACAGGAGCCTATCACGAGGTCACTATGGGCGCTCTACAGCATGAAGGAGAAGAGCGTGACACATTTATAGGTCTTTCCAGAGAGAGTGCTCAGATTGCAGAAAAATGCGGAATTATCTTTAAGGAAGATCCTATAAAATATAACCTCATGGTTATAGGTAAACTTGATCCTGAAAGCACAGCTTCTATGCAAAAGGATATTGCAAAAGGGCATCAATCTGAAATTAAAGGACTTCTTTTCGACATGATTGAGTTAGGAGAAAAATATGACATTGATATGCCAACTTATAGAAAAGTCCTAAAGAAATTTTCATAATAGTAATAAAGTTACTACTTTTCTTCACTATATAATACTACAAATAATTAAGTCTATGAATGTCGCAATTATTACCCCCGGGATACTTCCTGTTCCATCTGTAAAAGGAGGTGCAGTTGAGACATTGATAGACTATTACTTGTCTGAAAATGAGCATACTCATAATATAAAATTCTTTGTATTTAGTAAGTATGATGAAGAAGCAGAAAGTAAAAGTAAAAGCAAAGAATATAATTCTTGTAATTTTATTTATTTTAAGCCTGATTCAATTTATCATAAGATAAAGCGCTATCTCTACAAAAAAATTCATAAAAATTCATACTATAACTACTATATGGATTATTATGAACGATGGGCAGTAAATAAAATTAAGAGGTTAGATATAAACTTAATTATTATCGAGAATAGACAAGGATTTACTCTGAATGCTTCGAAAAAGCTAAATGCCCCAATTATATTGCACCTCCATAATGATACTCTAAATAGAGAGAGTCTTTGTGCCTCAGAGATTGTAAAATGCTGTAGTAAAATTATTGCAGTATCAAATTATATAAAGAAGCAAGTAGATAGTATAGATAAAGACACAAATTGTTCGGTAGTATACAATGGAATAGATCTAGATAGATTTAACAATACAAGCAATATATATTCTAGAGAAAGATTCTCTCTGGATGATGATGATTTTGTTGTTATATATACAGGCCGGATAACCCATATTAAAGGTATAAAAGAGCTAATAAATGCTTTTATGCTATTAAGTGATTATCCCAAAATAAAGCTAATAGTTTCTGGAAGTAGCAATTTTGGAAATGACGATAGTTATGATAGCTTTTCTGAAGAAATCAAGCAGATGGCAAAAAAAGTGGATTCACAGATATTTTTTACTGGGTATATACCTTATAATAATATACCATCACTCCTATCTATTGCAGATATAGGTATTATACCATCTATTTGTGAAGATGCACTTACCCTCTCTTCCATAGAAGATATGGCTTCAGGTCTGCCCTTAATTGTAACCCGTTCTGGTGGTATTCCCGAGGCAGTAGATGAAAAGTGCGCTATAATTATTGATAAAGATAATTTAGAAGATCTACCTAAACTTATTGCAGATTCTATTATTTATTTATTCAAACATCCTGAAAAACGCATAGAAATGAGCAAACATGCTCTTGAGAGATCAAAGCTTTTTAGTAAGGAGAACTATATAAAAAAAATTATTCAGATTGTTAACTCGTATCTCCCAACCAAATAGCCTTTTATTTACATACCTTAATATAAAGCCCAATTACTTTATCAATTAATCTTTCAAATCTATATCTTTTTGATAAAAAAGGTAATTTATACAATATCGGACTTTTTATTTCTCTAAAGAATATATAATCTGAACAAATCCTTTCAGGTAATAACTCTTTTAATATACTCTTTTGCTCATTTACTGCATTATCCATATATGTTGTGCTTATCCCTCCTAAATCATAATCAGCTACAACTATATCCACAACCTTATAACTGCAGTTATCAATAATCAATGATTCCACAACGAATTTCCAATCACTCAACATTTTATACTTCTCATCAAACATATGTTTGCAAAAGATATCTCTTCTCACAAATAAAGCCTGATGATTAAACCCTGTAGTACACAAACTATATAGGGTAATATTTTTTGAAGGCGATAAAATAGTATTATTAGGTATTGTTCTTGCTTTTCCAAATACAAAATCAAAAGACAAATCAGCATGTATTTCTTCCAATATCGTATTTTTTGAAAAGTAATCTCCTGAGTTCATAAAGTTCAAATATTCACCGTGAGCTTGGATAATTCCTTTATTCATGGCATTATAGATACCTCTATCAGGTTCAGAAACCCAATAGTCTATTCTTGAAGAGTACTCCTTAATAATATCTACGCTACCATCAGTAGATCCTCCATCAATAATAATATATTCAAAGTCCTGAAATGTCTGGTTAACAACACTTTCAATAGTTTTTTTAAGCCCTGCGCTATTATTGAGATTAATTGTGATTATTGAGTACTTCATAAACCTTACTTTATAAAACGTTTTATTAATGAGCGTGTCCCTTTTCCAAAGAAATACATCAGCAATATATTAATTATCAGATATAATCCAACTATAATAATGCCATATATTACTAAATCCAGGAAACTAGATATTGATATCTTTACAAAGTGACTGCTAACCAAATATGCTGAAATAAAAGAGAAACCATTTATTAGATAATACTTTATTGTGCCATTCCAATATGTTGATATAGGCAACTTAAAACCTGATGAGAAAAGGTAATATGGTTTCCAGAATATTACTATTATAGTAACACTTACTATCTTACCTAATAAGATACCAAATAGGCCGTAAAAATAACCTACAATAAATGTTATAGATATATTTATTATAACTTCTACCCAAGCTGACCATGTGTCTGCATATAATCCATGAGAGTGATTGAACATATCCACTACACCACGAGAATTAGCAATATAGGTATATATAAGGAGCATTACCAATATAGAGTGATTCAAGATATATTCGGGACCAAGCCATAAAGAGATAAATGGCTCAAGCAAATTATATATAGAAAAACAGAACAAGCCAGCGAAGAAATGCCTGATAGCCATTAATTCCCAAAAGACCTTCATCATATTTTTTTTATCTCCTTCGGCTACTAAATTTCCTACACCTGCCAACGTAGAATCTAGAGCACTGTTTATAAGCAAGGTGACTTTGTTCACAATCATCAAATAATTGCCATAGAAAGCTACCATCTTTAATGATACAAAGACAAAAATAAAGAGCTCATCACTACGTGTAAGAAGGAAATCCTTGAACTTGTGAATGAAAATCTGTTTTGTATTTTTTATTATAGATGGGTACTTTTCAAGTAACTCCTTACCATTTTTTGGATTAGTAACCAACCAAGGATACTCACGATTTATCCTCCAATTTAGTATTATACAAGCAAAAACCGAGAAAATAAATTCAATAGCTACCCAAACATATAGATTCTTAAACTTATATGCCAGCCATATCTGAAGGGCTGTTTTTATCAATCCGGCAGATTGGAAATAGATTGATACTAAGTAGTTCTTCTGATCTGCAGTAAGCAGAATCTGCCTATAATTAATGAAATAACCTATTAGAGACGAGCCCAAAAAAGAATAGAATACAAAATATACTATACCTAAACTAAGATCTGCTTGAGAAAAGATTAAAGGAAAGAATAAACTTACTAATATACCGGCTGCACCAATAAATAATCCTATCCTACGATAGAGGAAACCTAAGAGAGATAGTATCTCTTGAATTGATCTACGGTCTTTCTGTAGCAAAGGTTTATAAAGAAATATACTGACTGCTCCACCAATACCTAGTTCAGCTAGATTAAGATACCCAAGAATATTCCCTAAAGTGCCTGTAAGTCCTATGAAATCAATGCCTAAGCAATCTAGAAAAATCTTTCTTGAATAGAATGAAAAGAACAGAGACAAAAAGTAAAATAAAAGATTTACTTTAGCATTTATCAAACTTTTTTGTACACGTTCTCCCATATTAGTTCATTTCAAACCCGATATTATAGTATAAAGATTATTTGATTAATGGTATAGTCATAATTTGTACTCAATTTCTTCCACTGTACCTATTACAAATATACATTTTTTATCTCTACACAACTCTTTATGAATAAAAATCCTTATAGCAAAAAGATAGCTAACCCTACTCTATTGCTTGTCTAAACAAACTATCTTATTATTCTCTGTAACAGAAAGGGAAAGTACTTACTTTCCCTTTATAATTTTCTTTATATCATTGAGCTTATTCAAAGCCTCAACAGGTGTCAGGTTGTTTACATCAAGGTGAAGTATTTCATCTCTGATCTGACATAGTATAGGGTCATCAAGTTGGAAGAAACTTAGTTGCATACCATCCTTGTCTGTGCAATCTCAGCTGTAGGTTTAGCTATGCCCTGCTGACGATTATCACTCTCCAACTGATGCAGTATGTCATTAGCACGCTTAACAATGCTCTTAGGCATACCCGCCATCTTAGCCACATGTATACCAAATGAGTGCTCACTACCTCCTCTCTCCAACTTACGTAGAAACAGAACCTTATTGTCAACCTCTTTTACAGATACATTATAATTTTTGATTCTGTTGAACGACTTCTCCATCTCATTAAGTTCATGATAATGAGTTGCAAAAAGAGTCCTCGCCTTTGCCCTAGGATGCTCATGTATATACTCAACAATGGCCCAAGCTATTGATATGCCATCATATGTAGAAGTTCCTCTACCAAGTTCATCAAAGAGAACAAGGCTTCTTGGAGAGACATTGTTGAGGATATTTGAAGCCTCATTCATCTCCACCATAAAGGTAGACTCACCTACTGAAATATTATCACTTGCACCAACACGGGTGAATATCTTATCTACAAGGCCTATGTGAGCACTTTCAGCAGGCACAAAGGAGCCAATCTGTGCAAGCAGCGTAATAAGTGCTGTCTGTCTGAGAAGAGCTGACTTACCGGCCATATTAGGACCGGTTATTATTATAATCTGCTGGCTTTCTGTATCAAGATATACATCATTTGCAATATATCTCTCCCCTAAAGGAAGTTGCTTCTCGATTACAGGATGGCGTCCCTGCTTAATATCAAGCATATCATCATCAGATATAACAGGACGTACATAGTTATTCTCTTTTGCATCGTTTGCAAATGCCAGAAGACAGTCTACTCTTGCTATCTGATTTGCATTAATCTGTATAGATGGAATATATCTGCCAACGATACTACAAGGTCATTATAAAGCTTTGCCTCAAGGGATAGAATCTTATCCTCAGCCCCCAGAATCTTCTCCTCATACTCCTTAAGCTCCTGAGTGATATATCTCTCTGCATTTACAAGTGTCTGCTTTCTTATCCATTCAGAAGGTACTTTCTCCTTATGAGAATTTCGCACCTCAATATAGTAGCCGAAAACATTATTGTATGCTATTTTTAGACTAGATATACCTGTATTCTCAATCTCACGCTGCTGAATCTGAAGAAGATAATCTTTTCCCGAGAAAGCTATTCTTCTCAGATCATCAAGTTCATTACTTACGCCATCTGCTATAACTCCCCCTTTATTGAGAAGCACAGGAGGATCATTCTTTACCTCTTTAGCTATCCTGTCACGAATTTCGACACATGTATTGAGTTTCTCTCCAATATTTCTAAGGCTTTCGTTCTCTGCATTCAGACATGCATTCTTTATAGGCTCTATAGCCTGCAAGGCAACTTTAAGTTGCACAATCTCACGAGGAGATATTCTACCTACAGCAGCCTTAGATACAATTCTCTCAAGATCGCCTATAAGATGTAGTTTCTCTTCTATGAAATCCTTAAAATCAGGGTCTCTGAAAAAATATTCAACTACATTCAGTCTGTCGTTTATGCTCTTTTCATCCTTCAGAGGAAACACTATCCATCTCTTTAGCATACGTGCTCCCATAGGACTAATTGTCTTGTCGATAATATCGAGAAGGCTCTTACCATCTTCGTTCATACATCCAATAAGTTCAAGACTGCGTACAGTAAACTTGTCGAGTCGTACGAACCTGTCCTCCTCTATACGAGACAAGGAGGTGATGTGTCCTATCTGATAATGTTGAGTATATTCAAGATATTGAAGTATAGCTCCCGAAGCAATAATACCATCTTTCAGATGCTCGACTCCGAATCCTTTTAGATTCTTTACATCGAAATGTTTAAGCAGTCTCTCCTTTGCTGTAGCCTCTGTGAAGACCCAGTCCTCAAGTTCGAAAGTACAATATTTACTTCCGAAATTACCCTCAAACATACCCTTCTTTCCTCTTTCGTATAGAACCTCTTTAGGAGAGAAATTATTAAGAAGCTTATCAATATAGTCGAATGTACCTTGAGAAGTAAGGAACTCACCTGTAGAGATATCAAGGAAAGCAACACCGCAAGATGATTTTCCGAAATGTACGGATGCAAGGAAGTTATTATCTTTATATGATAAAACGCTGTCACCTATTGCAACACCAGGTGTCACAAGCTCAGTAATACCACGTTTAACTAGTTTTTTAGCAAGTTTAGGGTCTTCAAGCTGATCACATATAGCAACACGTTTTCCTGCTCGTATAAGCTTTGGCAGATATGTATCAAGAGCATGATGAGGGAATCCAGCCATCTCAACACTCTTACCCTGCCCATTAGCTCGCCTTGTAAGAGTTATACCCAATATTTCTGAGGCTACGGCTGCATCTTCAGAGTATGTTTCATAAAAGTCACCACATCTGAAAAGCATTATCGCATCAGGATGTTTGGATTTCAATTCAAAGAATTGTTTCATCATTGGTGTCATTACCACATCATTTGCCACAACTTATGCCCTTTCTTTTTTAATTTATGTAATGCAAATATACAAAATAATGGTTTTACATTATAAGTTAGCAAACATTTGAACGGAACAATAGATTTGTAAATAGTGCTTTTTTTATAATTTTACAGAGATTATATGACTAAAGCCAAAATAATATAGATAGATGTTCATTGTAATAGGTTTCATGTTCACAGGTATGCTTGTAGGATACTTACTTCGTAAAAGAAAAGTTAAGTTCATCAATAATGCCATCACAATCCTTATTTGGGCTCTATTACTCCTTCTCGGAATAGAGGTTGGAGGAAACAAAGAGATAATAAAAGCATTGCCTGTTATTGGTATGGAGGCAATAGCTATAACCATTGCGGGACTTTTAGGCAGTTTAATTGCCGCACGGTTATTATGGAAACATTTTTCAAAAAGAGAGAAAAAAAGAGCATGAAAGGAAGCCTTATTATAGTGTCGTTCTTTATTGTCGGAATCATTCTTGGAATGACCGACTTATTACCTATAGATATTCAAAACAGTCAATGGAGCTTTTATACGCTATGTGCTCTTATGTTCAGCGTAGGCATTTCTGTTGGAAACAATCCTGAGAGCATAAATCGTTTCCATACCCTCAATCCAGGGCTACTCCTTCTGCCTGTTATGACAATTCTCGGCACCCTTACAGGATGCTTGGTGGTGAGCTTTTTACTCCCCGAAAGGAGCATGAGCGAGTGCATGGCAGTAGGATCAGGTTTCGGATATTACTCCTTAAGCAGCATTTTCATAACTGAATACAAAGGGGCTGAGCTAGGCATATTGGCCCTTATAAGCAATATAGGCAGAGAGGTAATCACCCTTCTTTTTGCACCACTTATGGTAAGATGGTTCGGCAACCTTGCCCCAATCTCAGCCGGAGGAGCAACAACAATGGATACTACCCTACCAATAATAACTCGCTGTTGTGGTAAAGAATATGCCATAGTATCTATATTCCACGGATTCATTGTAGATTTCAGCGTGCCATTTTTGGTAACCCTTTTCTGCTCAGTTAACTTCTAAAGAGAAATGTCTGATTCTCTTACATACGTCTTGGAATCCTATATTACAGAGCAGAATAATGCAGCAATAACATTATTATTGCGGATTTGTCAAATAAGGCTTATAGTTAGAAACTTCGATGATTACTTTATACTAATCAAAGAAAAATAAATCGTAGTAATTTGCCCATTCTTTTGCATCACAAACTGCGATAAATAGGGCTATAACAAGAGATAATCTTCAGACGGCGACGGCAACTGATAGGTCGTCAACGCCAACTTGTCAGACGGCGACGACAACGGATCGGATGACGCTGGCAAACGAAAAACATTGCTGGACAATGAATAAAATTTGTCTAATCACTCATATTAATGAGTGAGATAATTCCTTATTATACAGAATAAGATGTTATATAAAATAACTATAGTGGATTAACCTTTTACGTTGGGCCACTACAAATCTTAAAGCATAATAACGGATCATCAAGAAAGATAGGTATACGCGTTAAAAAAGAAAATCGGGAACATCTTTACAGATATTCCCGATTTCTTATGTTGGACTACCAAGATTCGAACTTGGACAAACAGAACCAAAACCTGTTGTGCTACCATTACACCATAGTCCAATCGCATGCATTTTTCAATTGCGGTGCAAAGATAAGATTTTATATGGATATAATCCAAATAAATATCTCTTTTTTTTGCTAATATCCCATTTTACCTATCTTTGCAAAAAGGACAAAAAGATTAAAAATGAAAAAATTTATTGTTGCAGGTTGTTTAGCGATAACAACATTAAGTAGCTATGGGATTACCCCTCTCTGGCTAAGAGATGTAAAAATTTCTCCTGATGGCTCAAACATTGCATTCTGTTACAAAGGTGATATATACAAAGTTCCAGTAAATGGAGGAAAAGCATTACAGCTTACCACTCAATCATCTTATGAATCCACCCCTATCTGGTCTAATGACGGTAAGAAAATTGCCTTTGCAAGCGATAGAGATGGAGGCAACGATGTCTTCATTATGGATGCTGATGGAGGAAGTGCAAAAAAGCTTTCTCAGAACTCGGCAAATGAGCTTCCTTCAACATTCTCTAAAGATGATAATTATATCTATTTCACTGCCTCGTTACAAGATCCTGCAAAAAGTGCACTCTTCCCTACATCATCATTGACCGAACTATATAAAGTTCCAGTAAATGGTGGTAGAACAGTACAGGTTCTTGCTACTCCCGCAGAGATGGCGAATCTATCATCAGATGGTAATAGCTTAATCTATCAGGACAACAAAGGATTCGAGAATGAGTGGAGAAAGCACCATACATCATCAATAACACGTGATATATGGTTATATGATGCTAAGAACAAAGTACATAAGAATCTTACTGCTCATGCGGGTGAAGACAGAAACCCTTCTTTCTCCCCTGATAATAAAGGCATATATTTCTTAAGTGAGAGAAACAATGGCAGTATGAATGTATACTATCTAGCTTTAGATAATACTAATGAGGTTAAGCCTGTTACATCATTCCAAAAGAACCCTGTCAGATTTCTCTCTGTCGCTTCTAATGGCACATTATGCTACACATACGACGGCGAAATATATACACAGGGAACAAATGGTAAAGCACAGAAATTAAATATTGATCTGATAAACGATGACAAAGATGATATAGCAGAGATTAATATCGGTGGCAATTCTACATCCGCTACAGTATCTCCTGACGGCAAACAAGTAGCTTTTATAGAGCGTGGTGAGGTATTTGTCACATCAGCCGACTACACTACAACAAAGCAGATTACTCACACTCCTCAAGCTGAGGAAGGACTCTCTTTCGGAACAGACAACAGGATATTGGCATACGCTACTGAGAGAGATGGCAACTGGCAGATAGTAATTGCAAAGATAGAGCGAAAAGATGACCCAAATTTCCCAAATGCAACAATTATAAACGAAGAGATCTTACTACCCTCAAAGGATATTGAAAGAGCCTACCCTAAATTTTCTCCTGATGGTAAGGAGCTTGCGTTTATCCAGGACAGGAAGAAACTCATGGTCTACAATTTTGCTACAAAAAAGGTACGCCAAGTTACCGATGGATTGACATGGTATAGTACTTCAGGAGGTTTCGACTACTCATGGTCACCTGATGGGAAATGGTTTACTCTGGAATTTATTGGCAACAAACATGATCCATATTCAGATATAGGTCTCGTGAGTGCCCAAGGTGGCTCTATAACTAACCTGACAAATAGTGGATATACAAGCGAGTCACCAAGATGGGTGCTTGACGGAAACGCAATCCTATTCCTTACAGAGCGCTATGGTATGCGTAACCATGCCTCTTGGGGCTCATTGAGTGATGTTATGTTGGTTTTCCTTAACAAGGACGCCTACCGTAAGTTCTCTATGAGTAAGGAGGACTATGAACTCTTAAAAGAGGTTGAGAAGGTCAAGACTCCTTCAAAAGCGAGCGGTGACGACAAAAAAAAGAGCAACAAGAACAAAAAGAAAAAGAGTGATGAGAAATCAGATAAGGATAGTACAAAGAGTATTATAATTGAACTTGATAACATTGAAGATAGAATTGTACGTCTCACACCAAACTCTTCTGACCTATGCGATGCTGCAATCTCGAAAGATGGAGAAAAACTATACTATCTGTCTTCATTCGAGAAAGGCTATGACATGTGGAAAATAGATCTCAGAAAGAAGGATACTAAACTTCTTCACAAGATGAACAGCGGATGGGCATCCATAGAGATGGACAAAGATGGCAAAAATCTATTCCTTTTAGGAAAAGGGAATATGCAGAAAATGGACCTATCTTCAGAGACATTAAAGTCTATCACAGCAAGTGCTAAACTGAAGATGGATTTGGTGAAAGAGCGTGAGTATATGTTCAACCATATATATAAAGAGGAAAATAAGCGTTTCTATAATGTAAATATGCATGGAGTGGACTGGAATGCTGTCACTGATACATACAGAAAGTTCCTTCCTCATATAAACAACAACTACGACTTCTCAGAAATGCTCAGTGAACTTTTGGGAGAGCTAAATGTATCTCATACCGGATCAGGATACAGAAAATCAAATAGTTCAAATATTACAGCTAACCTAGGAGTACTATACGACCAATCTTATAACGGGAAAGGTATGAAAATTGAAGAGGTAATAGAGAAAGGCCCATTCGACACCTCTGTTTCAAAAGTTAAAGCCGGTGATATCATTGAGAAAATTGATGGCATGGAGATTGATGAGAACAGCGATATATCATCATTTCTTACCGACAAGGCTAGAAAGAAGACATTGGTTTCTCTATACAATCCATCAACTAACAAGCGCTGGGAAGAGGTGATATTACCTATAAGCAGTGGTGCTTTCAGTGATCTTCTTTATAAGAGATGGGTAAAGCATAGAGCAGCCGACGTCGACAGACTATCTAATGGAAGATTAGGTTATGTACACATTGAGTCTATGGGTGATGACAGCTTCCGTTCTGTATATTCAGATATACTCGGAAAGTACAATGACCGTGAAGGAATAGTAATCGATACACGATTTAATGGAGGAGGACGCCTACACGAAGATATTGAGATACTATTCAGCGGTAAAAAATATTTCACTCAGGTGGTACGTGGTAATGAGGCTTGCGATATGCCAAGCAGAAGATGGAACAAACCATCTATTATGCTTCAATGTGAGGCGAACTACAGTAATGCTCACGGCACTCCATGGGTTTACAAAAATCAGGGAATAGGGAAACTGGTTGGTATGCCTGTACCTGGAACAATGACCAGTGTTAACTGGGAAACATTGCAAGACCCAACATTATATTTCGGTATACCTGTAACCGGATATCGCCTTGCCGATGGTTCCTACCTTGAGAACAAACAGCTTGAACCTAATGTTAAGGTTTTAAACAGGCCCGAAAAGATTGTAAATGGTGAAGATGAACAGCTGAAAGCAGCCGTTGATGAACTCCTGAAAGAAATAGATAGTAAGAAATAATAGCATTTACATCACATAAAATCAGTCATATCATAGTCGTGATATGGCTGATTTTATTTTTTAGTTATTAAGTAATAAGCACAATCACCAGTGCTTTTATAACAATTCTATTTCATGTACTCATTGTATATATCCTTCCAACTCTTATTCAGAAGTAACTCTCCTGTAGCTTCAAACCCTTTTGTATAGAGATTTAATCTATCAAGAGTCTTTACAAGTTCTGCAAAATCAATTGTCTTATACTCTTTAGCGATAACGGGCACTAGTTTATCAAAGTTCACTGTAAAGAAGAAGTTATTTCCGCAGATTTTACTCTTCATCTCCTTCATAGACTCTCCTCTTACCTTATCACCCTTATATTCTACTGAACTGACATAGATATAGTTATCATGCTCTCCGAAATAAGCTATAGGAGACGAATCCTTATAGACGTATGGGGAGAAGTTATTATTCTTGCTAGCATCCCAATCTATTTCCCCTGCACTTATTACATAGTTATTGCCATCTTTCTTTATAGAAAAGATATCAGAACCCTTGAGTGACCCTTCCAAAGCTGAGCTATAAATTCCAAAGCTACTATTATCTTCTTCCTTAGCCAGAAGAGTCATAGGTTGAATATCTGCAGATTTCAGGTCAATATTCGGGTAAGAGTAATAAATATCTCCATCAATAGCTGAGAACATCTTTTCGACATCAACAGACATATCTTTCAGATTAGATATAGCCTGATCAAAGAATGGTCTGAAATCCTTAGGTATAAATGATAAAATATACTTATAGTACTCTTCCCCATTAATATTAAAAGCAAGAAATATGTCATCATTTAATGAGAATTTATCAAGCTGGTCACCCTCTATTTCATCAAAAGTTTTCAAAGACTCTTTCATAATCTTATTAAACTCATCATTATCAGATTCAAAAGAAGCGTTCGCAGAGAAACCTTTGTACATAAAATCAATATTTGCAGTATAGTATGTATCAGAGAAGTCATAAGGAAAAGGCATTTGTGATATATTGAAACTATTATTATTACTAATATACTTCCCGATTAGCTCTCCGGATATAGAAGCAGATATAGGTGAACTAGTTAATTTTGAGAAAAGTTCACTCTCACGGCCACTTTTACTGACCTCCTGCTTCATTAGCTTTAATCCACGAAGTCTTATCTTATCAGTGTTATCACCATTTGACCATTTATCACTAGAGATTATAAGACACTTATTATCATCAAAACCAATGAAATTCTGATTTTGGGTATAAAACCTTATTCCATCTTTCTCCTCAAAGACAACGGGATTACTTGATGTTATATCTTTTATAAAACCTTTAAAAAGCTGTGAATCAGAGAGTGGAATTACAACGCCCAATTCAGGCATTTTATTTGAATATGATTTTCCCGAGAAGAAATAAATTGGAGAGAAGAAATCTATTCCACTCTTACTGAGATCAATTTTTTTATCTCCACTCTTCTCTATATATTTAGATATAATATCTAAAAGATCTAAGAAGTTGAAACCCATGTCAGAAACAGAACTCTTCAAGTCTATTTTTACTACAGCAGCCACATCATACGGCAGAGCTGATGCATGTTTTGATGAACCACTTAGAAAAGATGTTGCAACGGCAGTAATAGATATAATAGCCACTAATGCTAATACGCCTGCCACCTTGGAAGTCGTTGATTTAAGGAAAGCCATATTTTATTAATTTAAGGTTGTACAATTATTATCAACATCGCACTCTTTCAAATAGAGACACTGCTTCTCTTTTCAAAAGCAAACATCGATTTTAGCAATGTTAATTATTTTTTAACAGAAAAGCTATATAAAATGGCTGAGCATTTATAAAATTACCTAATCAACTACGTTTTAAGTTTAAAATGTTCATTTATGGACAGTTATAAAGTTAGGAAACGAGTTACAAAGATTACTTAACAAACCCTATAGATAAAAAATCCCATAACCTTTTTGATAGGTTATGGGATCATAAATATCGGAATAAACCGTTACTCTTATGTATAAACTACTATTTCGCAATAACCAAATAGTAGTTTTTCTTACCCTTCTGCACAAGAAGGAACTTATTATCCAATAGATTGACTGCAGTAATCTCCTTGTCAAAGGCCGTTAGCTTCTCTTTATTCAACGAAATACCTCCACCCTGTACAAGTTTACGCATCTCACCTTTTGAACCGAAAATAGGGGCATTATCAACGAAAAGATCTACAGCCTTAACTCCCTGAGACAAGAGTTCGCGTGATATCTCAAATTGAGGTACACCTTCGAAAACTGCAAGAAGAGTATCTTCATCAAGTTTCTTCAATGCATCTGAAGTAGAATTTCCGAACAATATGCCAGAAGCTTCAACAGCTGCATTGTAATCTTCTTCAGAGTGAACCATTATAGTCACCTCTTTAGCAAGACGTTTTTGGAGAATACGAAGATGTGGAGCCTGTGAATGTTCTTCAACAAGAGCATCAATCTCCTCTTTTCCTATAGAAGTGAATATCTTGATATATTTTGCTGCATCCTCATCACTTACATTCAACCAGAACTGGTAGAACTTGTATGGAGATGTATATTTGGGGTCAAGCCATATATTACCAGACTCAGTTTTGCCAAATTTACCACCATCAGCTTTAGTAATCAGAGGGCAAGTAAGTGCAAAAGCCTCGCCACCTACTGTACGACGGATAAGTTCAGTTCCGGTAGTTATGTTACCCCATTGGTCAGAGCCACCCATCTGAAGCTTACATCCCTTTGTCTCGTATAGATGTAAGAAGTCGTAACCTTGTAGTAGCTGATAAGTAAATTCTGTAAAAGAAAGACCATCTCTTGCCTCACCATTAAGACGTTTCTGAACAGAGTCCTTAGCCATCATATAATTAACGGTGATATGTTTTCCAACTTCACGAGCGAAATCAAGGAAAGTAAAGTCCTTCATCCAATCGTAGTTGTTTACTAATTCTGCTTTGTTTGGAATATCAGATTCAAAGTCAAGAAATTTTGCCAATTGCTTCTTTATGCATTCCTGATTATGACGAAGCGTAGCCTCATCAAGAAGGTTACGTTCTGCTGATTTTCCTGAAGGGTCACCAATCATACCTGTAGCTCCTCCAATCAAAGCCATTGGTTTGTGGCCACAACGTTGGAAATGACGTAGCATCATTATACCGCAAAGGTGACCTATATGGAGAGAATCTGCTGTAGGGTCGATTCCGACATATGCTGTAACCTGTTCTTTGCTAAGTATCTCTTCGGTGCCAGGCATCATTGTGTGCACCATTCCACGCCAAGTTAATTCTTCTACAAAATTCATCGAATGATTAAATATTAATTGTTTGATTTTTAATTTGTAAGTACAAAGATAAAGATAAAATATTAATGCTGCAGAATTAAGATAAAAAGATAATCCAAATTATGATATGCATTATCATTAAATCAATATATTTGGGGAAAAAATTGAAATACCCGATTAAACTTTTTTATATAATAACTATCTAACATACTGTAACTTTAAAATTAATATTATGAAAAGAAAATTATTACTTGTAGCTGCAGTGCTTTTACTCGGTACAGCAACTATTTCTGCTCAAGAACCTCAAATGGACATGAACAAGGTTGGAGAGAAAATAACAAAAGATCTTAGTCTTAACGAGAAGCAAACTGCTGACTTCATGAAAGAGTGGAAAGCTCTATTCCCAAAAATGGACGGACAAGCTGAAATGCCTTCAATGGAAGAGATGCAGAAAAAATTTGAGAATTTCGACAAGAAATTAAAAGAGATTCTTACAGAAGAGCAATATAAGAAATACCATGAGATGATCCCTAATAGAGAAAACTAAGAAGAGAGTCTCATAAACCTATGAAAGGGAAGCATCTGGATATATTTCCTGCTACTTCCTTTTTTAGTTTTTCTACACTGACTCCATAGTCAGATGCAATCTTTGCAGCAATCTCATCAATAGATAGCTTACTTTCATCAGTTTCCAGAAAAATTTTATTTAGTGGCAATGCCACAAGTGCTTCTGTATTATATTTCTCGCAAAAAGAGAGATTTATATTATGTCTGATATATTCTAAAGCCAACTCTTTCTTACCTCTAAAGCCATGCATAATCCATATGCTATCCTCACCGATCTTTTTCCTTAGCTGAATTATTTCATTTGATGACTTTACTGAATGAATTATTAGAGGGAGATTATTGTCACGAGCAAGCATTGCAGCCTCTTCAAAAGCCTCCATCTGAAGTCCTAAAGGAGTGTCACATACTTTATCAATGCCACACTCACCTATTGCCACAACTCTCTTGTCGATTGAGATAGCATTTTTTATGTATTGCAGTTGCAGTGATATATTATCTTGAGTAAGATACCATGGATGAATAGATAAAGAAATGTACCTGACATCATCAGGAATCTCTGTATCAAGCGCTGAATGACTAAGGATTGAATTCAATCGCTCTTCGTGGTAGCAGTGAGTATGTATGTCTATCAGCTGAATCATATCTATTGATTATGGAACAGGATCGTATCCACTACCGCCCCATGGATGGCAACGTAGCAATCTTCTAATTGCAAGGTATAAACCCTTTATTGGACCATATTTCTTCAGCGCCTCAACAGCATATTCTGAACATGTTGGTACAAACCTACAAGAAGGAGGAGTCATAGGCGATATAAATTTTCTGTAGAAATATATCGGCAATAGGAATATAAAAACAATCGCTTTTTTAATCATAATGTATCTACAATATGAAGAAGTATCTTTTTTACTCTTTCCTCTACTACAGATGTGGCATAAATTGAAACATCAAGCCAAATAAAAGCCAAAACAAGCTTTTTATCCTTTTCAACCAACTTGTCTATAAGAATATGCTTATTCTTTCTGTATGACTCTCTGATCTGTCTTTTTATAAGGTTTCTCTTTACAGCTCTCTTAAATTTCTTCTTAGGTACACTTATCAATATAGAAGCATAGTCCTTACTCAGCGAACTATCAACCTGCATATAGACAACTCTGATAGGATAAGCCGGGAAAGAGCTGTTCCTACTGCCAAAAAGCATCTCTATTGCCTTCTTGCTATCAAGTCGTTCAGATTTGAGTAATTTCTCTCTTTTTTCTTCCATATATATACAACAAAAACCAGGAGTAATGAATCACAAAATTACAAATTTATTGATTCAATACCCCTGGTTTAATATAACAATATATTAATTCTTATTGCTCTCTTTAATAAATTTATCCAATGCAGCTGTCATAGAAGGAGACTCTACTGTAGGGGCCTCAAGATCGAGACGTAATCCTGCATCTTTTACAGCCTTAGCTGTAGCAGGTCCAAAACAACCTATAGAGATATCTTTCTGTTCAAAATCTGGGAAATTCTTCAATAGAGAATTAATCCCTGCAGGACTGAAGAATAGGAGCATATCGTAATCAAATTCCTCTTCCGGAGTAAAGTCATTACTAACTGTACGATACATAACAGCTTCAGTATGCTCAATACCTTTTGAGTCAAGAATATCTTTTATCTCATCAGTATGCACATCAGACATAGGAACGAAATATTTCTCTGTGTTGTGCTTCATTATTGTAGGCACCAAATCAGCGAATTTACCAGTAGCTCCGAAGAACACTTTTCTCTTACGATACTGAATATATTTTTGGATATATAATGCTATTGTTTCTGAATTACAGAAATATTTCATTGTCTCAGGTATAGTGATTCTCAACTCACTACACAAATTGAAGAAATGATCAATAGCGTGACGTGAAGTAAAAATAACTGCAGTATGATCAAGAATAGAAACCTTTTCTTGTCTGAATTCTTTTGCCGATAGACTCTCAACTTTTATGAACGGACGAAATACAATCTTTACGCCGTACTTATCAGCTATGTCATAATAAGGAGACTTCTCAGAAGTCGGCTTTGGCTGAGAAACAAGGACTTTTTTTATTTTCAATGTACTAAAAATTTAAAACCAAACTGTTGTTAGCTAGAAGTATACTTTTCCATAAAATTAGGTCAGGGATAACTTCTAAGGCGCAAAAGTAGAGAATTAAATGGAGAATACCATAAAACTTATTAAAAAAGTTACTAAAACACTTATAAAATAATAATATTTTACCAATTAGGATGACAATTACAAATAAAATAACAGAAATCTGCGCATTTAAATCAAAATAAACAATAAGTAAGACAATGGGGAAAAGTAAAAATCCGCTCCAAATTATAACGCTGGAAAAGGAACTTATCCATAGCTTTTGTTTAGTTTTATAAAAGAAAATCCAATTTATAAACATATAAACTGCCCACTTAATAAGTATAAAAAGTGCTATAACTATTATAAACAACAAAAGCAAATAGACATGGGGTACCGATGCGAATAGAAACTTGTCATAAGTAGAGAAGAAATCGTATAGGCAGAAACCGGAAAAGAGTACAGTCTGACTTAAAAGTATCAATGCATATCTTACATCCGAAGAGGTATTATTATCAAAAAGCCCATATCTATCCTTGTTAGAGAAGAAGAATGAAAACTGGCTTTGAATATACTTGCTTGAACGCATGAGCACGTAAGAGACAAGAACAAAGCAGATAAACATTAGTGAAGTGACCATCCAGTCAGAGCGCAACTGATATGGAAGAGGCTCTCCTACCATCCCATCCTTAGAGGTAGAACGATAAGCATCTTCGGCTATTGCATTGTATATCTCGGTATGAGTCTCCTCATAACAATGAAATAGATATGTCAGACCAGTTGTACAGCTATCACTCATATCGCTGCAAATTTACGTATTTCTTTACTCCATTTAGGCGTAGTGAAAAGAAAATTTATTGCCTCCTCAGGAGTTGTGGCAACTTGCCATATATTTCCATGCTCTATACGCATGAAATTCTCGTCAATGGCCCTATCAAGCATCTCTAACAATGGATCGAAAAAACCATCAATGTTAAGTATGACTATAGGTTTTAGATATAGAGCAAGTTGTTTCCATGTAATAATTTCGAGAAGCTCCTCTAATGTTCCACAGCCACCAGGCAAAGCTATCACACCATCCGAAAGGTCAGCCATCAGCTGCTTTCTCTCATGCATATTCTCTGTCTCGATAAGCTTGGTAAGCCCTTTATGATGCCACCCTTGTTCCACCATAAAATGAGGTATTACTCCTGTTACAGTTCCTCCGTCTTCCAACGTAGCATCAGCTACAGCCTTCATAAGTCCAAGACAACCAGCTCCATTAATAAGATTAATTTCGTTCTTGGCAAGAAGTCTGCCTAAATCTTCCGCTGCATCAAAATATTTCTTATCAATCTTTGTGCTGGAAGCGCTATAAACGCATACATTCTTTATATCATTCATATCGAAAATAAAAAATACGGGCAGCCTGCTGATAATGACTGCCCGCTCGTAAAACCATGTTTTATTATAGATTAAACGCTTTCTTGATCTTATCTACATAGTCAAGTTTCTCCCATGTGAAAAGTTCAACTTCAACAGTCTTTTTTTCGTGATACTGAGAAGTGTATGTCTTCTTGACAATCTTCGGTTCACGTCCCATATGACCATATGAAGCACTCTCCTCATATATAGGATTACGTAATTTAAGTCTCTCTTCAATTGCTTTTGGACGCAAGTCGAACAGTTCGTCTACCTTCTTAGCTATTTCGCCGTCACCCATATTAACATTGCTACGTCCATAAGTATTTACGTAGATGTTGATAGGACGTGCCACACCGATAGCATATGATATCTGTACAAGCATCTCATCGGCTACACCTGCTGCCACCATGTTCTTAGCAATATGACGTGCTGCATAAGCTGCACTTCTGTCCACCTTACTTGGGTCTTTTCCTGAGAAAGCTCCACCACCATGAGCACCCTTACCACCATAAGTGTCAACAATAATCTTACGTCCTGTAAGACCTGTGTCACCATGAGGACCACCAATAACGAACTTACCGGTAGGATTTACATGATATTTGATATTCTCATCGAAAAGAGCGATAATATCTTCGTTAGATATCTCAGATATAACTCTTGGAACCAATATCTCGATAACATCCTTACGAATTTTAGCAAGCATCTCTTCATCAGCCTTCAACTGAGCCTCATTAGAGCCATCAGAAGGAGTGACGAATTCATCATGCTGTGTAGATACAACGATAGTATCTATACGTACAGGTTTACCGTTATCATCATATTCTATTGTTACCTGGCTTTTTGAGTCTGGGCGAAGATATGTCATCTCTTTTCCCTCACGACGTATATCAGCAAGTACCATAAGTAACTTGTGAGCAAGGTCAAGTGAAAGAGGCATATAATTTTCAGTCTCATTAGTAGCATAACCGAACATCATTCCCTGATCGCCGGCTCCTTGGTCCATAGGGTTCTCACGTTCAACTCCACGATTAATGTCAGCACTCTGCTCATGAATAGCAGAAAGTACTCCACAAGAGTTTCCGTCAAACATATATTCGCTCTTTGTATAACCGATGCGGTTAATAACCTCACGAGCTACACGTTGAAGGTCAATATAAGCATTTGTTTTCACTTCTCCAGCTAATACTACCTGTCCAGTAGTAACCATAGTTTCGCAAGCTACTTTTGAACTGGGGTCGTAAGCCAACAGTTTATCAAGCACAGCGTCCGATATTTGATCGGCCACTTTATCGGGGTGTCCTTCAGACACAGATTCGGATGTGAATAAATATCCCATTTTCTGATTGATTAAAAATTAATAACTAATTTCTATTGTAAAAAATTATGGGAGGTAGTAAGAGTAGGAATAAAATACAGAAATTTTCTATTATGTTTTAGCATTTTTTTCCGTGGTTGCAAGCTACTCAAATCTCTCCACTGTTTTATGGCTGCAAAGATAACTATAATTCTTTTATTAGTTATCTTCGCACAAAATTATTTATAATAATTAAAACTTAGACATGATTATTATGCTATAGCCATGTTATTAATAGGTTATGTCAGATAGAAGAATACTATTTATTCCCAAGGAATATTCAGCCATAATCGCTGTGTTACTTGCCATTGTGATGTCTGTCCTAGACGGCACTATAATGAATATTGCCCTACCAACACTTACAGAGAGCTTTCATATTTCAGCGTCAACATCAATATGGTTAATTAATGCTTATCAGCTAGTGATTGCAATATTATTGCTACCTATGTCATCACTTGGAGAGATTTATGGATATAGGAGAATATTCCTCATGGGTGTCTCTCTATTCACAGTCGCCTCATTCTCCTGTGCACTCTGCAACGATTTCGTCACTCTTACCATAGCGCGTATCATACAAGGTATGGGAGCTGCATGCATCATGAGTGTAAATCCTGCATTAATAAGACTCATATATCCTCCGGAATTTCTTGGAAGAGGAATGGGAATTAACGCCATGGTTATAGCAGTATCTGCAGCAGCAGGACCCTCAATAGCCGGTTCCATCCTCTCCATAGCTAGTTGGCATTGGCTATTCTTGATAAATATCCCAATAGGCATATTAGCTTTTGTTTTAGGTAGAAAACTTCTTCCTGAAAATATAGAGAAGGGAACACATAAGTTTGATAAAATTGGAGCTTTACAGACTGCGCTGACTTTCGGACTATTTATTTTAGCCCTTGAGGATATAGCTCACAGAAAAGATATAAGCATTATTATAATCGAGTTTATCCTTTTCCTATCAATAGGATATATGCTTGTAAAAAGAGAGTTGAAACAGAGTAACCCCATCCTTCCTGTAGATCTTCTTAAGATTCCAATATTTTCACTCTCTATAAGCTCATCTGTCGTCTCATTTTCGGCACAAATGCTTGCTATGATATCACTGCCTTTTTTCTTACAGAATGTACTGCATTTCAATCCGGTAGAGATTGGTGCTATGCTCACACCATGGCCTATAGCAAACATGATTTCCGCTCCTTTAGGCGGCAAGCTTATTGATAAGATTCATCCAGGTATATTAGGAGCAAGTGGAATGGGCATATTTGCCTTCGGACTATTTATGCTTTATATGTTGCCTGATGACCCTTCAGCATTAAATATAATTTGGAGAATCGCATTTTGTGGGTTCGGATTCGGTCTGTTCCAGACACCAAACAATGTAACTATTGTTTCGTCTACACCTCCGAGCAGAAGTGGAGGAGCTAGCGGAATGCTTGGAGTGGCAAGATTAATCGGTCAGACACTTGGTACTTCGCTTGTTGCATTCATATTCAGTTTGTTGCCTTTAGGAAAAAAATCAGCAGCATGCATACTTCTAGCAATGACATTTGCACTGGTTGCTGCTGTAATAAGTTTAGTAAGAGTTACCCAGAAATCTCCTGTAAGGAGAAGAGTTAATTGATATGTGACTGCTAAAAAGTTTTAGACCACATCAATAGAAAATATAGGTGAAGAAGAAATATTTGCTACAATTTCAATATTGCCTGATAAATGACGGCAATATCTACAGATGGATATATGTGAAGGAGGCTTTAAAATCGCTATTTTAAAAACTCCTTCATCTTCTTTTTTAGAACAGGATGTACAAGTTCCGGAGCAATCTCGGCTAATGGTATCATAACAAAATCTCTTTCTGTCATTATTGGATGTGGTATAGTAAGCTCCTCGCTCTGCATTATCAAATCATCATATAGCAAGATATCTATATCTATTATGCGGTCACTATAAATCTTATCTACACTCTTTTTGTTACGACCCATCTCCTTCTCTATCTCCTTTGTGATATAAAGAAGTTCTATAGGAGAGATATCTGTAGCCACAGAGCATACAGCATTAAGGAATGAATTTTCCGATTTAAATCCCCATGGCTCAGTAACATAAAAAGCGGAGAGGGAGTTTATTCTCCCTACCCGCTCTCTAATATATTCTACGGCACCATTCAGATTTTCATCTTTGTTACCTAAGTTTGTTCCAAGACCAAGATATGCAATAGCCATTATTTGTCAAGGATAAGCATTGCATCACCATATGTACCAAATCGGTAGTCCTCTTTCAATGCAATATCATAAGCATGCATTATAAGGTCGTAACCTCCATAAGCACATACTAACATAAGCAGTGTTGAAAGTGGCATCTGGAAATTACTTATCATACTGTTGGCTACGCTGAAATCATAAGGAGGGAATATGAATTTATTAGTCCATCCTTCGAACTCTTTAAGATGACCGTCTGTACCTACAGCAGTTTCAACAGCTCTCATTACAGTAGTACCTACAGCGCAGACATTGCGGTTCTTTTCCTTAGCATTATTTACAATCTTGCATGCCTCAGAGTTGATAACCATCTGTTCTGAGTCTGTCTTATGTTTTGTAAGATCCTCTACATCAATATCACGGAAGTTACCTAAACCTGCATGAAGAGTTATGTAAGCGAAATCGATACCTTTAATCTCCATTCTCTTCATTAGCTCACGACTAAAGTGCATACCGGCAGTTGGAGCAGTTACAGCACCTTCATTCTTAGCATAAATAGTTTGGAAGCGTTCTGCATCATCCTTCTCCACCTCACGGCTTATGAAACTTGGCAATGGTGGTTCTCCAAGAGCATATAGTGCCTTCTTGAACTCTTCATGAGGGCCGTCATAGAGGAAACGAAGCGTACGTCCTCTTGATGTGGTATTATCTATAACCTCGGCTACCATTGAATCATCTTCGCCAAAATATAGTTTATTTCCGATTCTGATCTTCCTTGCTGGATCTACAAGTACATCCCACAGGCGAAGTTCCTCGTTGAGTTCGCGAAGTAAGAATACCTCAATCCTAGCTCCTGTCTTCTCTTTATTTCCATACAGGCGAGCAGGAAATACTTTTGTATCATTAAAGATAAACACATCTTTATCATCAAAATAGTCCAAAATGTCCTTAAACAATTTGTGCTCAATCTCACCTGTTGATTTATGTATCACCATTAAGCGAGATTCATCTCTGTAAGTTGTCGGATACAAAGCAATCTTTTCTTCCGGCAGTTTAAATTTGAATTGCGACAGTTTCATCTTTATATATTAATCATTTGTTATTTCAATTTCTTGGCTATCAAGCCACTCAGGAAATTCATCAACTTCCAAACATTTATCTAGTGTGACATCTCCAACTCTTGTCCTCATCAGACCGATAAGATGTGCTCCACTATCCAAAGCTTCACCAATATCTCTAGCCAAAGCTCTTATATAAGTTCCCTTACTACATACTACCCTGATCTTTATCACTGGTAAATTGCATTCTAAAAGCTCTATCTCATCTATAACAAGAGTCTTAGGTTTAAGGTTTACCTCCTTTCCTTTTCTTGCAAGCTCATATGCACGTGCACCATCAATCTTGCAAGCAGAGAACTCAGGTGGAACCTGCTCAATGCTTCCGATAAATCTCTTCAATACCTCTTCAACCAATTCCTTAGTAATATGTTCAACCGGAAATGTAGCATCGATCTCTTTTTCCAAATCATAAGATGGTGTTGTTGCTCCCAACATGATGGTTGCAACGTACTCCTTAGTATGATATTGTAACTCCTCAATACGTTTTGTAGCCTTACCAGTACATAATATCATCACTCCTGTAGCCAATGGATCAAGAGTTCCTGCATGTCCTACCTTAAGCTTTTTTACACCAATCTTTTTGCAGATAGAGTATCTTACCTTATTGACAACAGCAAACGATGTCCATTTTAGTGGCTTATTGAAATATAAAATTTCTCCTTCCTTAAAATTCATCAAATAATTTTATATAGAGCAAATTACTGTGATAGTACCAATTATAGCACAATATATTGCGAAATATACTAATTTCCCTTTTTTTACGATGTCAATCATCCATTTACATGCTAAACATCCTGCTACAAAAGCAGCAATAAAACCGATAAGCAGAGCAAAAAGTGACATCTGAGCCTCATCAGTAGCTGCTCCTTTCATAATTTTCATACCATCAAGCAAGGCCTCTCCCAAAATTGGGGGTATAACCATCAAGAATGAGAATTGCGCTAACTTAGCTTTATTGTCTCCCAACATAAGTCCGGTAGCTATTGTTGTTCCAGAACGAGAAAGACCCGGTAATACCGCTAATGCCTGTGAAAGTCCAATGATGAAAGCATCTTTCATTCCTATATTCTCTTTCATTCTAGGTTTTGCATAGTAAGAAAAAGTAAGCAATAGTGCAGTAGCAATAAGCATACAGCCTACAATTAGAAGTCCCGATCCAAAAACCTCCTCAACATAATCTTTAAATAATACTCCGACAATTCCTATTGGAATCATAGAGATTACTATATTGATAAAATATTTTGTCTCATCATTCATCTCAAACTTAAAAAGTCCCTTGAATATCCAATTTATCTCCTTCCAAAGAATAACAAGAGTACTTAAAACAGTTGCCACATGGACAACAATAGTAAAGGTGAGATTATCATCTGCGTTAACTCCAAAAAGTGACGATGCAATAGCAAGGTGACCACTGCTACTCACCGGTAAATATTCTGTAAATCCCTGAAGCAAGCCAAGGATTAAAGCTTCAAACCAATTCATATATTACTTATTTATCCTGATTATCTTCTATTTCATGTCTTTTCTTTGCTTTATGAAGTATACCATATATCATAAATATGAATCCGAAAAAGCAGACAGCAGGTGCTACTTTTATACGACGGGCACTGAATATATCAGGCTCAAAATGTGTCTCTGTAGAAGAGGGTCCGGACATCAGAAAGAAGCCGACTATTATGATAACCATTCCTATAGCAATCAGAATATAATTTATTCTGTCAAATGCCAATTTATTTCTATCCATATTTATTAAATAATTATTTGCTTAGATGTAATAAAGGTTGTTTGCGCTCATCTTAAGATACTTATTTATAGAGAAATAAGCACATACAGAAGTTATAAGTACTCCGAACACAAAAACAGATGCCATAACAATGACAACGTTCAGAGTAGTAATTATCTCAACAATATCAGGCTCATATCCTATAAGGAAGTATACCATTCCGCACAATATGGCATCAGCCAATATAGCTGCCGTTATGCCAATCCATACATGCTTTAATAAGATAGGCTTTCTAATGAAACTCCACTTCGCTCCCACCAGTTTCATTGTATTAATTATAAACCTTTTAGAATATACAGTCAGACGTATTGTATTGTTTATAAGAGCAAAAGATATTAATGTAAGTAATCCAGCCAAACCAAGCAGCACAAGGCTTATCTTCCTTATATTATCATTAACGAGTTCCAAAAGATCATCAGGATAATCTATCTCAAGAACTTTCTTATTCATCTTGATTGACTTTTCAATCCATTTCAAACTATCGGAGTTGGCATAATCTGCATTGAGGTTAATCTCTATAGATGAGGTAAAAGGGTTGTATCCCAGAAACTCAGCAGGATCTGTTCCCATCGCCTTTGTCTGCTCTTTAAGTGCATCTTCTTTTGAAATATATTTTGTCTCTTTTACAAAAGAGTTTTTATTTAGCTCTTTTTGAAAATCTAATGCCTGCGATCTGCTCATTTCATCACTCAGCAGCACAGAGAAACTTATATTTTCACGTACATATGTTGACAATGAGTTTGCTGATAAAACAAAAAAGAGAACAATTCCAAGCAACAGAAGTACCAACATTGTACTTATGCTTGATATAATAAATTGCATATCAAAAAAAGAAACCGATTTCCGCTTCATAATTAACTCTTTATAAATATATAAATCATTGAACTGCTCTTCTCTTTGCAGCCAAATGTTGAAATCAACGCACAAAAACCAACCCAAAGACCTTTCAAAAAGGAGAGTGGATTTTTCTTATATTTCTCTGTCAACATTGATACATAAAAGGCATCAAAAGGCATAGAATAGCTCTTCTTAAGAGTAAAACCATGCTTCTCTCCCAACTTTTTCATAACATCAGGAGAGAAATGCCATAAATGACGTGGTACATCATATGCTGCCCACCACTCTTTATAATAGTTGGCATCATAGGAAGTTGGATTTGGGACAGCAACTACCAAGACTCCATCATCTTTCAAGAGCCTGCCCAACGTCTCCCATGTCACATTAAGGTTTTGCAAGTGTTCCATTACATGCCAAAGCGTGATAACATCAAAGGACCCACTCTCATAATAGCCCAAAGAGTTCTCATCATCAACATCCAAATTGAAATGCTGTTTGGCAAAGTCTCTGGCTTGAGGATTCTTCTCTATTGCTTTGACATCCCATCCAATACTCTTCATCTTGTTACTGAAATAACCTGTTCCGGTACCAATATCCAGAATCAAGCCATTGGCTTTCTTCGATTCATTTACAACAAGAGAGGATTTGCGACGCAACATATATTCTCTTACCCAATGATATACACGGTTCATCAATCCTTTAGTAGTGTCACTATGAGATATGTAATCAGGAGTTTCATAATACCTACCTATCTTACTCTCATCAGGAGCATCCTGGGTAAAGACAAATCCACATTCTGAACATTTGAGTAACTCAAACTTTTCGCCCGTAGCATAATGATCTACACAATTTAATTCATGTAAGAAATGGTTATTGCCGCATATAGGACAAATATTTATATTAAGAGTATCCACTATTTTCCCTAATTTCCTGCAAATTAACAAATAAATTAAATTATAACCGCCTTCTTTTAAGTACTTTTAAGAGTAAAAGAATTAACATTTTATTGTAAAACGATATATTTGTGTAAATATTATATAATTTAATTATGGAAAATAAAAAATTGTATCTTTCAGAAGATAAAAAAAATTGCAGGTGTATGCGGCGGAATTGCTGAATATTTAAATTGCGATCCTACTGTTATAAGGGTTATATACGCACTATTAACTATATTCACTATATTTTCAGGAGTAATAATCTATCTTATTCTTTGGGCTGTTATTCCACATAAGAGATAAAAAAGATCATACCAATTAACTTTTAATAGTATTGGTATGACCTTATATTATTTGAACCTATTCAAATTTATTATCGAATAGGATTGTTAAATTAATTAATAGCTTCTCCCTTTAGCGTTGCAGAACTTGACTCTGTGACTCGTACATTTACGAAATCACCTATCCTGTGATTTCCTCTATCGAATACCACTACTTTATTCTGCTGAGTCCTTCCAAAGAGCTGATCTTTTGATCTTTTAGATACTCCTTCAACCAAGACTTCGAAAGTCTTGCCGATATCTTTTTTATTACTTTCAGCCGAGAGTCTGTTCTGTAGCTCTATAATCTCATTTAGTCTTCTTATTTTAATATCCTCAGGGACATCATCAGGAAGATTCTTTGATGCATAAGTACCAGGACGTTCAGAGTATTTAAACATGAAAGCCGAATCGTATCCACAGATTTCCATAAGTGATAGAGACTCTTGATGATCTTCTTCTGTTTCAGAATGATATCCGGAAAAGATATCTGTACTTAAACCACAACCCGGAATTATTTTACGAATAGCCTCTACCCTCTCCAAATACCACTCGCGTGTATATTTTCTATTCATAAGCTTAAGAATTCTCGAACTACCGCTCTGAACCGGAAGATGAATATGCTTACATACATTAGGCATCTCTGCAATCACATTTAGAGTTTCATCACTCATATCCTTTGGATGTGAAGTTGTAAAGCGTATTCTTGTCTTTGGAGCTGCCTGAGCAACAATTTTAAGCAACATCGGGAAAGTAATAACCTCACCCTCATTTTCAAAACGATATGAATTTACATTCTGCCCAAGTAGAGTAATTTCCTTATATCCCTTAGCAACTAAATCACTAACCTCTCCAAGAATACTTCTCACATCACGGCTTCTTTCGCGGCCACGAGTATATGGCACAATACAATAATGACAGAAGTTATTACAACCTCTCATTATTGATACAAAACCTGATATATGGTTTCCACATATCCTTGATGGTATAACATCCTTGTATGTTTCTGTTGTTGACAACTCAACATTGATAGCATTCTCACCAGCCTCTACAGCTGCTACCAGTTCAGGAAGAGTAAGATATGCATCCGGACCTACAACAAGGTCCACATGATGATTTTCAATAAGATCATCTTTCACTCTCTCGGCCATACACCCGAGAACACCAACTATAAGATCTCTCTTTTTATTCTTCTTAAGTGAATAAAAGAACTCAAGTCTGTTAAGAATCTTCTGCTCCGCATTGTCGCGTATAGAACAAGTATTCATAAACACAGCATCAGCATCTTCAATAGAATCACACATTGTGTAACCTGCCATTTGCATAATTGAAGCAATTACTTCACTGTCAGCCACATTCATCTGGCATCCATAAGTTTCAATGAACAATTTTTTGTTTTCTTGTTCAGTTGCAGATTTTAAGTCTACTCCTGTCATATATTTATCAATATTAAAATTTGTGCAAAGATAATGTAAAGCAATTCTATTTTGCATCAGCTTTCCAATTTTATGAAAAAATTTGTTCCAATATTTCAAGTGATAAATATCATATTATTAATTAGATTCATTGATTTTTATACATATTCTTACATATTCAATAGAAAAAAAGGAGTATTTGTGTTAAAATATCATAATACCAGTAATTATTGTCATTGAGATTTCTTTTGATAATTTATAAAACATATATTTGCCTCCGAAAAACATTAGATTTTTTCATAGTTAAGGTTTAGGTTAAAAAATAGAGGAAGACAACTGTGAAGTTCTCTTCCTTTTTCTTTTGTTATTTTTTGGATTGAATCTCAATCAAAATGATAAAAATAATCTCTTTTTACTGACAGTAGTAATCAAAGAAAGCCTGTCAAGAAATTATATATTTATTAAAAATAAAAGATAATTAAAACAATATTATTTATAAATCAATAAAATAATTTCAACCTCATACCTTTTTTTATAATAATTCTCTATCTTTGGATATCAATTTAAAAAATTAAGAATATATATATGGAACTTATATTTATTATAGGGATAGTAACTCTTATAATCCTCCAGTATGTAAATAAATCATTTAAATCTCCAACGAAGGCTGAGAGACCAGAACAAAAGAAATATAGAAGTGTCATATCTTATGATACACAAGATACTGCAACAAACACTACGTTAAAAAATCAAAAAGCGTATATTGATATCCATCAAGCAAAAGAAAAGTCTTTTACTACTACCACTCCAAAGATAGATACAAAAGTGAGTGAAAAAACAACGACAAAAAAAAGTTATTTCATTAAATAGTCTAAGCGAAGCGAAAAGAGCTTTTATCTATTCTGAAATATTTAATCGCAAATATTAAGTTATTCCCTATTTCAAAACAGCATCAATATCATGGTATTTAAAGTTATTAGTGCAGCAGAAGCTGCAAGTTATGTAAAACACGGCTTTAATATTGGTCTTAGCGGCTTTACTCCCGCTGGAACACCAAAAGCTGTGACTCCTGAGATAGCCAAGATTGCAGAAGAAGAACATTCAAAAGGTAATCCTTTTCAAGTCGGAATTTTTACAGGTGCATCTACTGGTGATGCTACCGATGGTATCTTATCTAGAACAAAAGCAATAAGATACAGAGCTCCATACACTACAAATAGCGATTTCCGAAAAGCAGTTAACAATGGTGAGATTGCATACAATGATATACATCTCTCTCAAATGGCGCAAGAGCTAAGATACGGTTTCATGGGTAAAGTAGACGTTGCCATACTTGAAGCATGCGAAATTACGCCTGATGGTAAAGTTTACCTTACAGCAGCCGGAGGTATTGCTCCAACAATTGCAAAATTGGCCGACAAGGTAATCATTGAATTAAATTCAGCTCATAGCAAGAATATGATGGGGCTTCATGATGTCTATGAGCCTTTAGATCCTCCTTACAGAAGAGAGATTCCTATATATAAGCCAAGTGATAGAATAGGATTACCTTATGTACAGGTAGATCCAAAGAAGATTATTGGTGTTGTAGAGGTAAATAAGCCTGATGAAGCACGTTCATTTACAAAACCGGATCCTATTACTGATATGATCGGTCAGAATGTTGCCGACTTCCTCGCTGCAGACATGAAGAGAGGAATTATCCCTTCAACATTCCTTCCTCTTCAGAGTGGAGTAGGGAACATTGCAAATGCTGTTCTTGGAGCACTGGGACGTAACCATACTATTCCTGCATTTGAGATGTACACTGAAGTTATTCAGGATTCTGTAATTGACCTTATCCGTCAGGGAAGAATTAAATTCGGAAGTACATGTTCTCTTACCGTAACAAATAATTGCCTACAAGGAATATACAATGACATGGACTTCTTCCATGACAAACTTGTTCTTCGTCAATCAGAAATCTCAAATAATCCTGAAATTATTCGTCGTCTTGGTATCATATCTATAAATACTGCTATAGAGGCAGATATCTATGGAAATATAAACTCTACTCAGATTTGTGGTTCAAAGATGATGAATGGAATTGGAGGTTCAGGAGATTTTACTAGAAATGCATATATCTCTATATTTACTTGCCCATCAGTTGCAAAAGATGGTATGATAAGCTCTATAGTACCTATGGTGTCTCACCTTGATCATAGCGAGCACTCAGTAAATATAGTAATTACCGAACAGGGTGTTGCCGATTTACGTGGAAAGAGCCCTATTGAGAGATCAAGAGCAATTATAGAGAACTGTGCACACCCGGATTACAAGAATCTTCTTTGGGATTATGTTAAATTCGCATCAAAAGGACAGACTCCTCATACTATGTCGGCTTCTCTTGCAATGCACGACACATTCCTTAAGAAAGGAGATATGCGCTTAACAAATTGGGAAGATTATAAATAATAGTATACCAACTCAAACTATTTTTTAACTTCTAATGGAGCTATACTCAAAAGTTGTATAACAATTATCTTCATACTTCATGAGTCCGGATTTATTCCGGACTCATTTTTTATATTACTCAATTGTAATAATGCATCTATCAAAAGAGTGAAAATGAAAAACTTATGTAAAGAACCCCTTTACTAAATATCTTTAAAATAGTGTCGTTTTTTGTTTTACTACAATTACATTAATATTTTTGTAATTAAAACATATTTATATTTCTATGAAGAACAGACTAATATCAATATCACTTGCCCTCTTTATGGCCAGTAATATTTTTGCACAATCGTACAAGGATAATACCCTTTCTCCATCAGATAGAGCTGATGACCTGTTAAAGAGAATGACTTTGGAAGAGAAAGTGTCAATGATGATGGATTCATCAAAGCCTATTGAACATTTAGGTATAAAGAAGTACAACTGGTGGAACGAGGCTCTACATGGAGTTGCAAGAAGTGGCTTCGCTACAGTATTTCCTCAGCCAATAGGTCTAGCAGCAACATTCGATGATAAATCTATATACGATGTTTTCACTGCAGCATCTGACGAAGCAAGAGCAAAGAACACCTATTTTGCTTCAAAAGGAGAGTACGAAAGATATCAAGGACTAACTTTCTGGACTCCTAATGTAAACATATACAGAGACCCAAGATGGGGTAGAGGTATTGAGACTTATGGAGAGGATCCATATCTTACATCTGTTATGGGCGTAAATGTTGTAAACGCTTTGCAAGGCAATGGAAGCAATAGCAAATATGACAAATTGCATGCTTGTGCTAAACACTTTGCTGTTCATTCCGGCCCAGAATGGAATAGACATTCATTCAATGCCGAAAATATATCTCCAAGAGATCTTTATGAGACATATCTTCCTGCATTCAAGGCTCTTGTACAAGAGGCCAATGTAAAAGAGGTGATGTGTGCATACAACCGCTTCGAAGGAGAACCTTGCTGTGGCAATAACAGACTGCTTACAAATATCCTTAGAGAGGAGTGGGGATATAAAGGAATTATTGTATCCGACTGTTGGGCTATATCCGATTTCTACACTAAAGGAGCTCACGAAACACATAAAGACCGTCCATCAGCATCTTCTGCTGCTGTGCTTAGTGGAACAGACCTTGAATGTGGACCAAATTATGCTTCACTTACAGAAGGAGTTAAAAAAGGAATGATTAAGGAGAGCGATATAGACAGATCTGTTAAGAGATTGTTAGAAGCTCGCTTTGAACTTGGTGAGATGGATGACCCTGCTCTTGTTCCATGGACTAAGATACCTTATTCAGTAGTATGTTCTGCTGAACATGACTCTATAGCACTGAAAGCTGCCAGGGAGTCTATGACTCTTCTTATGAATAAAAACAACATTCTTCCTCTATCAAAAGAGGGTGGAACTATTGCTGTCATTGGCCCAAATGCTAACGACTCGGTTATGCAATGGGGAAACTATAACGGAACTCCTAGGTCAACAGTTACCATATTAGATGGAATAAAGAGCATTGCCGGCAATAGCAGAAAGATTGTATACGACCAAGTTTGCAGCTGGGTAGAGGACAGAATTATACAAAGTGTATTCAACATGTGCTCATCAAACGGAAAGACCGGATTCAGCGCTGAATATTGGAATAACACAACACAATCAGGTAAACCTGATGTAGCTGCTCATGTAGTTATTCCTTTCCGTTTCTGTACTTCCGGAGCAACTGTATTTGCTCCTGGTGTAAATCTGACTGATTTCTCAGCACGATACAAATCTCAATATACAGCAGATAGTAATGGAGATATTGTATTCGAGACATATCTTCGCGGAAATCTTGAAATTGAGGTAAATGGAAGAATTATTGGTAAATACAGAGAAGATCATGGAGGAAGAAAATTCTCTAAAGTTCTTACAGTTGAAAAAGGCAAGAAATATAATATTGTCCTAAACTTCAAATATAGTTCAGGCGATGCACAGCTAGATTTCGACCTTGGCTTCAAACGTGAAGTTGATATTCCACAGACTATTGAAAGACTAAAGGGCATTGATACCGTAATATTTGTAGGAGGCATCTCTCCATCATTAGAAGGAGAGGAGATGGGCGTTAACCTTCCTGGATTCCGTGGAGGTGACAGAACTGATATAGAACTTCCTATGATACAAAGAAGAGTGATTGAGAGCCTCCAAAATGCAGGAAAGAAGTTATATTTGTATGCTGCTCAGGCTCTCCTATAGCAATAGAGAAAGAGACTGAAAACTGTCAGGCTATCCTTCAGGCATGGTATCCTGGACAAGAGGGTGGCAAGGCTGTGGCAGAGGTTCTTTTCGGAGATTACAATCCTGCAGGACGCCTTCCTGTAACAATGTACAGAAATACTCAGCAGCTACCTGATTTTGAAGATTATAACATGAACAACCGTACTTATCGATACTTCAAAGGCTCACCACTATTTGCATTCGGCCATGGATTAAGCTATTCTGAATTCGTTTATGGTCAGCCTAAGTTATCATCAGGCACTATAAGCAGAAATGAGGCTCTTAAGGTTACTATACCTGTAACAAACAACAGTAAGTTATCAGGAGATGAAGTTGTACAACTATATCTCAAGAGAACAGACGATGCTCAAGGACCTATAAAAGAGCTTAGAGCATTCAAGAGAATAAACATTCCTGCAGGAGCTACTACTGAGGTTGAGCTTACATTGGCTCCTAAGCAGTTTGAATGGTGGGATGAGAAGAACAATGTGATGTCTACAAGAGAGGGTAACTTCCAGATATTAATTGGGAACAGTTCGGATGATGCCAACATGAAGAGTATCAATGTCGAAATAAAATAATTCTTATTACATAATTCGTAAATCCGGATATTAGCATTTATCTCTAAATAAATGAGTTAAATGTTAATCATTCGGATTTATTTTTAAATTTGTATCAAATAAATTGACCAAAAAAGAATCTTCTTATGAAAAGAAACTTGTTTTTATCTTTTTTATTGGTTGGAACCACATCGTTGGCTCAAGCTGCTGATGAAGGAAGACTTTTACGTTTTCCCGCTACAAATGGCTCGGACGTAGTCTTTTCTTATGCTGGCGACTTATATAAAGTCTCTATTAACGGAGGTGAGTCGCAAAGAATAACATCTCATCCTGGATACGAGATGTTCGCACGTTTCTCGCCGGATGGTAAGTCTATCGCATTCACAGGTGAATATGATGGTAATAGAGAGGTATATATAATTCCTGCTAAAGGAGGAGAACCTGTACGTCTTACATACACATCAACAAACAGCAGAGATGATTTAGGAGACAGAATGGGACCAAATAATGTTGTTATGACATGGTCGCCGGATGGAAAGAAAATTCTCTACAGAAATAGAATAAGTGACGGATTCGCAGGTAAGTTATGGAGTATATCACCTTCAGGAGGTATGTCTGATAAGCTACCACTTCCGGAAGGAGGATTCTGCTCTTACTCGCCAGATGGAAAGAAGTTGGCATACAACCGCGTATTCCGAGAGTTCCGTACATGGAAATACTATAAAGGAGGAATGGCCGATGACATATGGGTATACAATCCTGAGAATAAGAGTGTTGAGAATGTAACAAACAATATCGCTCAGGATATAATCCCAATGTGGATAGGGGATGAGATATTTTTTATTTCCGACCGCAACAGGACAATGAACCTCTTCTCATACAATACAGTAAGCAAGACTACACAGAAGGTTACTGACTTTAAGGAGTATGATATAAAGTTCCCAAGTAGTAACGGAAAGATTATTGTCTTCGAAAATGGAGGATATATCTACAAATTCGATCCTACAACAAGAAAAGCTGAGAAGATCAGCATTACAGTTAACGCTGAGGGAAACGATGCCAGAGATATCCTGAAAAATGTAAAGAACAATATCACAGAAGCAAGCATCTCTCCTGATGCCAAAAGAATTGCAGTGACTGCCCGTGGCGAAGTGTTCAATGTGCCTGTTTCTAAAGGTGTCACTAAAGATTTAACCCGTTCAACCGGTGTTCATGAACGTGAAGCGGAATGGAGCCTGATGGTAAGTATATAGCTTATATCTCTGATGCTACTGGGGAAAATGAGGTATATATACAGCCTGCCGAAGGTGGGGAGGCTATACAACTCACAAAAGACAACAATACATATATACGTCAAATTCTTTGGTCTCCTGACAGCAAGAGCATTGCATATTCTGACATGAAGAACCGTATACTTATGGTCGACGTAGCTTCAAAGAGCAAAAAGACTATTATAGAAAATCCAGAAGGAGAGTTTTATGAATTCAGTTTTTCACCTGACAGCCGTTGGATAACATATACCAAATCGGGCAAGAACAACATGGATATTGTCTATGTAACAGATCTGACGAGCGGCAAGGAATTTCCTGTTACAGAGAAGTGGTACAACTCCGGAAATGCGACCTTCAGTACAGATGGCAAATATATAATATTCAGCTCCGAACGTGATCTGAGCCCAATATATAGCCGTACAGAATGGAACCATGCTTATACCACAATGAAAGGCCTCTACTTAGTACCTTTAGCATCAACCACTCCATCACCTTTCCTTCCAAAAGATGGAGATGTGCAACAGAGTGTTAATATTGCTTCTAAAGATAGCAAGGGCAAATCAAAGGATAGTAAGGAGTCTGTCACTACACAGATTGATCCAGAAAATATGCTGCAAAGAATTGTTAAGCTTCCTCTTCCTACAGGAAACTACTATAACCTATATTCCGATGGAAAAGACCTTTGGTACAATGTAGATGGACAGACAAAAGTATTTTATTTCGAGAGTGGCAAAGATGAATTCATCGCTGATAATACCTCATTTAAATTCACTCCTGATGGAAAGAAGATAATGCTGTTCAAGAGAGGGTCTATCTATGTATTAAACGCACCTCATGGAAAAGTTTCTTTGGATGAGGCAGTAGACCTAAAAGACTTGGTTGCACCTATTAATTACAAAAAAGAGTGGGAGCAGATATTCAACGAAGCTTGGAGAGCTTATAGAGATGGATTTTACCTAGAAAATATGCATGGAGCCGATTGGAAAGCATTAAAAGATAAATATGCTGTAATGCTTCCATACGTAAAATGCAGATTGGACCTTAATTACCTAATTGGAGAACTAATAGGAGAGCTAGCCTGTGGACATGCTTATGTTAGCCCGGGTGAATACAACAAACCTGATAAAATAGATATGGGACTTCTTGGAGCCGAGCTTAAAGCAGATAATAGCGGTTTCTTCAAAATAGAGAAGATAATCCCTGGAGCACCATACAGCACCTCACTACGCTCGCCACTCACCGAAACTGGAATGAACATAAAGGAAGGAGAATACATTGTTGCAATTAATGGAGTCCCAACAAACAGTGTGTCAAACATCTATTCACTTCTTATAGGAAAAGCAGATGTATTAACAGAGCTTTCAGTTAATAGTACGCCATCTCTCTCAGGAGCAAGAAAAGTTGTCGTGAAGCCTATCAATAATGAATATCCTCTTTATCACTATAATTGGGTGCAGGATAATATTAAGAAGGTAGAGAAAGCAACAAACGGAAGAGTAGGATATGTCTATATACCTGATATGGGGTCTGATGGACTTAATGAGTTTACCAGGTATTTCTACCCACAGCTTGATAAGGAGGCACTTATAATAGATGACCGCGCTAATGGAGGAGGTAATGTATCGCCAATGATTATTGAGAGACTGCTCAGAGATCCGTATCGTATGACTATGTACCGTACCACGACCAAAACAGGAACTATACCTGATGCTACACTATATGGACCAAAGGTCCTACTTATAAACAAGTATTCCGCCTCAGATGGTGATCTCTTCCCATGGAGTTTCAAGGCTACAAAGATAGGCAAAGTCATTGGTACCCGTTCTTGGGGAGGTATAGTTGGTATAAGTGGCTCATTACCATATATGGATGGCACTGATATACGCGTTCCTTTCTTCACAAACTATGATGCCAAGAGTGGGAAATGGATTGTTGAGAACCACGGCGTAGACCCAGACATATTAATTGATAACAACCCTATCAAAGAGGAGATGGGAGAGGATGAACAACTTAATAAAGCCATCGAGGTAATACTTGATGAGTTGAAGGATAGAAAACCTCTTCCTGGAGTTCCGGCACCAAGAACATATAAGGATCTTGGAGTAGAATAAATGATATACTTAATGCGTAAATATAAAGTGAACTAAACCACCTAAGATAATTTATGCTTAAGGCTTACTTTAATATAAAGGAGGAATTTCCTGTTGGAAATTCCTCCTTTTGTATTTTACACAAAGTTAATAAGTCAGCTCAATACTCTTTACTCTCAAAACGCCATTTTCCTTTGGATTGTCAAGGCCTTCTGTACGAAGAGAAACTGTACATTTCTCAACCTTCGACCAATCTATTGTTTCACCTAGCTTATTAAGTCTTGGATAGAAATAAGAAGATACTCCAGGGAAATCTCGAGGAAGCATTGCTGCGTCATCCGGCACAAGGCTTTCCAAAGACACGCTATGCTCAGCCATCTTCTCAGTTAATGGAACCTCTACTGACCATGATCTACAGTCTGATTGTGTAAATATCACTTTCACTTTACATTTGCCTGAGGCTTCCATATTAAGACCAATAGGAAGAACCTTGGCATTTGTTCTAGCTTTAAGTTCAGATACAATGTATTTCGAGAATGATATATCAGCAGGTCCGGGATACAAACTTCCAACAAAAGAATCATAAGCTATCTCTACAGCAGCCTCACTTTTTCTATCGTAAATAGTATGTCTTTCAAACTTAGGAGTATTCATTATTGAAACCACACTGTTATAATATCTTGAGAAATCAAGCTGCTTATCATTTTCAGCACTAAATACATTTAGTGGACTATACTTAGTATCAACAATCTTCACCTTATATCCTGACGTTGCTGAGTCAAATCCTATATCATCAGGATAAAGTGAAATTTCATCAGGGAAAAGGTACTTCTTTCCAGCAACAGTTATGCCGATACGATATTCCTGAACCGATGGATTCTCAGACACTGGAAACTCTGCTGAATACATATGATATCCTGTCTGCTTCATTGTAATACGTCTACTTCCCCAAAGGCCTACTCCTGTAAACATAGTAACAGACTCAGGCTGCTCAGCAGAGTAAATTTTACAAGTCACAGTGGATGGCTTGCCCGCTATAAATTCCTGAGGTTGTTTAAATATAAGAACTGGTTTCTCAGGCATTGAAGGCTTTGCTGTAACAAATTCATCCATTTTGATTCCACCAACTTTTTTAGGAAGATCAACCATAGCGAAGTCTTTATCGGATACTATATATACTCCAGGATAAACAATAATTTTATTATCACGAGAATCAACCACCTTTCCATCAAGTCTCTTAACTACAGTATTACCATTGATACCGGGAAGTGATAATTTAAACTGACGAGGCTGATTATCTACAAGATAAGAGGGGCGTGTAATACTTGGATTCATATAAGGATCACTGACCTCAAAGATATTCGGATGAACCTCCATTCTCCACATGCCATTACTTATTCTGTCAAGGAAATAGATACCATTACCAACAGTCTTAACTAATGTTGAACTTCCAGAACCTACAATTCTCTTTAACGCAGTAGGATTCTTTGGTGATATATCCAGTATATCTGCACTATACATCAAAGCTTTATCTGTATTGTATAGGCTCAACCTCCTATCATAATCTACAAGGAAATCATCAAATTGACTATTTTCAGGATATTCACCATAATCCTTTCCAATAGGAAGTTTATTCATTGCCTCTGCAGAAATAATAGAGCTGACAGCCTTTTCGGGAGTATATACCATGTTGAGATGATGTGTCTGCCAACTTAGATTCATTCTACCTGTAGCAAGGAAATCATAGGTAAACATTGTTGTAAACTGGATTCCTCCCTCTCGATACTCTCTTACCATTGCAGGATAAAGATATCCTTCAGTAACGTCTGGAGTATCAAATTCGTATACCAACCTTGAGCGCCTGCCTATATCCTCCTTAATCTGTGGATACGATGCTACAAATGGAAGTATATTACCCTTTAATGTATAACCATGGTTCAAACCAGTAGGATACCATGCATATGATCCTCCCTGGATTTTAGTCTGTTTAAGTATAGGAATAACACGAAAATCCTGACTTACATTGTAATAAGTAATCTTTTGACATCCGGTCTTACGAATTGCATCAACCATTTTATTGATGTAATGAATTGTTTCAGACGGCTTGTCAATTAGCATTGCAGGTTCGTTGATCAACTCTATGAATGTAATCCAGGGCTCATACTTAAGCTGCCTGCCAGTATACGGATTAACATGATTGAGAAGTTGAGTCATATAGTTGCACTGCGCTGCAAGAGCATTAGGATTCGTAATCAGTTCTTCCTTAGTATAGTGGGCTGAAAGTCCAGGGAACTTCATGTCGTATGCCTCATGAAAGCCGGCGCTATAAGTCACAATAGGGCTGAGAAGCATAGCTATTTCTCTCTCAGAAGACTTTGCAATCAGATAGTCCAAAGCATCTAGATGCTCGTTTTCAATAAGATTGCCATTTTTGTCGCAACATTCCCAATCACCCCATAGACAGAGACGGAGGGCCTGCCATCCCATCCTTGAGAAATGAATTAGGTCCTCATCTATCATACTCTTATAATCTCTGCCTACATAACCAACAGAGCGGAAGTCACAAGAAGAAGTAATACAATAGTTGGCACCAAATATCCCCATAGGTGTTTTGTCTGATTTCCAACGTATTATTCCTTTAGAATCCTGATAGACCAACTCGCCCGATTTTGCAGAGATATCAGATATTGATAATACTGTAAAAGAGGCTATCAATAAAGTTTCAATTATCTTTTTCATAATGGTCATTCTATTTAGTTATAAATAATGTTGTTCTGTATTCTGGTATTACTTCAGGAGTACCTAAATCAAGATATTCCTTGGATTTCCCAAAATCCGGCAGTTTGGAAAGGTCCTTTAGATATTGTCCGTTTTTGTCCATAGGAAGGAAATAGAAATACATATTATGTTCACGGAGCCCTTCACTATGCTTCTTCAAAGCAACTATCCATGGAGCATCAACATAGAAATTATCTGTCTTTACATATCCATTCATAAGGCATACACCTCTGTCACCAACATAATTGAATTTGATATATAACTCACTAAGTTCATCCCAATTCACATTCGAAGCATCTACTATTAAGTATCTGTCGCCGCTCTTTTTAACTGAGATGTTAGGATTAACCTCAGGCATGTTAAGAGTCCACGATGACCCGATAGATGAATTGCTCTTGGTAATTGTTCCCTTCTCTGAAGAGAGTTTAGCCTCGGGCCAAACTACAATATTTACTGATGATGATGTTGTGATAATCTCAGCTTTTTCAGATCCGACTACAATACCTTCTGAAAATAGAAGTCTATCGCCATACTTGTATGAATTAAGAGCCATATCAAATGGTACTACAAGAAAATCTACTCCATCAATTTTGAAATCACAAGCTTGTCCAGCAACTAATTTTATGTAGGTACGTCCCTGAGAGAAAGATGATTTCACTCCCTTAACAAAGTGCTTTCCATCAAGTACGATTTCAGGAGCAATTCCATCAAGTGAAATAAATACAAAACCATTACCCACCTTGCAGTAAGGCTGAACAGTTGCATAGTTGAAAGGGATACCTCCAAATTCAACTCCAAATGGGAAAATTGCTGACATCTTTGATTTCAAAGTAAACGTATTATTGGCAGGGATACATACTTTTCCCGACTTTGTCTGAACCTCAATCCTGTTATTTCCCAGGTTTTGAGTCTGACATCTATCCTGAAAGTTATGCATGAATACATATCCCCCATATCCATTACTACGAATTGCATATCTCAATGTAGTAACATCTTTCGAATCTGATGTATTTGAGTCTGGGATAACAGTTACCATAGGAGCCAGAGACTCACCAAAATCTTGCAAGAAATAATTTATCAACTTTAGTGACTTATATCCTAATCGAGGATAACCATCCTCTCCCAAAGGAGATTGATAATCATAGGAACGCATACTGACTGAACCATCCGTATAAGACAAGTTGCTGCCCTCAAACAAAGGATTGTTACCACCATGATACATGTAGTACCCAAGTCCGTTATTTCCACTTCCTACATTTCTTACCATAAATGGAAGAAAGCTTTCATGAGGAACAATAGATCTTCTTTCATGACTTGTCATCATTCCTGTTCCTATCTCTGCAGCCATTGCAGGATATTTAGACGTATCAAAGCTAACCGGAGCATAATCAGGATGCTTGCGTATATCTTTGAAAAGATAAAAATCACTTGCTACATTACCAGGAGTCCATGCAGCATATGCATACCCTGCCATCACAGGGATGCTGCCATCTTCCACAATAGTAGCAAAGCCCCAACCTGTTGCAGTATATAGAGGAGTATCAATACCGGCAGCCTTAGCAAGACGCTTAAGTTCTTTCATATGAGAAGCTCCTATTGCTGAGTTGGCATTACCTTCACTATTTATACCCGCCTGAACCTGTGTAATTCCTACATCCATTCTTGCTGCTGTAAGTTCGCTGAAACGGCCATATCCCAAAGCCCATCCGGAAGCTGCATGCTGATATTCATTCTCTAGTTGGACACCAATGATAGGTCCTCCATCCTTATACATAAGACCGGTAAGTTGTTCACCAACCTGTTTGAAATAGCGTTCAACATATCTCATATACTCCGGATCATTGCTCCTTACCTCTATAGGACGACCATAAAGCCAGTCGGGAAGGCCTCCATTACGCCACTCACCATGAGAATAGGGGCCTATGCGTACAATTACATCAAGATTATTCTCATCACATAGCTTCACAAAAGCCCTTAAATCAGCATTACCATCCCATCTAAACTTACCCTCTTCCGGCTCATGATAGTTCCAAAAAAGATAGGTGGCCACCACTGATATACCACCAGCTTTCATCTTCTTGAGTTCCTTATCCCAATTCTCTTTTGCACATCTACTATAGTGAAACTCTCCCATTACTGGGATATATGGTTTCCCATTCCTCTCAATATAATTGCTGTTCACAGATATTGTTCCCCCGGAAGGGCTTACTCCTCCAAGTTGCAGATGGCCTCTGACTACAGTAGTGTCTACATTTGTCACATCTGTTTTCCATATCTTCTGGGCAGAAGCTGAGAAACAAACCAATGCAAGAATGATGAAAAATGCTATGAGTCTTTTCATAATATTATTTTTTTATTGAGGTATCATTAATATGATATTTATTATCTAAACAGATTTGGCAGAAACTCTTTAAGGCAGCGTCTCCATGTCAGCCATTCATGGGCAGTGCCGGGAGATTCGTAGTATATATTGTTGATACCTCTTTTCTGTAGTGCTTTACCCAAATCTTTTGCTCCCATTCCTTCCTCACTTCCGATACCGATGAATAGGGTATGTACCCTTTTGTTGAAAGCCTTGCTGTCAGCGAATACACCGTCGTATGCTTTGTCTATTTGGTCTTCACCTAGGAACAAAGCCCCGCTGAATGACCCGATGTAAGAGAACTTATCGAGATTTCTAAGTGCAATCTCGAATGTCTGGTGTCCTCCCCATGATAAACCGGCCATTGCACGATTATCTCTATCTGTCAAGGTTCTGAACTCCTTATCAATTGATGGTATTATATCCTGAAGAAAGATAGGTGTGAATGATGCTCCGAAATTCTCTCTTGTTGCAGTAGGGTCCTCTTTGATGAGGGTCATGAAGTTGATACTGCAGTTTCCTTTATCCATCACACAATCATAGGCTTGCATTTACCTGCAGCAATGAGATTGTCAAGAATGAAATTTGCCTTTCCCTGAGTTGGCCATCCAGTCTCATCTTCACACATTCCATGCTGGAGATAGAGTACAGGATAACGTTTGTTTGGCTTTGTTTCATATTCAGCAGGAGTATAAACATTTGCTCTACGGTATGATTTCTCGTATGTTGAGTAGTATACAAATGACCTTACCTGTCCATGTGCCACTTCTGAAGGCCTATAGTAATCTCCTTCCACTCCTTCAGGAATTTCAATTGCAGAAGAATATCCGTAACTTCCTCCATAAGTGTATGTATTGAGATCTGTAACAATTGCCCCATCTACAATGAAATTGTAGAAATGTAAACCTAATGCAAGAGAATCAGTGTTACCATACCACCATCCGTCAGTATCCTTTTCCATTGGATATATACCACGGCAGTCAATTTGTACTTTGTCTGCATTTGGTGCATGAAATCTGAACCATGCTCGTTGCTTGTCATCAACTCTTGGCCATTTTCTCAAGAATAAGGCATTTTCTGAAGTCTCTGTACCTTCTGGAAGAGGTTTCTGAGCAAATAATGAAGAAGCAAGAAGAATTGCAAGTGTGAATAAAATAGTAAATTGGGTTTTCATCAGTTTTAGTGTTTTTATTAATATATTATATACTTAAAAAGAAGTGGGTTTGATCCACTTCTTTTCAACTATTAGATAATATTGAACCTTAAATTATTGTTAGTTCAAATATTATTTAACTACAAGAGTCACTTTGTATTCTGTTATGACTTTTGGCATAGGTAGGCTAAGATACTCTTTCTTTCCACCAAAATCCGGGATACTATCAAGGTAGCTTAAGTATGGTGCATCTTTCTGCATAGGAACAAAATAGAAATACATCTCTTTATCCTTCAAAGTGTCGGTATACTTTTTAAGGCCCATAAGCCAAGGTCTGCTGGTGTAGAAGTTATCTGTCTGAAGCACTCCGTCCATCATACATATACCACGGTCTCCAACATAATCAAAGCTTAGATATACCTCATTCACTCCGTCCCATTTCATGCCAGATGCATCAAGAACTATGTGTCTGTCATCAGTCTTCTTTATTTCAAGAGCAGGTTTTACTTCCTGGAGAAAGACTTTCCACTTTGAACCGAACGCAGAACTAATTTTAGTAATAGAACCATTGTTCACAGAAATGTTAGCAGCTGGCCATACAGTAATCTCGGTCTCTGGGCTTGTAGTGATAAGTTCATGCGTGTCATGTCCACATACAATACCATTAGAAATAAATAGCCTGTTATTGACTGTGTACGCATTCAATGCATCTTCAAATGGGATTAACAAGAACTCAACACCATCGATACTGAATTCTACAGCTTTACCAGATGGTAGGGATACAACTGTATCACCGCCTTTCACTGTCGCTTTTGCTCCTTTGACCTTATGGCGCCCTTCCAAAACAATTTCCGGCTTCAAACCTTTCATTGAAACAAAAACGTATCCGTTTCCTACCTTACAGAATGGTTGAATCATTGCTGTCTTGAATTTTACACCACCGAAATCGATGTTGAAAGGAAGCACTGCAACTGATCCTACATTCAGATCGAATGTCCCGCTATTAGGAAAAGAGTATGTTCCTTTAGTAGCCTTTACTTCAATCCTATTATCAGCTATATTACTGGTTTTAAGATGATCTTGGAAATTGTGCATGAATACATATCCGCTCTCTCCGTTACTCCTCACAGCATATCTCAATGTGTTTAGATTTGCAGGGGTAGTCGGATTAGTTTTTGGAAGTATAGTCATACATGGGGCCAATGTTGCTCCAAAGTCTCTAAGGAAGTAATTGAATACCTTCAGAGAATAGAAACTACCTTCAGGGAATCCGAACTCTCCAAGTGGTGACTGGTAATCATATGATTTGAGATTCAATCCGAAAGCCTCAGTGTAAAAATGATTACCTATAGATGGGGTAGTACCGCCATGGTACATATAGAAACCTAGTCCGTTGCTACCGCTACCGATTTCTCGAACCATCATAGGAAGAAGACTCTCTTGTGGAACGCGTGGTCTCTTCTTGTATACTACAGCCATTCCTGTTCCTAGCTCAGCTCCTAATGATGGATATAGAGCAGGGTTATAGCTTACTGGTTCATAATCAGGCTTAGCGTGAATATCCTTATATAGATAGAATGGGCTAGGGGTTGGCTCATCTACCCAATAAGGATAAGCATAAGCTGACATTACAGGAAGACTTTCTTTTTCAATGATTGTGGCATATCCCCATCCGGTAGCTGTGTATAGTGGAGCAATTAGACCTGCGTCAACTGCAAGCTTCTTAAGTGTCTTCATATGCACTGCACCTATAGCAGAATTCTCATTACCACTCTTGTTGATACCTACCTGAATCTGTGTAACTCCCACGTCCCTGCGTGCAACCGTAAGTTCTCTAGGAGCTCCGTCATATGTGAATCCCCAAGGTGCTGCAGAGTGCTGGTACTCATTTTCAATCTGTACACCTATTATAGGTCCTCCATCTTTATGAAACTGGCCTTTAAGCTGCTGACCTATCTGTCCATATAATCTCTCTACGTATTTTAGGTATTCTGGATCATTGCTGCGAATCTCAATAGGACGGCCATATAGCCAGTCTGGAATACCGCCATTCCTCCACTCACCATGGTCAAATGGTCCAACACGCACAATAACATCCATATCATTCTTTCCGCACAACTCAACAAATCGTCTCAAGTCGAGGTCCCCATCCCAATAAAAGTGTCCTTCGGATGGTTCGTGAAGACTCCAAAAAACATATGTAGCTATAAGAGTGATGCCACCAGCTTTCATTTTCTTGATTTCCTGATCCCATTGATCTGCAGGATAACGGCTGAAGTGGAACTCACCAAAAATCGGAATGATAGGTTCTCCATTACGCTCAAGATAGTGACTATTTACTACAATCTTATCTCCATCAGGGTTTATTCCTCCAAGTTTTAAATGCCCTCTGACTACAGTAGTGTCTACATTTGTCACATCAATTTTCCATCTGTTTTGGGCATATGAAGAATAACAAATCAATGCAAAAATGATGAAAAATGCTACGGGTCTCTTCATAATATTTTATTTTTTTCGGTAATAGTGGACTATATGTCCGTTTTAATGTGATATTTATTATCTAAACAGATTTGGCAAAAACTGAAGCAGCAGTAATGATAATTGTGCTCTCTTCAAGGCGCGATATTGCATATACCAACCTGCTTCAGTTTTACTCTATTTTTTTTGAAGCCTCAATAAAGGCATCCATAATTTTCGTAGGGCGCTTATTTCTGAAAGCTCCAAGTTTATAGCCACCATCTATTTCCGGCGCCCAGTAAAATACTCCGTGACAGTGCCCTCCTGTTTGAGTACGTGCTGCTTTAATAAGGTCCGTAATGAATTTATAACCTGCCTCTGGATAGTCAGCATCATATCCTGTTTCGACAATCATAAGCTCTTTACCAAACTTCTTGTATAGACCATTAATATTGTTTATACAATCAATAATAGTATGCTCATCCTTTGCTTCAAGCCCTTGATCCTGATCCCAGTAAGGATAACAACTCATCCCTATCATATCATAATTTACATGATATTTCTCGAATGCATTGAATATCTTGTTATAACGAATAGGGTCTACGCCCCCGTCAATATGAATAACTATTTTAGCATCTGGATAAATACCCTTTATAACACTACAGCCTGCCTCCGTAAGACCTGCATACTGCTCCATGTTATCCTCTGCCTTACCCATAGGCCACAACATACCGTGAGTTGTTTCATTACCGACCTGTACCCATTTTACATCAATATTGTTTTTCTTGAATAGCTTCAATATTTCAATAGTATGGTTGGCTACAGCCTCTTTCATCTTTGTGTAGTCATATTCTTTCCATGCCTCCGGGATTGTCTGATGCCCGGGGTCGGCCCATGTATCACTATAATGTATGGTTATCATAACTGGCATACCTAGTGCTTCTGCACGTTTTGCTATAACGAGTTGGTCTTCCATATTGCACCATTCTCCTTTTGGATTAACCCATACACGCAGTCTTATAGCATTTAGACCCATGTCATGCATCATTGCAACTAACTCTTGTTTATTACCTGCCTTATTAAAAATAAAGCCTCCTCTTTTCTCCATCATGTTGGCTCCTGCAACATCGGCACCGAGCCAAAAAGGCTCTCCGCCCCATGTTTGCAGTGCAAACATGAGACAGAGAGGTCCTAATAATAACTTTTTTAAATTCACTTTTATATTATTTCTTTGGTCCATCATAATTTTCACGAGTATAATATTGAGTCAGTTCATATCCGCTTGAAGCAGCTTGCTCTACTGCAAAGTTTGGCAATGGGAAATACTGACTAGATGGTGTGCGTCCTATCTTATTCATTATAGTATAATACTTGTTGAATCGGATAAGGTCAACCTTGCGGCATCCTTCATAATATAGTTCATGTCCACGTTCGGTAAGTAATGCATCAAGGAAGTCATTGGCTGTAGCAGTCTTATCAGCAGAAAGATTAGGTAAACCGGCACGGTTACGAACTTTATTAACACAGTCTATTGCACTTTGTGAGACAGCATTATGAGCTCTTACATCTGCTTCAGCATATAGCATTAAGGCATCTGCCCAACGTGCCAATGGAATATCTGTACCTTGGAAGGAAGTAGCTGATTCGATAGGATATTTATTAATGATGAATCCATCCCAACGATTGCCAAGTTCCTTCTCTGTAACCCATCCATTCATAAAACTATAGTATTGTGTAATAATTGTTTCAGCACGTTTATCACCTGGTTCAAATGTGTCATAAAAATGTTTTGAGATATTGAATACCATACCCCATCCACCACCTTGATTTGCAAAAGGTGTAGGGTTGCCCTTGTCATCTACTTTTGATACATCCCAAGGCAATGAATACCAAGAGAAAGGATTGAAGTTACCCTCTTTACTCTCGCCTGTAGCATTACTATGACAACTTACAGCCATAATTGTCTCGCAATTAAATTCATGACCAATCTTGAATTGATCTGCATATGGATTTTCACCTCCTTTATATAGATCGTAGTTACCTTTGAACTGCCCAAATATGTCATAAGCTTTCTGGTAATAACCTGACATATGATAACCTTCATTTAGATAGTGACGCATAAGGCAGAAACGAGCATAATCGGCTGTATAACGTCCTTTCTGTGATTGTTTTTCAGCTACATGCTGACTGGCATATTCTAAGTCATCTGTTATATATTGAGTCATAACATCCAACTCCGGACGTACAAGATGTGATTCATTAATTGTATCACCTAGAAGCTTAGCATCGACTATGACAGGAACCGGTCCGTACATGTTTAAAAGGTAGTACATCATCATACCGCGGCAAAGACGGGCTTCACCAACAAACTCATTCTTCTTTTCCTCAGAAAGTATTTTTGAATCAGCTTTTTCCAATTGGTCAATAATCTTTGTAAAGCGGCTTATGTCGCGTACTTTTTCAAAATGGCTTGGAGCACCAACTGAAGCACGTCCTAGTAGTTTCATGTCATCAAACTGAGCAGCACCTATCGTTGACCACAACCAACCCCATGAACCTATTACCCATGCCGAGCTTTCATCAGTTGTAGAATCAAAGCAGCGGTGTAAACCTCCTTCGGATACATAGAAATTATGTTGTTGTGCAGATAATGCATAACTCCAGTTAACCGAGAATGGCACATAACATTCCATCATATAATCTTCATAGTCACTTGCTGTAGCCGGGAAGTTATTTGTAGACAACTGTCCATATATTTTTGCATCAAAGTCATTTTCACAACCTGTAATCGTAATGCCCATCAGTAAGATGTATAGCATTGTGTGAATAATATTATTGCGTTTCATTTTTTTCTTTTTTTATTATTAGACATGATATAGTTAGAATTCTACCTGTACTCCTAAAGAGAAGGTACGTGTCATTGGGTATTCAGCTTTACCACCTTTATACGAACCACCTGTTGTAACCTCAGGGTCGAAATTATCAAAGCTTGTGAATGTAAATGGATTCAATGCATCAGCATAAATACGGACGCTTGTAAAGTAGTTACGAAGAGCTCCAAGATTCTTTGCATTAAATGTGTATCCAAGTGTTATATTACGAACACGAAGAAAACTTGCATCCTGATAATATACATCGGTTCCACAACCACCTGGTAACGATACATTAGACAAGCGTGATGCTATACCTGGAAGATTACCATCAGGGTTTGTCTGCGAATTGTATACCTGGTTTATTATTGTACTTTGATTAGTAGTTTGATTAGCAAGTTCACGTCCGTCACTCCAATCGTATGAGTAGTTATATTTCTTTAGTCCTAACTGTGAATATACAAAGATGTCCAAATCCCAGTTCTTGTAGTTAAATGTATTTCCAAATCCCCAATATAGTGCAGGAATAACATTTACCATATCTATATCACCTGTTGTTATTTCACCATCTCCATTAAGATCCTTTAAAATAGGACATCCTGGATAACTATATTTTTCCGGTTGAGTTGTTGGGCAATTTGACTTTTCAGTATTTATTATGCCTTCAGTACGATAGAAATATAGAGCATTTACAGGTTCATCTTTACGAATTTGATATTCGTTATAATCATAATTTGGGAAACGTTCTTTCCATGTAGAGTTATAATGAGAAAGTGTTATTGCTGAACTCCATTTGAAATCTGGTGTCTGAATATTATTTGTATTGATAGTTGCATCCCAACCATAACGGCGGATATGTCCACCATTAATAGGATATGTAGCAAACATAGACAAACCAGCTGTATTGGCATAACCAAGCATATCTGTTACATCATTCACAAAATAGTCAAAGCTACCACTGATACGGTCTTTAAATATAGAAAAATCAAGACCAATATTCTTCATAATTGTCTTTTCCCATGAAACGTTTGGATAATCCTGGCTAATAAGATAGTATGGTACATATGTAGTTCCATTATTATCAAATCCGATTTTGTTACCAAAAGCTCCGTAAGCACCATAAAGACTTGAGCCAAGATTATCATTACCTGTTTCACCATATGAAGCACGTAATTTGAGCAGATTTACCCAATCTACATCTTCCATGAAGTTCTCATTGAATATTTTCCATGCTACTGATACAGAAGGGAACCAAGCATATTTTTTGTTCTTGAAGAATTTGTCAGTACCATCGCGACGTACTGATGCATTTATTACATAGCGATCAAGAATGTCAAGTGCCAAGCTTCCGAATTGTGAACGTTTCTCATCAGCTCTTCGATATGATGTTGGTTTAAAATCGCCTGTTGCAGCTGAAATATTATCATTCCCAATAACATCGTTTATTTCATTATATGAAACACCAAGGCCATTTGAATTAGTAAAGTAACGTCCCATACCAACCATTGCATTTACAGATAGTGCTTTATTGAAAAAGTCATGGTTAAAAGAGAATGTAGCTTCCATTGTACTATTATCGCGGTCACCACGTGCTAAGCTACCACGTGATTTGTACATCTGGTCAAAATATACATTTTTAGGTATATATACATTACGTTTTGTATTTTCAGAATTGTAACCATATAGTACTTTTGCTGTCAACATCTCTGGGATAATGGTAAAATCAAAAGTAAAGTTTGCATTGAAACCAGAAAGATAAGATCTGTTGGTCATATCAAGCATACCTACTGAATTTGGTATAGTAAGATAAGACGTATATTTCCCATCAGCATCAAAAACAGGTAGATTTGATGGATATGAAAGTGCTGCTGTAAGTGCACCGCTCGCTTGTGCACCTCTTCCACTTGTAGTACCACCTACAGAACCATTATTATTATTATTATTATTATAGTTTATTGAAGTTGTAAGTTTTAACCATTTAAATAGTTGTGCCCCAACATTGGCTCTAAGTACAAAACGCTCGTAACTTGAACTAGCAACAGAACCATTTTGCTTATAATAGTTCCCAGACACATAGTAATTTATTCGTTCTGCGCCACCCTGAATTGTTACGTTATGGCTTGAAATGCTTCCATCTTTAAGTATATAACTTGCCCAATCTGTGTTCTCGGCATTAGCTATCTGCTCAGCGGTAAATACATCAGAATTACCATTATCATATTCTTTTGTTCCATAAGGAACCATGCCATTATTGTACAGATATTGTTCTTTTTTAAAGATGTTTGCATAAGTCATATAATCCTGAGCATTAAGTTGCTCTATGTATTTGTAGTTCTTTACTGAAGCAACAGATCCTTCATAGCTAATCTTCATCTTACCTTGTTTGCCACGTTTTGTGGTAACAAGAATGACGCCATTAGCGGCATTGACACCGTATATAGCAGCACTTGCATCTTTAAGGACTTCTATTGATTCAATATCAGAAGGGTTTATGCCTGCTAATCCTGAACGATTTATACTGTTTGGCATTACTGTTGTTGTACCACCTGCCGATTCAATAAACTCATTTGTTGGCATTACTATGCCATCTACAACATAAAGAGGCTGTCCACCACCACGAATGGTCATATTTACACCACCACCAGGCTGAGAACTTGATAGAGATGCCTGCAATCCTGCTGCACGTCCCATAAGCATCTGTCCCATGTTTGTTGTTCCAGTTTTTGAAACTTCATCGGCTTTGACTTTTGCAATAGATGTTGTTAAGTTTTTACGACTTACTGTGCCATATCCTGTTACTATAACTTCATCAAGAACGGTTGCGTCTTCAAGCATTATTATGTCAATCTTATCCTTATTTACAACAACAACCTGAGTCTTGAACCCAATATAGCTGAATTCAAGTTTATCACCTTTGTTTACGTTGATAGCATAATTGCCATCCAAATCCGATAATGTGCCAAGTGTAGTACCTTGCACTTTTACGGAAACTCCAATTAACGGTTCTTTTTGACCGTCAAAAATTGTTCCCTTTACATTTTGTTTTTGAGCCCATATTGTCATAGACCAACATAAGCAACAAAGTACTAGAGAAAATAGTCTCTTTTCCATAATTTTAATTTGAGTTTTTATTAGATTATTAAAGTTTACCAATAAACTGATACTTTATTCTGCAATAGTATCAATTAGAATATCTACTGTAGGGCTTATTTTAGACAAATAGGGTTAGAAAAAAGACAAATGGGAAAAAAGCGCGATCTATAATTTCCGATATTTATTAATTTTATCAACTTTGTAGTCATACAAATCATAATTCCTTTAAGATATGAAACTTAGGTTAACCCTTTTTTTTCTGATTCTATTACTATATAATACTATTCAACATGCCAAAGCAGCTGAAGAGATTTCATTTAGGAATCATCAAATACCTGGCTGCAACACAGTATCTAGCTTTGCACAAGATGATGAAGGCTTAATATGGATTGGCACTCTCGATAATGGGCTTTATTGTTATAATGGATATAATAGCTTCCCTCGTGCCCATATGTCCAGCTCTTCACCACATTCGGTATTCGATCTATCAATCGTTGGTGATTCCATTTATATGGCATGTGATAAAGGAATAGCCATATTCAACCGTCGAACTCTTGTCTATCACTATCCGATTCAGCCACATATAACAAATGCCCGTACAATTGTAAAACATGATAATCGTTTATATTTCGGGGCAGACCAAGGACTTTATTGCTACACGCCAAATAGCGGTAAGGTTGATATTATAAATAATAAAATAACGGACATATATTCTATAGTGTCTACGCATAAAGGGCTTCTAGTTGGTACACTATACGGCCTATACTTCGTTAATGGAAAATCTTTTCATGAAATACCTGTAGCCGGTCAACGTAAATCGTATATAAGTGCCATAATCTCTGACAGAAATGTAAAAGATAAATACTGGATTTGGGCTTTTGGAAGATTTTTTGCATATAATGCAAGTAATAATGAGTTCTCAGAAGAATTGCTATTGCGTAATATATCTATTAAGACATTAGCACAAGATAAGAAAGGCCGTTTATATATAGGAACTGACAATGGATTATATATAAAATCTGACTCCGATATCTTACACCTATACCATGACTCTAAAGATTCAAGAAGTATACCCAACAATATAATATGGCGTACTTTTCTAGATTGCAACGACAATTTATGGTTGGGCACTGATAATGGTTTCTCAACATCAGCACATCACCCCCTTTTTAAATATAATTCTATCTTTCAGATGACCGGGTACACTACGGGCAATTATATTGAAAATGTTTTCGAAGATAGCGAACATACACTATGGATAGGAGGATCAAGCGGTTTGATACGTTACCCTATTGACGGCAATTGGACATGGTATCGTGATGGCAATCCTCAATATCCAATTACTCACAATAGAGTACGTTCATTTTTCGAAGATAGAGAGCATAATATATGGATATCAACTGATTTAGGAATCAATCTTTATCTTTCCTCTACTAGGCAACTACGCAACATAGTTGTAACAGACAGTAATCATCATTACACAGCGAGATGGGCTTACGGTATGACAGAAGATGAGCATGGGCGCTTGTGGATAGCATCATATAATGGACTATATATTATCTCAAAAAAACGTTTGCTTAGTTCTAATGATAAAGAAATTGAAGCTGATATAGTACTTATGCCTGAAACCCATTTTAGTCATATAGCCCTCGACAAACAGGGACAAATATGGGCAACCTCCTCACAAGGCCTGATGAGAATAAATACAATAGACTGTAAAGTGCATAATGTAATGAAAGATAATATTGATGCTATGACTATTGTAAATCAAAATGAAATATGGGTTGCTTCATCCGGACGCTTTCTACATTTCGCGACTGATGGGAAAAAGATTGATGAATTGAGGTATGGTACTTCAAAAGAGAAGATACTTACCATAAACAGTGTGGGTAATCAATTGTGGGCTATCAGCCAAAATGAATATCGAATAATAAAGAATTCAAAAGAAATAGAACTATATAAAATACCTTTTTACGCTGCAACATCAGGATTATATTCACCTAATACCAAACGATTCTACATAGGGAGCATAGACGGACTGATGATTCTCGATCCTACATCTATTGATAAGAGGCATGATAGTGCTCAACTAGTATTGTCTGAAATATTGGTCAATGAACAACAACTGTCTGATCAACCTAATAGAACTCTTAATAAAAACATTAAACTATCTTTTGATGAAAATAATCTTGTGTTTATGTTTTCTGATTTACCCTATTTAAATAAGGTACAACATCTATATGCGTATAAATTGGAAGGAGTTGATAATAGCTGGCAACGGTTGAATTCTGAAACATACCAAGTTAGCTATAACGGACTACCATATGGTAACTATACATTGCAAGTATTCACTATAGATGGATTTGGTAATATAAAAGATGAAGTATATAGCTTAGAGATAGACATATTTCCACCATGGTATCTAATGTGGTGGATGAAACTGCTATATTTTATACTTATTGTAGGTTTAGCATATTTAGTGATACATTATTATATGGTAAGAAGACGACTTAGGCAAGAACATGAAGCTAAGGTAAAAATTATGCAAGAATCGCAGAGTCGTATTAGCTATTATCAGTATATATATTCAGAGATAAGAGTATCATTAGGCTCTATTATGAACCCAATGATTCAGTTGCTAGGTTCTAATCCTAAAAAGGAGATGTTGCATCATCTTGAGGAAATACGTCATGAGTCGACACGACTAAACTCTCTCATTAGAGAAGCCTCTGAAGCCAGTACTTCCAACAAATTTACCTCGAATGATACTCTTTTGGATATCGTTGAATTATCTCATCAAATGGTAGATGAGATGAAATCAGAAGGGGCTAAGAAAGATATAAAACTCACATTTTCTTCTTTTACTCCTCATCTCTATGAAAAATCCGATATAACTGAAGTCAACTCTTTATATTGTATTCTGCTAGGCTATGTAATACAGCATTCAGAGAGTGGTGGATCTGTGAATATATCTATAAATTATTTATCATCTAATAAAAAACTGATAATAACAGCCAAGAGTAATACTATGCATATTCCAAGTGAAATATGCCCATTTCTGTTCCAGCGTTATGCTCTTCAGATGCCCGACGCACCAGATGATTATACTCCTATGCTTTATATGATAAGCCAATATGTGGAAAAATATAGTGGAAGTATCGGCGTAGTACAGGCAAATGATGGTGATGCTTTTGTGATACAAATTCCTATTGATATAAATGAAGAAATACTGGAATCAAATAAATTAGAAGTTGACGATATAAATTCTGATAATGAAATACATACAAGCACTGAAAAGAGTACGATAAATAGTAAAAGTGACGAACGTTTACTACTTGAAGCCATTTCTATTATTGGAGAACATATAAGTGATAGCGATTTCAATGTTAGTAAGTTACAACAGGCTTTGGGTATAGGTGATAAAATGCTTTATAGAAAGATTAAGTATATGACTGGTCTCACTCCTGTTGAATATATTCGAGATATCAGAATGAAACGAGCATCTATACTACTTCGTGGCGGACAGTTCTCGGTTTCGGAAGTCATGTACATGGTAGGTTTTTCAAATACCGGGTATTTCTCAAAGTGTTTCACAAATGCATTTGGTGTAACACCTACACAGTATATCCGCTCAAATTACAATAATAATGATAACTGATTGGTATGCCCTTTAACAGAGGCATAGCTTATGCTTACTAATAACAAAAACATTCAACAATAACCATAAACAAAATATCCCTGCAAGCTGACTTGCAGGGATAAGTTAATGTTTGTACTATTGTCCAATAAACTTGTAATGTTTATTTAGGAATAGACATTTTTTATCTTAATCATACCTATACTATTTATTTCATATGTTCAACAAGTCTCTTATCATGATTAGATACCTGCATTACTTTAGGGGTATTCCATATCATTGTGTTCACTTCCTTTGCTGTTGAAGGTTTCCACTCCGGCATTCCTGGTGCATAAGGTCTACCGGTACGTGCAAAATTTATCAATACACTGCTCATTGTATCGCCAAGTGCAATTCCATCCGGAGTTGCTCCTGTCATATTAGCACTTCTAACAACGTTATTGAAATAGAAAGGAATATCTCCGTTGTGTCCGGCATGGAAATTTCCATCCTCACCTTTCAACTGATATGTGAAAAGATAATTCCACACAGGTGCACCATTATCGGCTACTCTTTTGTGCAATTGCTGTAAAGCAGCAGGACGTACCATTGTATCAAGACGATAAATTTCATCAATGCCGGCAGCAGGATATGCTTCGCGGAATGCATCAACAAATTCTCCGGCATCTTTACCCATAGTCTTACCTAAATCTGCCTTTACATCATCCCAAGTATTAATTCCTGCTTTAGGTTTATTACCACCAACAAACTCATTCAATGTAGAACCTATGATGAGCGGAACATTACTGCTGATCTTCTCTGACCCATTTTCCCAAAGTGCATCCGGTAAAGCATCTCCATCAACAATAGGCTCCCATGAAACAAAACGTCCTGATGGGCTACGTCTTATTTCCTGAGACATTTCACTCATGCTTTTGTATTCGCCTCATATAGTTTCTCATAATCTACCTTTTGTATATCATCAATATTATCTTTATTCAATCCAAGAAGCTCCACTGTACGTCTTCCTATCTTATGCGCTATTTCCTTATTCTGCCCACACATAAATCCAGATCCACTCATAATCATTGCGCGATGGAATAATCCTTAGCCATAGGCATACAGAGCATACTTGATACTTTAGCTCCTCCACCACTTTGACCAAATATGGTGACGCAGTTTGGATCGCCTCCAAAATTAGAAATATTATCACGTACCCATTTTAGTGCTTCTACAAGATCTATATTACCTACATTCCCAGAATATTTGTACTTATCGCCATATTCCGACAAGTCTGTGTATCCTAAAGTGTTAAGTCTGTGGTTTACTGTTACTACTACCACATCGCCCTTATCTGCAAGATTATGCCCATGATATCCTGGATGATCTTGCCCGCAGCCTTCAGCAAAGCCTCCTCCGTGGAACCACACTAATACAGGACGTTTTTTACCATCATTAATTCCTTTAGTCCATACATTTAGACAAAGACAATCTTCACTCTGACGGCCCTCATACCATAAATAGAAAAATGCACCGGCATCATTGTTCCAACGATTTGAAGTAGGTTGTGGTGCAGATGGCCCATATGTCCTGCATGATCGTATGCCAGACCATGGTTCTAGCGCCTTTGGCGTTTCAAAACGCTTTGCCTGTGCATAAGGAATACCTTTGTATGTATATATACCTTTATAGATATAACCACATACCTTACCATACTCTGTTTGTGTAGTTGAAGCCTTTGTGGTACTATTGATAATGACACTCGACTCTGGAGTATCCTGCGCCCATACGCACCCGGCTGACAACATAATGGATAAAAGTAGAATTAATTGTTTCATTGTCTTTTTTAATTAATAAAAATATTTCATTGAAACTAAGGTAAATAGAAATCTACCAAAGGCCGGACACATATTTGACAAAATGGCTAAATGTCGTTTTTGTGGTCTATTTTAAGAACTCGTATATGAATTTATTAGATATGATTCGTTCATCAGGCTTAAAACCATGCCCTGCTCCTGTGATGACATTTAGTTGCGCTTTATCATACAACTTCGTTACTTTTTCAGAATAGCTTAGTGGCACTACAACATCCTTAGATCCATGAATGATTTTTACGGGTCCATTATAGCGTGTTATCATATCGTATACATTCATATCTCTAAGTTCCATGAAAAACCTTTTCCCTATAGGCACTTTCCATACAAATGTGGTGTCGAGTATATCATTTGTTTGTGGATAACGTTTGTTCCAATTGTCTGGTATGCATAATGCCGGATAGATAAGAATTAATTTTGAAATACGTTCTTTCAAATCTGCTGCAGCCAATGCAGAAACAAGTCCACCTTGGCTTTCACCTATTAATATTATATTATTAGTATCCACATCAGACCGTTTCTCGAAATATTCTACAATACTCTCAAGATCTTTCTTTTCATCTAAAATAGACATGTTCATAGTATTTGCATCACTACGACTATTTATGGAACCACATGGGAAATCAAATCCATAAACAATATATCCTAATGAATGAAGCATTTCATAATAATCAGTTGCGAAATCATGAGTCCCATTAAACCCATGGCTTATTATAGCTACTTTTTTTTTATCTTTTTGAATAGGTTCACTTACCACTCCATAAATATTCCGGTTCCCATTTTTAATGGTCAACTCTTTTACTACTGAGCCAACTTCCTTATATCTCATCATCAATTCACAAGAACTATTCTGGCTATCATACTCAGATTTATTGTTTAAAGCTTCTGTTTTCTGGCTTCCCTCTACTGAAATAAGGAAAAATAAAAATGGTAATAATACACTAACTCTTTTAATCATTTTATTCGAAATTTAAACATGAATTTGAGTTGCAAAATTAACCTTGCAACATAAATGAATGATAACTAAAATAGACAAATTAAGATATAAAATAGACAATTATATTATCTTACAAACGTGTTTTGCAGAGACATGAAATATTATGGTTGAACAAAGAAATTATAGAATAATATGAATAGTTGAGTATTTAAAAATTAATTACCTAAGCAGTCTTTATTATAGGATCATAGGGCAGCAGAAAAAACAATTCTTGATATATAATCAGTTGTCCAATATGTGATGAGGTCAATCCTTTGGGATTAGCCTCATCATTATTTTTTGAAATGATATATCTTTCTGTTGCACACTCCTGAGAAAGTTAGGAATCCCTCATTAACAAGAGAATTTATCATCCTTCTCCCTTTCCCAGGTAATAATCCCGTAATAGAGCAGAAGTCGGGTATGGTAAGATAAATGTTATTATTTAAATATTCCATCACCTTATCTTTACACTCATCTACAGATATCTCCCTACTATTCCTGAAGCCCTCCTTGGCTCTCTCAATCTTTCCCTTGCAGGCTCTCTTGAATGATGCAGTAGCACGGAAGTTAACATTAGAAATCTCTATGCTCTGTGAATGGATATCTTTAACATCTTCTACTGAAGCAGCAGATAGCTTGGCAGAGAAATAGCCTATATTGCCAAGTTCAAAATGATAACCATAAGAGATGTATTGCGCCATCTTTTCTTCCAATGATGAAATGACACCTACTATGTCCGCACGAGAGAAAGAGGTGCCTCTTACTATATCATCAACAATATCATTAATTGTAACTGTTCCCTTAGATATTAATCTGGGGAAAAGTCTTTTTCCACCATCCTTCACAGATGCTGAAGGTTGTGGCCAGAATCCATACTCTATTGCCATAATTATAATATGTTATTAGGTTAATTATCATCTCTTTCTAACTCAACAACTGTTGTCTATATAGACATCAGTGAAGTCTATATAACTCACAGCTGTGAATCGGATACTTTATATATATTGAGTACTATATCATACTAAATATACAAAAAAACTTTCAATTACGCTATTGATTATCAATATAATATATGGTGAAAAAGCTAAGAAAGTACTCTTAATAATATACAAAATAGAGTTATAAATTACTGGCATGAAGCGATAAATAGTTACTTAAAGATATACAGTAAACTTGACAGTTTTTTATAAATACTAAACTCTTTATTATAAGTTAATTGTGACAAATAATATATAAACCATAACAATTTCATATTTTTGTAGTGATAAAATACTATTATAAAAATGGAAATTGTCTACACTAACGGAACTGACGAGAGATTTAATAATCTCTGTAAGGAACTTGACCAAGTATTAGAAGATAGGATGGGAGAGGAAAAGCAGAATAAATGTGGCTGCTCAAACAATATTTGTGGTAAAACAAACGTTGCCTTACTCCTTGAGGATGGTAGGCCCATAGCGTGCGGAGCTATAAGAAGATATAGCAAACGCTGCGCAGAAATAAAGAGAGTCTATGTTAAAAGTGAATTTCGAAAAAAAGGATACGGCAAACTTATTGTCTCTATTTTGGAGAAAATAGCAAGACGTGAGAACTATCATTTTACTCTGCTTGAAACAGGAGATAAACTCTATGAAGCACATAACATGTATAAAAAGATGGGATACAAAGTTATACCAAATTATGCTGAGTATAGATGTATGAAAGATTCCATTTGCATGAAGAAAAAAATCGTTCCGAAATCTTTAGAGACTGAAAGATTGATATTAAGACATATAAAAAGCAGTGATGCTGAAGATATATTTGAATACTCCAAAAACCCTGATGTAGGACCAAATGCAGGATGGGAACCTCATAAAAGTTTAGAGGAGAGCAAAGAATTGATGAAAGTAATATTCATGGGCCAGAATAGCGTCTTCGGTATTGTACTCAAGGATAATAATAAGCTCATAGGTACTGTGGGACTTATAAATGATCCAAAAAGAGAAAACCCTAAAGCTCTCATGCTTGGCTATGCATTATCGAAAGATACTGGGGAAAAGGAATAATGAGTGAAGCGTCTAAAACTGTAATAGATTATGGATTTAATGAATTAGGTCTTGACATCATTTCTTGTTGTTGTTACTCATTCAATAAACGTTCAAGAAGAGTAATTGAAAAATGCGTATTCAAATACGAAGGTATAATTCGCGGCGCTGAGATGAGATATGATGGTAAAATTTTTGATTTAGACTCTTTTTCTCTCATTAATGACGAGTGGAAGAAAATGAAATAGAGCAGATAGCACTAACGTTCCATTATCTGTTGATTAATAAAATGTCAACAAGTGATGTTGTTACAATAACGAAGAATGATATTAAGCAGCAAACAACCTAAATAAGATATTTTTTCAAACAATATAAGGCTATTAAGAGGTAGTTTCACTATCTTTGCAAATCATTACATATAAAGTATTTAATAATAAAAGATATAATAATCATGGAATATAATTTCAGGGAAATTGAAAAGAAATGGCAACAGAAATGGGTCGATAACAAGACCTATCATGTTAGTGAAGATGAGTCAAAGAAAAAATTTTATGTACTAAACATGTTCCCTTATCCTTCTGGAGCAGGACTTCATGTTGGTCATCCCCTGGGATATATAGCAAGTGATATATATGCACGATACAAACGCCTACAAGGATTCAATGTTCTTAATCCTATGGGGTACGATGCTTATGGTCTTCCTGCCGAACAATATGCTATTCAGACAGGACAACATCCTGCTATCACTACTGTAAACAATATAAACAGATATCGTGAACAGTTAGATAAGATTGGTTTTTGCTTTGACTGGGACCGCGAAATCAGAACATGCGAACCTGATTATTACCACTGGACTCAATGGGCATTCCAAAAGATGTTCAATAGTTACTACTGCAATGATGAGAAAGAGGCTCGTCCTATAAGTGAACTTATTGAAGCTTTCAGCCAACAGGATTCTAAAGATCTTAATGTTGCTTGCAGCGAGGAACTCTCATTCACTGCTGAAGAGTGGAATGCAATGAGTGTTAACCAACAGCAGGAAACACTTATGAACTACCGTATAGCTTACCTTGGTGAGACTATGGTTAACTGGTGTCCTGAACTTGGTACTGTACTTGCCAACGATGAGGTCGTTGACGGTGTATCCGAAAGAGGTGGATATCCTGTTATTCAGAAGAAGATGCGTCAATGGTGTTTAAGAGTATCTGCCTATGCACAGAGATTACTAGACGGGTTAGATACTATCGATTGGACAGAATCATTAAAAGAGACACAACGTAACTGGATTGGCCGTTCTGAAGGTACAGAGGTTCAGTTCAAAGTTAAAGATAGTGATATTGAATTCACAATATTCACAACTCGTGCTGATACTATGTTCGGAGTTACCTTCATGGTTCTTGCTCCTGAGAGTGAACTTGTAGCACAACTTACTACTGCTGAACAGAAGGCAGAAGTTGACGCTTATCTTGACAGAACAAAGAAACGTACAGAGCGAGAGCGTATAGCTGATAGAAAAGTAACAGGCGTATTCAGTGGTTCATATGCTGTCAACCCATTCACTGGAGAATCTGTTCCTGTATGGATCAGCGACTATGTACTTGCAGGATATGGTACCGGAGCCATCATGGCTGTTCCTGCTCACGATAGTCGTGACTATGCTTTTGCTAAACATTTCAACTTACCTATCATACCACTCGTAGAGGGTTGTGATGTAAGTGAAGAGAGTTTCGATGCTAAAGAGGGTATAGTATGCAACTCTCCAAAAGAGGGTGTTAAACCTTACTGCAATCTGAATCTTAATGGTAAGACAATCAAAGAGGCTATAGCTGCTACAAAAGAGTATGTGAAATCTAATAATCTTGGACGTGTAAAAGTTAACTTCCGTCTTCGTGATGCTATATTCAGCCGTCAGAGATATTGGGGTGAACCATTCCCTGTTTATTACAAAGATGGAATGCCATATATGATCGAAGAGAGCAAGCTTCCTCTTCAACTTCCTGATGTTGAGAAATTCCTTCCTACTGAGACTGGCGAACCTCCATTGGGACACGCAAAGAGATGGGCTTGGAATGTTGAGAAAGGTGAAGTTGTAGAAAACTCACTAATTGACAATAAGACTGTTTTTCCACTGGAACTAAATACCATGCCTGGATTTGCAGGTTCAAGCGCTTACTACTTGAGATATATGGATCCACATAATAACAAGTCTCTTGTTTCTGAAAAGGCAGATAAATATTGGCAGAGTGTAGACCTATACGTAGGTGGAACTGAACATGCTACAGGTCACCTTATCTACTCTCGTTTCTGGAATAAGTTCCTTTATGATATGAAAGTAAGCATCAAGGAAGAGCCATTTAAAAAACTTGTCAACCAAGGTATGATACAGGGAAGAAGTAACTTTGTATACCGTATTAAAGATACAAATACATTCGTCTCTCTTAATCTGAAAGATCAGTATGATGTTACTCCACTTCATGTTGACGTAAACATTGTATCAAACGATATTCTTGATGTTGAGGCATTCCGTAACTGGCGTCCAGACTATAAGGATGCTGAATTTATCCTTGAAGATGGTAAATATATCTGTGGATGGGCTGTTGAAAAGATGAGTAAGTCTATGTTCAATGTTGTAAATCCTGATATGATAGTAGAGAGATATGGTGCCGACACACTTCGTATGTACGAAATGTTCCTTGGTCCTGTTGAACAGTCAAAGCCATGGGATACTAACGGTATTGACGGCGTTCACCGCTTCCTGAAGAAACTATGGGCTCTATTCTATAACAGAGATGGTGCTTTCCTTATTGAAGATAAAGAGGCAACAAAAGATGAACTAAAAGCTATACACAAGCTTATTAAGAAGATCAGTTCAGATATTGAACTATTCTCATACAATACATCTATCAGTGCATTTATGATTTGTGTAAACGAACTTACTCAGTTGAAATGCCACAATAAGTCAGTTCTTAGCGATCTTCTTGTTCTTATAACTCCTTTTGCTCCTCACCTTGCTGAAGAGTTATGGGAAGCATTAGGAAACAATACATCAATCTGTGACGCACAGTGGCCTTCATATAATGAAGATTATCTGAAAGAAGATTCAGTAAACTATACTATCTCATTCAACGGAAAAGCAAGATTCAATATGTCATTCCCGTCAGATGCTGACAATGCTACTATTGAAGCAGCTGTGATGAGTTGTGAACAGGCACAGAAATGGATAGAGGGAAAAACTCCTAAAAAGGTTATTATTGTTCCTAAAAAGATTGTAAACATAGTACTGTAATATCCATTAGTGGATAAAATATAACTAAATGGGCGGATACTGTTATTTCATTATTAATGATAATGGATTAATTGTTTCCGCCCAATATGCATAAATTGATTTATACTCATTAATAATAAATTATGAATAAATTTTATTTAGCTATATCAAATCGTGAGCTGAGAGACTATATTGCAATAACATTCGGACTATTATGTTATGCATTTGGTTGGGCTGCTTTTATGCTACCTTATCAAGTTACCACCGGTGGTGTAACTGGTATTGCTGCTATAATCTATTATGCAACAGGCATAGAGATACAGATATCTTATCTTATCATAAATTCGATATTACTAGCTGTAGCGCTTAAAATATTAGGTCCTAAATTCAGCATTAAAACAATTTATGCGATATTGGTTCTAACATTCTTTCTATGGTTTTTCCAAAATATTCTGAAAGATGATAGTGGAAAACTCCCTCAATTTTTGGGAGTAGGACAAGATTTTATGGCTTGTGTAATAGGAGCCAGCCTTTTGGGATTTGGTGTTGGCATAGTATTTACTAATAATGGAAGTACAGGAGGCACTGATATAATTGCACTTATTGTTAATAAATACAAGGATGTTACTCTTGGAAGAATGATTATGTATTGTGATATAATCATTATTTCATCATGCTATTTTATTTTCCATGATTGGAGAAGAGTAGTATTTGGCTTTGTGACACTTTTTATAATGAGCTATATTATAGACTGGCTTATCAACAGTACACGCCAGTCTGTTCAATTCCTTATTTTTAGCCGCAAACACGAAGAAATAGCCGAAGCAATATCTAACAAGGTTGACAGAGGAGTTACGCTCTTAGACGGAAAAGGATGGTATAGCAAACAAGATATTAAGGTTGTAGTAATACTTGCTAAGAAGAGCCAGTCACTCGATATATTCAGAGTTGTAAAAGATATAGACCAGAATGCTTTCATATCACAAAGTAATGTTGTGGGAGTCTATGGTGAAGGATTTGATAAACTTAAAATAAAATGATAAAGAGACTTGTTTTCGCGACTAACAATGCACATAAACTTAATGAAATCTCATCCATATTGGGAGATAAAATTGAACTGTTAAGTTTGAAAGATATTAACTGTGATGTTGATATTCCTGAGACGGCCGAAACTCTTGAAGGTAATGCTATTCTTAAAGCTGAATACATTAATGAGAATTACTCGATAGATTGTTTTGCTGACGATACAGGCCTTGAAGTGGAAGCATTAAATGGAGCTCCTGGGGTATACTCAGCACGTTATGCCGGTGGAGATGGACATGATTCATTGGCAAACATGCAGAAGCTTCTACATAACCTTTATGGAAAAGAGAATAGAAAAGCACAATTCAGGACAGTAATTTGTCTTATTATTAATGGAAAGGAACATATCTTCGAGGGAATTGCGAAAGGTTCTATAAGTAAAGAGAAAAAAGGAGAAGGAGGATTCGGATACGATCCTATATTTATCCCAGAAGGATATGACAAGAGTTTTGCTGAACTTGGAACAGATATTAAGAACAAAATAAGTCACAGAGCAAAAGCTGTTGAAAAACTAATTCACTTCCTTAAAACTTATAAATAATAAAAACAGTCCCTATAAATAAAATAATTCCACTTCAAAATTTATATATGAAGTGGGATTATTAATTATAGATAAATACTAATAATTATTACAATCCAAGTTTAGCAGAGATATCAAGCATCTTCTTAATAGGTTTTACTGCCTCTTTAGATATAGCTTCATCAACTTCTATCACCGGCCATTCATATTTCAATGAGTTATATAGTTTCTCCATTGTATTAAGACGCATAAAATTGCATTCATTGCATGCACATGTTGAATCTTCAGGAGGGGCAGGAATAAAGTTCTTATTTGGGCATTGCTTGCGCATCTCGTGAAGAATACCGCTTTCAGTAGCAACTATAAAGTTTTTCTTTTCGCTCTTAACAGCATGCTTTAAAATGGCTGCTGTGGAGCCTACCAAATCTGCCAGCTTAACTATTGCACCTTTACATTCCGGATGTACCAGAATCTCAGCATCAGGATATTCTTTCTTCAGCTCTACAATCTTTTCAACAGAGAACTGTTCATGAACGTGACAAGCACCATCCCACAATAGCATATTTCTATTAGTAATTGAATTTATATAGTTTCCTAAGTTTCTATCTGGCCCAAATATTATCTTCTCATCTTTTGGAAAACTGTCAACTATCTGCTTAGCATTAGTAGATGTTACTACAACATCAGTTACTGCTTTAACTGCTGCTGTAGTATTTACATAAGATATAACAGTATGATCAGGATGCTCCTTTACAAATTCTGCAAACTTATCTGCAGGACAGCTGTCAGCTAATGAACATCCGGCATTGAGATCAGGAACAATAACCTTTTTATCAGGAGAGAGTATCTTAGCTGTTTCACCCATGAAATGAACACCACATAAAACAATTATATCTGCTTGAGTTTTTGCTGCCCATTGAGCAAGAGCTAAAGAATCACCCACACAGTCAGCTATATCTTGTATCTCACCTTTTTGGTAGTAGTGAGCTAATATAACTGCATTCTTCTCTTTACAAAGTTTACGTATCTCTGTCTTAAGGTCAACCGACTTGTCAATGGATTCAGTAACATATCCCTTTATCAACCACTCTTCCTTTTTCATTATATATATATTTTATTCTTTTAAAATAGAAGATATTTATGTTAATGATAATATCCTGTTAATAGTGTTATTAAATAAAATAGCTTTTTCTTGCTTTTAAAGATATTATCTTTTCAATCTCATTTATTAATATATTACTAACAAGTTTACTTGCTGATTTATATATGATTCTATATTATATCAACATCTTGTTAATACGAAACAAAGTTAAGAACTTTACTTCTTTTTGATAGAAAAAAGCTGATAAAAAAGTGTTCATACAACATTATTAAATACTTCATATTTTATTTGTAATGTTTATTCATATCCTGTCATATATATTATAATGATAAAAGCAAGGAATACTTATTAAAATATATGCCCATCCTTTTTACAGGTTTTCAACACATATCAACATGCTAATGTGAATTAGTTTATTATATTTGCATAAAGATTTTGCATAGAAAATGAGAAAACGAAAGATTACTGATTTACATAGACTTACTGTTGAAGAATTTCATAAAGTTAAGAAACTTCCTCTAATTGTCGTATTAGATGATATACGAAGTATGCACAACATAGGTTCAGTATTTCGTACTTCTGATGCATTTCTTGTTGATAAGATATATCTATGTGGTATAACTGCTACTCCTCCTAATGCTGAAATTCATAAGACTGCTTTAGGCGCTGAAGATACTGTCGAATGGAAATATTTTGAAAGTACTATTGATGCTGTAAATGAGTTACATAAAGATGGATTTACAGTTATATCAATAGAACAGGTAGAGGGTAGTACAATGCTTGATAAAGTTAAACTTGATTCAGATAAAAAATATGCTGTAATTATGGGTAATGAAGTCAAAGGTGTTAAACAAGAAGTTGTTAATATCTGCGACGGATGTATTGAAATTCCACAATATGGAACTAAACACTCTTTGAATGTATCTGTTACAACAGGTATAATACTTTGGGAATTGGCATCAAAGATGATGAAGAACAGAGTCTGATATTTATAATTGACCACTTTCAACAAGTAGTACCACTCTTTCTGTTAATTGATCTTCATCCTCAGGATGGTATTCCTTTTTTAAACTGGCACCAAATAGAGCTGCAAATGTCTGATATAAACCAGCTTTAAATGGCCCGATAAATGCCTTTACTAATTCATAAGATGATGAGGAAGTTTCTCTGTTTATCAGTTTTATCAACAACTTGCCTTGAGCAAAAGTCATTTTTTTCATTCTTGGAGTATATTGCTCTTTTAGACCTTTTTCTACTCTTTTCAGATGTTTATCTCTATCCTTCTTATCAGGTATAGTCTGTAGATATTCATATGTTTCTATTATTGCACGGTTAACTTCCATTGCTATTGGAAGTGTTTTCTTTACATCCCTTACTAATTTATAGTATGCTTTACGCTCACGGTTATTCTTAAATACAAGTGGTTTAAATACATATATATTAGGCAGCGTAATAGATGGAACAGTATCCCCGTCAATTACCTCTGCTGTCACTAGAAAGCCATTTTCAGCAGGAATTATTTGTTGCGAATAAACATGTATGATATTAGCAAACAAGATAAATAACAATATTATTATTTTCCTTTTCATATCGCTGCAAAAATAGTAAGAATAATGTTTCATAATACTTTTTACTTTATTAATTAAGTTAAAATGAATTCAACTATAAACAACTATGAACAGATTGTTGAAAACAACTTTAATTATTTTGATATCAAATTTTTTGATTATTGATAAAGTAGCTTCTCAAAGTGGTTATGAGGATGTTCAACAACAGATGATAAATGATGAAGAGGATAATTTATATTATCTTCAAAACACATTCGAAGAGCTGGAAGATTTTAAGGACAATCCTATCAATTTAAATAATACCACAAAGGAAGAGCTAGAGATGTTTCCTTTTTTAACTGACAAGGTTATTGAAAACATTCTATATTACATATATCGATATGGACCGATGCTTAGTACTAAAGAACTGTTCCTCATTGAAGATATTGACAGGCGTACAATAGAGATGTTATTACCTTATGTACAGGTTCAAAGAGTTGAAACTGAGAGAGGTATGCCAACTGTTAAGAATCTTATTAAGTATGGAAAAAATGAATTATCAACAAGGGTTGATATTCCGCTATATAAAAGGAAAGGTTATTATATAAAAGATGATACCAGAAAATACCAAGGGGGTAATTATTATAATAACATAAGATATCAATATAAGTATGGGCAAAGAGTCAATTTCGGATTTACTGCAGAGAAAGATTTTGGAGAGCCGTTCTTTTCTAATGTAAACAATAAAGGATATGATTACTATTCTGTATATCTAATGCTTAGAAATATTAAGAGATTAAAGAGCTTAGCTATTGGTAACTATAGGGTTAACTACGGATATGGAATGGTTATAAACATGGATATGTTTTTTGGAAAGAGTTCTTCATTATACACTATTGAAAGACGAAAGGGAGGTATAAAGAAGCACTCTTCAACAGATGAATATAACTATTTACAAGGTGCCGCATTGAGCTATAAACTATCTGATAGGATTAACATTGATCTCTTTGGATCTTATAGAAATATGGATGGAACTGTTGATAGCTTGTTTATAACATCGTTGAAAAAGGATGGATATCATAGACAAAACAGCGAGTTTAAGAAGAAAAATAAATTTACTAATAGCTTGATAGGAAGTAACTTATCGTATAATGGTAAATATGTTGAACTTGGATTAACTGCAGTTTATAATGTTTTCAACAAGATGTTAAATCCTGAGATGAAATACTATAATAGATTTTATCCACGTGGTAAGCAGTTTTATAATGTTGGTGCAAACTATAAGTTTTTTATTAATAAGTTTATTTTTTCAGGGGAGTGTGCAGTTGACGGCAAAGGCTCTATAGCTACTATAAATATGTTGAGTTATTCACCGGATCATAAAAAGAGATTCATAGTTATGAACAGATTTTATGATGCTAAATATCAGACTATTTATGCTAATTCAGTAAGTGAGGGTGGAAGAGTACAAAATGAAAGCGGTGTTTATATAGGTATGGAATACAGTATATTAGATAATTTGCAATTCAGTGGATATGGTGATTTATTTTATTTTCCTAATAAAAGATATCTTGTTGAGAAGTATGGAACAAAAGGATATGATTTTACTTTGCAAACAGTTTATTCACCGATAAATAAACTGAAATTGTTAATAAGATACAGGCAGAAAGAAAAAGATAAGAACTGGTCAGAAAATGGTGATAAGGTAGTGTTGCCATATACTCAGAGAAGGGCAAAAGTGCAGATGAACTACGATATTAACCCTGTTATTACTACCACAACCACTGTAGAGGGATCAATGATGAACTATAAAGGTAAATCGAGTTCTAAAGGATATTTGCTGTCTCAAACAGCCAATTTCAAGTTTTCAACAATACCAATTGAGTTGTACCTTCATTGTGCATACTTTAATACCGACAGTTATGAATCACGCATATCACTTTATGAGAGAGGTGTGAAATATGCTTTTTCTATTCCTTCATTCTACTACAAAGGATTTAGAGGGGCGGTCAATCTAAAATATTCACCCACCAAGAATATAACTGTTTATGGAAAGTTTTCCACAACCTGTTACAACAACCGAGATGATATTGGAAGCGGAAACGATTTGATTGAAGGTAATGTTAAGAGTGATATAAATGTTATGCTATGTTATAAATTTTAATTTTGCCAATAATTAGTAATAGATAATTGTTATATCTTTGAATAAGTTATATAAATAGGTATTTATGTCAACAATAATTTATCCTTCTCCTATCTTCGGTCCTATTCACAGCCGAAGACTTGGTGTATCGCTTGGAATTAACCTGCTTCCCGAAGATGGAAAGTTCTGTACTTTCGATTGTGTTTATTGTGAATGTGGCTATAATGCGATAATCGTCCAAAGAAAAAATTGCCTTCTCGTAAAGAGGTAAGGGAAGCTCTTGAAAAGAGACTCATTGATATGAAAAATAATGGTCCTTCTCCTGATGTACTTACTTTTGCTGGGAATGGTGAGCCAACTTCTCATCCTTCATTTCCGGAGATTATAGACGATGTCATTGATTTGCGTAATAAATATTTTCCAGATGCGAAGGTTAGTGTCCTTTCTAACTCTACCTTCATAGATAAGCAAAAGGTATTTGAGGCGCTTTGTAAAGTTGACAACAATATACTTAAGTTAGATACTGTTGACAAAGACTATATCAATGAAGTGGACCGTCCATCATGTAATTTTGATGTTGATAAGATCATTGAAAAGATGAAGGACTTTAATGGTAAGTGTATCATTCAGACCATGTTTATGAAGGGCACAGTTAATGGAAAGAGTGTTGATAACACAGGTGATGAGTTTGTTGACAAATGGTTGGAAAAGGTAAAATATATCTCTCCAAGTCAAGTTATGATATATACCATTGACAGGGAAACTCCAAATAAGGATCTGCTTAAAGCCACTAAAGAGGAGCTTGATAGAATAGGTAAGAAAGTTGAAGCTGCAGGAATTGAATGTTCAATATCTTATTGATTAATACAGCGAGAATATTTAGAATAGAAAATGCCGATTAGCCTACAGTGGCTAATCGGCATAAAATTGAATTATATTTCTAAATAGTATTAGGTATTACTTTTCACTTTTCACTTTTCAGAGGGAAATATATGCTGTAGTGTTCATCACCTATTTCATATAATGGAACAAAACGTATATTATTCTTTTGTCCTGTAGTTTTATAATGGCTTTGTGTCCAACGTATTTCCTTATACTCTTGGTTATACTCACGTGATAAAACCAATTCAGGTTTTTTCGGATTACATTGTAATTCTACTTCATTATCGCATAACCCGGCAAGTACAACAGGGCCTTCCATATATGCAACTACATTTTTGGAATCAGGTAGTGGCTCAGCGTATATTTCGGATGGGAATTCAACAGATATTTTATCATTATTCCATTCACGTTTTATAGTAAAATAGCCATTTATAGTATTTACATTTTCTTGTTTGCCATTTACAAAGATTATAGCTTTTTCTTTCAGCCACCATGGTAAGCGCAATTGGAGATCGAAAGTAACAGGTTTTTCACTGTTTACTTCAATATCCATTTTCCATCTGTTGACAGAATAATCTCTGCTGAATTTGTGGGCAGCAAAATCTTGTTTTAATGATACTTTAGTTCCATCTTTTTCCCATTGAAGTTCAGAAGGTATATACTGACTAATAATGATACCATTATTAGATTGATAATATATATACTCCAGATAACGGGTTTGTGCCTGGACCAATGACCCATGGCAACAATAAAAGTCCATTGTAGGATGTCCCCATCCTTTTTCTCCTCCTTTTAGATATCCTGAACCCATAGGTAGGAAATATGCTACCATTCCGGTAGCAGGGTGTTGTTGGGCTAAAAGGCCATTATAAATGTTTCTTTCGATATAATCTGCATACTTTACATCTCCAGTCCATCTGTATAGGTAATCTGCGGTACGTATCATATTATATACAGTACAATGTTCCTGGTTATTTTTTCCCATAAACTGAGGTAACTTATTTTTTGGGATCCAAAACTCTCCTGCATTTTGTCCTCCTGTGCAATAGTAACCTCTATCAGTAACGGCATTTTTCCAAAAAGCCAATGTTAGCTCTTTCCAATAGCTATTACCGGTAACTTCATATGTCTTTGCAGCGCCATGAGACCAAGGAATACTTGCATTTGCATGTTCACATGTCAAAGCATCTTCACCGTTCATCAGTGATTGAAACAGTTGTGGATTACCATATCTCTCCATAAGATCGATATATTTCTGTTTATGGGTTGCCTCATATAGGTCAGCCCATATTTCCAACATACCACTTGTTTCACCACCATATATCGCACTAATGTTATTTTGGGCTATCATTTCACCTGTCCATTTATGAAACCAATCTGCAAATTTGTCTGCTATTTCAAGAGCCTTTTTTGACCCTGCTTTAGCATACATATCGTAAAGTCCCATCAATGTTTTATGAAGAGTATATTGAGGTGACCATATCTGTTCTCCTTTAGCCATGAGATAAAGGTATTTCTCAGGAATTGAACCAACCCACTCTCCTCCATTATTCTTCTGGCAAATAGCCAATTCATCAATAATCTGATCAGCTTTATTTTTAATTACAGGATCGCCTGTTTCAGCATACATATAGGCAGCAGCCGAAAGCCAATGACCAAGAAAATGGCCGCGCAACTGATTACTTGGTGATTCCCAACCCCAATAGAAATCTTGATAATTGCCATCTTTATTGACAGTAATATTACCAGATTTTGATATACCGGCTTCATAATAGAAGTTCTGTAAGAGCTTATTATTGTCCAAGCTTAGCATATATTTTCTATTCAGCTCATATCTTTGATAAAATAGGCTGTTAAGTAACTTTACATTCTTCAGTGGTAAAGGGCTAATTGAGATATCCGGCTCTTTAATAGATTTGAACAACTCACTTTTATCTGTCTTAACCTTACCATTGTCGTTGATATAGATTACTTGTGAAAAAGCTTGATTATGCAAAAAGCAGCAAAACAATAGAAATGATATTTTTTTTAGCATTTTGATTTATATAAGTTATATCACAAAATTATCTCTTAATAAAAAGATAAACTAATACAATATTATCAGATAATAAACCTATATTTTACAATGTATTGGTTTGGCTATCAATATTTCACACTGTATTTATCAATTGTTGACAGTATGTTAATAACGCTGTTGATAAAGAGTTGATGATTGTAGATTTAATGAATGATTTATTGTGATAATGGTATTGTTAAATTTTTGAATAATAGTTATATAAATATAATAAATAATATATTGAATCTTGATAAACCGCTGTTTATAATGTTTTCAACAATATGTTTATTATTATATTTAATGGTATAAAAAATGGATTGTTCATATTTCACGAACAATCCATTTTTATTATGGTATGTAATTTAAATTACTTTGAAACAATCTTTTCAGCTTTCTCAAGAGCTTCATTAATGTTTTTGCATATATTATCCTCTCCAAGCAGATTGTAGAATCCCGATTTCTCAAGTACATTATGTACCTTTTCATTTACTCCGGAAAGAATGATATGTATATTCTCTCTCTTAGACATTCTACATAAGTTAGTAAGGTTATGAATACCTGTTGAATCTATGAAAGGAACTTTGCGCATTCTAATGATACGTACTTTCGGACGATCGCCAAGTTGAGCCATTGTCTCTTCGAATCTGGTTGCAATACCGAAGAAGTATGGTCCGTTGATTTCGTAAACCTCTACACCTTTAGGTATTGTAAGGCTCTCTTCATTTAAAGTAGCATCAGTATCATTGTTTGGATCAATCTCATCTTTGATAACAGATATCTCTGTTGTCTCCATAACACGTCTCATAAAGAGTACACATGCTATAACAAGTCCTACCTCTATTGCCACTGTAAGGTCGAAAATAACTGTAAGCAGGAATGTTATAAATAGTACGGTAACATCCGATTTTGGATTCTTCAATAATGCCTTGAATGTACGCCATCCGCTCATGTTATATGATACAATTACCAATACGCCGGCAAGACATGCCATAGGGATATATTGAGCAAGAGGCATAAAGAACAGAAAAATGAGTAGAAGCACAACAGCATGAATAAGACCGGCAACAGGAGTTTTACCGCCATTGTTTATATTAGTCATTGTTCTCGCAATAGCACCTGTAGCAGGGATACCTCCGAATATTGGAGAAGCTATATTTGCTACACCTTGAGCTATAAGCTCTGTATTTGAATCGTGACGGTCGTTTATAACACCATCAGCAACAGTTGCAGAGAGTAAAGATTCAATTGCTCCAAGTACAGCAATTGTTATTGCTACAGGGAACAGTTCTCTTATTGCATTCCAATTTAGTTCAGGAATAACTGCTGCAGGAAGTTTTGACTGAATAATAAATCTATCTCCAATGGTATCTATAGATTCTATGCCTCCATATACTTTCATAAAATAGACAGCTATTGTTACAACAATAATTGCAATAAGTGAACCAGGTATTTTTTTCGAGAAGCGTGGAGTGATAGCTATTATGGTTATACTTACAATACTTACTAAAGTATTCCACCAATTTATTGAGTCAAAATGTTGGAAGTACATAATCCACTTGCCAACGAAGTCGCCAGGAAGCTTCTCTCCACCAAAAGTGAGACCAAACACATCGGCTATTTGAGTAGTGAAGATAGTAAGTGCTATACCACTTGTGAAACCTACAATGATAGGATATGGTATGAACTTGATTACTGCTCCAAGTTTAAATATTCCAAGAAGAATAAGAAGGACTCCGGCAATAATTGTTGCAACAGTAAGACCTGCAATGCCATATTGTTGTATGATTTCATAGATAATTACAATAAATGCTCCTGTAGGACCACCTATCTGTACTTTACTTCCTCCCAATAGAGAGATTATCAGACCAGCAACAATTGCTGTGATAATACCTTTTTCAGGCGATACTCCTGATGCAATACCGAATGCAATCGCCAAAGGAAGAGCAACGATACCTACAATAATTCCCGCCATTATGTCGGCAGAAAGATCTTGCTTTTTGTAGTTCTTTAATGAAGTGAAAAGTTTTGGCTTAAAATCAAATGCTTTCATTTATATGAGTTTTTCTTGGTGAGAAAAATTATATTTTTTTAAGAAGGTGCAAAGTTAAAGACTTTTTTTATGTTTAAAAACATAATAGTGACTAATCTATTATATAATTTAAAAATGTTATTACAAGTATAAATAATAAAAAAATATTTTCTTGAATAAAGTTTTTATTATCTTTGGTTATTAGCCAAATAAAATATTAATATCTAAAAAACGAAAAACTATGGGTAAGAGTGTAAAAGGAACAAAGACAGAGAAAAATCTTTTGACATCATTTGCTGGTGAATCTCAAGCAAGAAATCGTTACACTTATTTTGCTAGTGCTGCAAAAAAAGAGGGTTTCGAACAGATTGCAGCTATTTTTGAGGAGACAGCAAATCAAGAAAAAGAGCATGCAAAACGTATGTTCAAATGGCTTGAAGGTGGGATGGTAGAATTTACAGCAACATTCCCTGCTGGTATTATTGGTACTACTGCAGAAAACTTAAAAGCAGCTGCTGCCGGTGAGAATGAAGAATGGACTAAGGATTATCCTCATTTTGCAGATGTTGCTGAGGAAGAAGGTTTCCCTGCAATAGCAACTATGTATCGTAGAATATCTGAGGCTGAGAAAGGTCATGAAGAGAGATATCTTAAGCTTCTTGAGAATGTTGAGAAAGGTAGAGTATTTAAGAGAGATGAGGAGACTGTTTGGCAATGCCGAAACTGTGGATATATTTATGTAGGTATGGAAGCTCCTGAAGTTTGTCCTGCATGTCTACATCCGAAAGCTCATTTTGAGGTTATGAAAACAAACTACTAACCGCTTATTTGAGCAAGAGTACATTATTACTCTTATTTATTGATATTTTAATAGGTCATCTCAACTCTATATTGAGTTGGAGATGACCTATTATATTTTAATTATTCTTTTCTTGTTGAGCGTGAGGATAGTCAATGGTGTAATGCAATCCACGACTCTCTTTCCTCTCCATAGCCTGGCGAGTAATAAGATATCCTATGTTTATCATGTTTCTAAGTTCGCAAAGTTCTCTTGATGCCTTGCAATGCTTAAAGAGACGTTCTGTCTCTTCATAAAGGATGTCCAATCTGTTCCAGGCGCGGATAAGTCGAAGGTTGCTTCTTACTATTCCCACATACGATTCCATGATTTGGTTAACCTCTTTCATGCTCTGAGTTATAAGCACTCTTTCTTCATTTGATATAGTACCTTCATCATCCCATTCAGGAACATCTTCATTATAGTCGTATCTGTCTAAAACGCTAAGAGCATGTTTTGCTGCTGAATCTGCATATACCACAGCCTCTATCAAGGAGTTTGAAGCTAGACGGTTACCGCCATGCAGTCCTGTACAAGAGCATTCGCCGATAGCATATAGTCTGTTTATGCTTGATTGTCCGTCAAGATCTACTTTTATACCACCACAAAGATAGTGAGCAGCAGGAGCTACAGGTATATAGTCTTTAGTAATATCTATACCTATGCTAAGGCACTTCTTGTATATATTGGGGAAATGTTTCTTTGTCTCTTCAGCATTTTTCTGAGTCACATCAAGGAATACATGGTCTTCACCTCTCTGTTTCATCTCATTATCTATAGCTCTTGCTACGATGTCGCGTGGAGCGAGTGAGAGCCTTGGGTCATATTTCTGCATGAACTCATCACCCGACTGATTACGTAGTACTCCACCATATCCTCGCATTGCTTCAGTGATAAGGAAACTTGGTCTGTCACCTGGGTGGAACAGTGCTGTAGGGTGGAACTGTATAAACTCCATATCCTTCACAACGCCTTTTGCTCTGTATACCATTGCTATACCATCACCAGTTGCAACGAGTGGGTTAGTGGTATTACGATATACAGCCTCACAACCACCGGTAGCCATGACAGTTACTTTGGATAGAAATGTATCAACTCTTCCTGTTGATTCATCTAGAACATAAGCACCGAAACATTTTATTCCCGGAGTATATCTTGTAACTATTATTCCCAGATGATGTTGAGTGATAATTTCCACAGCATAGTGGTCTGAAAATATGTCAATATTTGGATTGGATTTGACTGCATTTATCAACGAAGTCTGTATTTCAGCACCAGTATTATCTTTATGATGTAGTATTCTAAACTCGGAATGTCCTCCCTCTTTGTGGAGATCGAATTCCCCATCCTCCTTTTTGTCAAAATTAACACCCCAGTTTATAAGTTCCTCAATCTGAGTAGGAGCTTCGCGAACGACTTTTTCAACTGCATTACGATCACTAATCCAATCTCCGGCAATCATTGTGTCTTCAATATGCTTTTCAAAATTATCGACCTTCAAGTTTGTAACAGATGCTATGCCTCCTTGAGCGAAATATGTATTAGCCTCTTCCAGACCAGCCTTACAGATTAATGCAACTCTTCCTTTATGAGCAACTTTCATAGCAAAGCTCATGCCTGCTATACCGGAGCCAATCACAAGGAAATCATATTTTCTTACCATAATAATTATGTTTGTCGGGTGCAAAACTACTAATTTCCTTATTTAATTGTTCTAATAATGCCTAATAATTGAATAATTTGTAAATTGCAGTTGATTTAAATGGCTATTAGCGATAGCTATTTATATAAAGATAGCTACTTTGAGATATACAAATGTTGAATTCACAATCAAAATAACCTAGATATTATGAAATACCAAGTTGCAATAATTGGTGGAGGACCTGCTGGATATACAGCAGCTGAGGCAGCTGGCAAGGCAGGAATGAGTGTAGTATTATTCGAAAAGGATAAGTTGGGAGGTGTTTGCTTGAATGAGGGATGTATCCCTACTAAAACTCTACTTTGTTCAGCCAAAATAGCTGATCACTCAAAAGAAGGCAATAAGTTTGGTGTGAAGGTAGGCGATGTCGATATTGATCTTCCTAAAGTTATTGCAAGGAAAGGCAAAGTTGTACGTAAACTTGGCCTTGGTATTAAAGCAAAGATGGAGGGTGTTGGAGTCACTATAGTTACCGGTGAGGCAAAGATTAATGATGCTCACTCTATTTGTTGCAATGATGAGGTTTACGAATGTGACAACATTATTATATGTACTGGAAGTAAGACCTTCATACCTCCAATAGATGGTATTGAGAATGTAGAGTATTGGACTCATAAGGAGGCTCTTGAGAATAAAGAACCTCTTCGTTCACTTATTATTATAGGAGGTGGAGTGATAGGAATGGAGTTTGCTTCATTCTTTAACTCTCTAGGTACAGATGTTACTGTTATTGAGATGCTGGATGAGATTCTAGGGCCTATTGACAATGAAATATCTTCTCTATTACGTGCTGAATATACAAAGAAGGGTGTAAAGTTCATACTCTCTGCTAAGGTCACTAAGTTGGCTAATGAAGTTGATGGGATATCAGTAGCCTATAAAGTTGATGGAGAAGAGAGACAACTATCAGCTAATAAGGTTATGATGAGTGTTGGAAGGCGCCCTTCTGTGGATTTACTAGGTTTAGATTTTCTGAATCTTAATGTAGATAGACGAGGTACAATAATAGTTGATGAACATTTGGAGACCTCATGTAAGGGAATTTATGCTTGTGGTGATATAAATGGTCGTTCAATGCTTGCCCATACTGCTGTAAGAGAGGCAGAAGTGGCTGTAGCTAATATTATTGGAAAACAGGATAGGATGAATTATGATGCAATACCATCTGTTGTATATACAAATCCTGAAGTCTCTTGTGTAGGTAAGAGTGAAGAAGAGTTGGTGATAGATGGTGTCGAGTATAAAACCTTTAAACTTCCCATGAGCTATTCAGGAAGGTTCGTTGCTGAAAATGAAGGGCTGAATGGGATGTGCAAGTTGCTTACTGACAATGATGATAAGATTATTGGTGTTCATATACTTGGTAATTCCTCATCAGAATTTATTATAGCAGCCAACATTGCTATTGAGCAAGGAATGCATTTAGAAGATTTTAAACGTTTTTGTTTTTCCTCATCCTACAGTGAGTGAGATACTTAGAGAATTTTAATTTGTTAGATAGCCTGATATAAAGTTATATTATTAATCATTTAAAATTATGAGTAAGCTTATTTGGGCTGGTTGGTTAGATTTATTATTATGAAAAATTTGTTGCTTGTATTATTTATTGTTCTGAGTCTTCCGATAATGTCTCAGCCAATACCTCAAAAATTGGATTCATTGTTAAACTGTGAGATCCTTAATTCATCGGAGTATGGCATTACAATATTCGATCTTACTGATGGGAATTCAATTTACAGATATCAGGACCAGAAGCTGTTTAGACCCGCTTCTGTTGAGAAAATCATCACAACTGTTACAGCAATAGACAAGCTAGGTGAGAACTACACCTTTGATACAAAGGTATGCTATACAGGAGATATTAAAGATGGTACTCTTAATGGTAATCTCTATATCATTGGAGGGTTTGATCCGGAATTCATGGAAAAGGATATGGATATGATTGTTGATGCAATAAAGAAGAGTGGTATAAAGCATATAAGTGATTCTCTAATTTTTGATGTATCAATGAAAGATTCAGCGTACTGGGGTCCTGGTTGGGCATGGGATGATGCAGGTTTCTCTTTCCAACCATATCTATCTCCATTGATGGTAAACAGGGGATGCGTTGATGTAACTGTATATCCTATGAGAAGGTATAAGGCACCAAGAATTAAATCCTCTCCTCAATCCAACTATTATAAAATCATTAATAAGGCTCAGAGTAGGAATAAAGGTGCAGGGAAGTTGCTGGCCTATCGTAATTATATGGATGGCGGCAATGATATTACAGTATCAGGGAATGCAGCTTATATCACAACCAAGCGTGTATCTGTGTCAAATTCAGCAGACTTCTTTGTTAATTTGTTTGTTAGTAAGCTATCGAAGGAGGGAATAAATGCTAATAGTTATGAATTCGGAGAGTTATTGGGAGATAGCACAAGTACCTCTCTTTATACGCTTCAACGCCCCTTCCAAAAAGTCCTAGATAGGGCATTAAAAAAGAGTGATAACCTTAGTGCTGAAGCTATACTATTTAATCTTGCAGCAAAGAGCAGTAACAAGAAGAGGGTGGGTTTCAAAGATGGAGTCGAGGCAATTAATAGCTTTATAAAGAAATCATTAGGTTTCAATCCCACAAAATATAATATTGTAGATGGCTGTGGAATCTCTACTTATAACTATGTTTCACCAGAATTGATTATTGAATTCCTGAAATATGCATATTACCACCAAAATGTATTTTATAGCTTTTATAATGGCTTGCCAATTGCAGGTGTTGATGGTACAATGAGGAATAGGTTACGTAACAGTGATGCGCATGGAAATCTAAGAGCAAAGACAGGGTCACTCACCGGCGTTAGTTCTTTAGCAGGATATGTAAAAGCTAAGAATGGGCATCAATATGCTTTTGTTATAATTAATCAGAATTTCCTTAGCAATAAAAAGGCTCATATCTTTCAAGACAAAATATGTAATATACTCGTAGAGTAATTTTTATTATTTCTCCAAAGAGCAATATTGATGCAAAAATATAAAAAGGGAATGCTAAATTCCCTTTTTTACATATAGAGAGATAGTAATATAATGTTATTTATGACTTAGTATTAGTATAAATGTTGGCTATTTCCGCTATGTGATTTTATAGATAATGCTGTTTCTCCTTAAGTTTAAATGGTGCACAGCATTATCAATCAAAAACCTTGAAAGTATATCCCTCTTTTAATAGCCATTCTATAGATCTTGGGAGAGCATATTTTAGATTCTTTTCCGATTTCAGGGAGTCATGAAAAGTAATTATTGATCCATTACGGACATACTTCTTAACCTTTAAGAAGACATCAAAGCCATTTAGTCTTTTGCTGTAATCGCGTGTAACAAGATCCCACATTACTATTCTATATTTATCTCGAAGAGTATAATATTGAACCCACCTCATGTGTCCGTGTGGTGGTCTGAAGAGATCGCTCTTTATCAGTTCGTTTGCTTTATCTGTGTTTGCAAGATAGTTCTCGCTTAAGTATTCAAAGCCGCGTATATGATTAAATGTGTGATTCCCTACTCTGTGTCCTCTTTCTAGTATCATTTTGAACTCTTCGGGATGTTTTCTTACGTTATCTCCTACTAAGAAGAAAGTGGCTTTAATCTGATACTTATCTAATAAATCTAACACCCATGGTGTGATTTCCGGGATAGGTCCATCATCAAATGTCAGATAAACAGATTTATCGTTTCTGTCCATTCGCCATAATGCTTTAGGATATAGCCAACGTAGTATTAGAGGGGGTTGTTCAATAAGCATTTTATTAGTTTTTTAATGAAATTTCAAAATATATAAAAAACAGACCATTAAAATGTCCTAAAGTAGAATCTACTGCTTATGGAGCATTTTAATGATCTGTTTTTATTTTATAAATAATTGCACAATCTCATGTGTAAAATTATCTCTTTATAACTCCAGCTCTTGAGTTGAATATCTTATATAGCTGCTCAAACTTATTTGTATAGTGAGAAGCCATATCATTGCTCTTACCCTCTTTTGACTTAACAGCCATATTATGTGATTGTATAAGAAGCTTATTCACATCATCCAAAATATAGAAGTTGCGGACAACATCCTCATATGAACCTGCAAGCTGTTTGTCATTAAGGCTAAGATACCATGTAATATATTCCACAGACTTGTTGGCAAGTTCATTCAGAATAGCATCAGCCATTGTTGTCTCTCCAAGAGCCAAGTAATCTTGAGCCATCTCCTTAGAACTACTCATTATATAGTCATGAGGAACTGTTTTAGATGGGATTACTTTCTGGCAGTAGTTAAGAGCCTTAAGAGCTTTTTCCTTCTTACCCTCTTTTATAAGCTGAGTTGCAACCTGTATGAACATTCTTCTATGAGTCTGAGACATTCTGAGAACTGTTTCATCAAGATAAACATTAGGGTTTTCTATACCACCAAACTTGAACTTGTGCATCAAGTTATCGTACATCTTCTCTGAATCAATAGTTGCATTCAGAGCTGTTGTATTGAATGGTGTTATTCTATAAGCAAGACCCTCCTGCATGAAGCTGTTGTCTAGATTCAGACGGTTTTCTTCTCCAACAGTGATAGCCATATATATCGGACGTTCCCAGTTAGTATTTGCAAGCATCTCTAGCATCATCAACTCACTCTTGTAGAGTACCCTCTTACCTTTTAATGATATAGTCATGTAGTCAGGTATGTTACCTTTCAAAGAGTCTGGAATCATCATTCCGGAACGTTTAACAGCCTCCTTATCAATCTTAATTACGATGCTGTCGGTAGGAATGAGTTGCAATCCCTCTTTTGGTGAGCGTACCCAATATTTCATGATATTCTTTAGTTCATATGGGTTATCACCGAACTCTTTAGCTGCCTCTTTAGGGTTTTGTTTGTAATAGTTCTTAAGGCTTTCCATAACCTCAGGCTGAATTTGTACGGCCTCATTCTGACCTTGTACATATTGCAAACGGTTCCAGTTAATTGGCACTGAAGGAGAGTCATAAGCAGGACGTTTCATCTGGTCAATATACCAGTCTGTCTGCAGATAGCTCAAGTTGCACACTCTTACATCTTTTCTCATTCCTTCAGTCTCCTGGTTGTACCACAATGGGAATGTATCGTTATCGCCATTAGTGAATATTATAGGATTTCCCTCATCCTGAAGAGTGTTCAGGTAGTTTGATCCAAAGTCACGTGCTGCATATCTGCCACTTCTGTCGTGGTCATCCCATGTCTGACTTACCATCTGTATAGGAACACAGATTCCAAGTACACTTGCTATTATAGCTGAAGTTCTAGCTGATAACTTCTTACTTAATATCTGTGCCAGCGCTGCAACACCCATACCAATCCATATCGAGAATGCGTAGAACGAGCCTGCATAGGCATAGTCTCTTTCTCGGGGCTGCTGCGGAGTCTGGTTAAGGTATAATACAATTGCAAGGCCTGTCATGAAGAAAAGGAAGAATACAACCCAGAACTGCTTTATACCTTTCTCTCCTTTGTAAGCTTGCCAAAAAAGTCCTATAAGACCAAGTAACAGTGGCAGTCCAAAGAATACATTATGTCCCTTGTTGTTTCTAAGATCACTAGGAAGCAGTGACTGATCGCCATAGAACATGTTATCAATGAATGTAATACCTGTGAGTACATTTCCATGCTCTATTTCACCCTGTCCCTGAATATCGTTCTGTCTTCCTACAAAGTTCCACATAAAGTATCTCCAATACATGTAGTTTACCTGATACATCAAGAAGAACCTTATATTATCTACCTGAGTAGGAATCTTAACCATTATGCTCTGACCGCATTGGTCGTATGGCACCTGTTTACCCTCTACTCCACCAAGCCAGCTTTCATAAGCTCCGGCATGGGCATCGCTGTACATTCGAGGGAATAACATATTCTGTGCATACTTATATTCTGTTCTGTTGCGTACTACCTCATAGCTATCTTTCTCATCTTTAGAAGATTTCTCTTTTCTCTGATAGATAGGAGCACCCTCTTCAACATCATACATGCAGCCACCGTCAACCTCTTTTAACTGAGGTTTAGAGTTGTATGTCTGACCATAGAAAAGTGGTCGTGTACCATACTGTTCACGTCCTAGATATTCGCCTAGAGTGAAAATATCTTCTGGTGAATTCTGATCCATTGGAGTATTTGCTATAGAACGTATCACGATGAGTGCATAAGATGAGTATCCAATCATAATCATCATTATAGCAAGAAGTGAAGTGTTTAGTGTACGTGCACTGATACCATACTTCTTGAATATTTTCCCAAAAAGATATAGTGCCAATACTCCTAATACAACTAAACCGATCAATATGCTACTTGTTCCATGTCCATAGAAAGGAATGCCTAAAAGAGCTACAGTAAGTAGGAAAGATAAGTTCATTCTCTTCTTGCTCTTCTGCTGGTAGCTTTCGTAGATACCCCAAATAATTGAGGCTGCCAGAACAATGATATATATAATTAGACCTGTGTTGAAAGCCATTGATAATGTGTTTACAAAGAATAGTTCAAACCATCCTCCAACTTTTACAACACCAGGTACAATACCATAAAGAACAGCTGCTACTATTACCATTGACAGTAATAGTGCAATAAGGCTACCTTTAAGATCTGCGTCAGGTCTCTTTTTGTAGTAGTATACAAGCACTATAGCAGGGATACACAATAAGTTTAGCAGATGGACACCAATTGATAATCCGGTGAGATATGCTATAAGAACAAGCCAACGGTCACTATGATCTTGATCGGCAACATCTTCCCATTTCAAAATAAGCCAAAAAACGAGAGCAGTAAAGAGACTTGAGTATGCATATACCTCGCCCTCTACAGCACTGAACCAGAATGTGTCGCTCCATGTGTACACCAAAGCACCTACAATGCCGGAGCCCATAATTGTTATAAGCTTGGTAAGAGTCATCTCACTCTCATCAGGACATATAAGTTTCTTTACAAGATGTGTGATTGTCCAGAAAAGGAATAAAATACATGCAGCGCTCATCAGTGCACTCATGGTATTTACCATCATAGCCACTTGCGATGGGTCACTAGTAAATTGGCTGAATAGGTTGGCAGTCAACATGAAGAATGGTGCTCCGGGTGGATGACCTACTTCTAATTTATACCCCGTTGTTATGAATTCAGGACAATCCCAAAAACTGGCTGTGGGTTCTATAGTCATGCAGTAAGTTATTGCTGCGACTAAAAAAGCCATCCAACCTACAATGTTGTTTACCAGGTTGTAACGTTTCATGTAAATATTATTGTTATATTAATTTCAAATTTCGAACAAAGATAATAAAGTTATAATAAAATTTTGATATTAAATTACCTTATTTAGCATTGTTCAGTCATCGTTATGGCTATGTTCATGCTCATGATGACATTTCAATATACGATGCGGATATGAACCATGACCAAGCAACTCTATAGGGCAACCGAAGTGCTCTTCCAACCATTCAGCAGGAACTTCGTTATCTGGGTGATAATCAACCTCTTCATTTACACAGGCTATGCTCTTCACATTTTGCAGAACTGTTCCTATATCATGACTGACAAGGATTATTGCTCTCTCTTTGTTAATCTCTCCCAACAGAGAATATAGTTTAGCCTCGAAACGCTTATCAATGTATGTATTTGGTTCATCCAGTATCAACACTTTAGGATCCGATACCAAAGCTCTTCCCAAAAGAGCTCTCTGTAACTGTCCGCCACTAAGTTTCCCAATAGCTTTCTGTTGAATTTTTTCAAGCCCCATGCGTTCAATAACTTCGGCAACCTTTTTATGTTGCTCCTCTGTATATTTATGAAGAATAGACTTCTGCTTACTCAATCCGGAAAGTACAACGTCATAAACCGATATTGGAAATTCCTTGTCAATGGAGCTGTATTGAGGAAGATATCCCATAGTTATCTCCTCTATCTCTTTCCCATTTTCATAAAAATGTATCTCTCCTGAAACAGGCTTTATCAAACCCAGGATAATTTTTATTAGTGTTGTCTTTCCTCCTCCATTTGGTCCTATAAGCCCAAGGAAATCCTTCTCGTATATATTCAGATTTACGTCAGTCAGCACTCTCTTATTTTCATAAGCGGCTGATATATTAGTTAGAGATATTATTTCATTCATTATGTTTCAATGCTTTAGCAGGTTCCAACATCTCTTTTACCCAATTATAACTTAGAGGATTTATTATCACTATGTTCAGTTTTAACTCCTTGGCAATAATTTCTGCGTTTCTAGTGTCAAACTCTTTCTGTATGAATATTACATGAGGTTTATCTGCCTTGCTGCTGTCTATTAGTCTCTTCAGTGAGTTAGGAGTAGGCTCCTTACCACCATCTTCCATGCTAATCTGCTTCAATCCATACTCTTTTGCATAGTAGCTCAGAGCAGGATGATATATTAGAAATGTTGAGTCTGAGTTTTCTAGTAAGCCTTTTATCTCTACGTTAACATCTTTGAATAGATTATTCATAGAGTCTAGCCTCGCAGTGAAATACTCTTTATCCTTTGGTGATAGCTCACAAAGAGCATTATATATATTTCTTGAAATAATAGCAGCATTGGTAGTTGAGTTCCATATATGTGGGTCAACACCACCTGCGTGGTTATGTCCTTCATGACTATGCTCATGTGCATCTTTCTCTTCTCCGATAAGTTCCACACCTTCAGAGGTATTGAATACTTTAAGTTTAGGATTATTTTCCTCAAGTTTATCCATCCATACCTGTTCGAATCCGATGTATCCTATTCTTAGGTATGCTATGCTTTTTCCCAGACTCACAAGTTGTTGTGGAGTAGGGTCGTAAGTTTCAGGGCTTGTTCCCTCAGGAACCATACTTACGACATCAAATTTATCACCTGCTATTGCTGAGGTGAAATATCTTAATGGCTCAAGTGTGACAGTTATTGTAGGCTTATCATTATTTGCTCTTTTTTCAGTGCATCCCACAAATGTTATCAATAAAATAAATATAAAAAAAAGCTTCTTCATAATCATTATATTTTCGTGGCACGTAATATCTCTCTCTTTCCGTTAGGTGGTCCAGGCAGTCGTTCCACTTTAAAGCCAGCTGCTTGAAGCATTCTTCGTATAATCCCTTTGGCACAATAAGTTGTAATAACTCCTTCAGGTCTTAATAGACTGTACATCTCATCAAAAATCTCTTGCGTCCACATCTCCGGCTGTTTTTCCGGTGCAAAGGCATCGAAATATATCACATCATACTCTCTGCTGAAATCAAACGAGGTGAAATCTCCATTTATCTTATGCAAGGTAAAAAATGGAGATAGCGTAACATCATTATCCCATTGGCAGTTATGTATTTCTTCAAATCTCTCTCTATTCTCTTCTCCAATTAGAGGGATGTAATTCAGTTGGTCAACTGCCTCTTTCTTGAGAGGATATTTCTCTATAGAATCATAAATTGTCTCAACACCTCTCTTTTCAGCTTCAATATATGTAAGGATGGCATTTAGTCCGGTTCCGAATCCTATCTCTAATATTGAGATACTATTCTTTGCTGAATGGTTGAATCCTTGTTCTATAAATATATATTTCGATTCAGTAAATGCTCCCTTGGTAGAGTGGTAGTGCTCATCCAATTCAGGTACAAATATAGTATTACTTCCGTCGTCTGTTCTTTCTATTTCAATCATAATTTACTTAATAAGAGATGAGGCTTCTAACACACCCCAAACAATTATTATATATCTCAAAGCTTTTCCCAGTGTCATAGCTAGCAATACAATCCATGTATTAGATCTCATAAGTCCCAATACAACTACTACTGCAGTTCCTATAATAGGTATAAAAGAGAAGAATGCCATCCAAGCACCACGTCCATGAATGAATCTCTCGGCTTTTTCCAACTTATCTTTTTCTACCTTAAGATATTTCTCTATCCACTCCCGTTTACCTAGGTGTCCCATCCAGTAACATGTCATCTCGCCTCCAACATTACCTGCAGTAGCTGCTATTGTGCTAAGAACGGGATCAAGGCCAAGACCTATACAAGCTACAAGTACAGCTTCAGAGCTGAAAGGTAGTATGCTACCGGCAGCAAAAGCACTTATAAACATTCCTAGGTAACCCCAATCTATAAAAAACTGAAGAATTGCGTCCATATATTGAATACAGCTAAAAAGATAAAACAAATAATAGTTATAATAAGGAAAATGTTAGAGAACCTGTTTTTATTAACAGCAAAGAAATGTCCGGCAAGAAGGGAATAGCATAAAATTTGAATCTGCATTATTCCCACTGTGGTACTAGGATATAATAGCCATAGTACAACGCCCCACAATTCAATTAATATAATGAATGTCAAGGATGCTCTGCTCCTAATTCTGTCTAGATATGATGAACTGATATAGTATATTGAACATATGAATGAGAGAGAAAGTATTACTATTGATGTTACAATCTCGCCCAAACCGACTTTGCTGAAATCCATTGGAGATATTTTGGTGATCTCTGCAAATGGTAAAAAGAATATATCGGTATTATCAGTAAGAAAAGTATAAGCAAAAAAGAACCAGTAAGGAGTAGCTAGTCCTATCAAGGCAGCTAAAATGCTCTTTACATTCATGCACCTGAAACTTATCATCGATAAGATTAGAAGTGGTGCGTAATATATGATGTATGGGAAGAGAATGCTTGCTGCACTTAAGAATAGTGCTGAAGAAAATATTGATGGAGCAGGGTTTGCATGCTCATAGCTATTCAGAAAGAAGAACAGTGAGGCTGTGAATAGCAATGGGATAAAGCTTGAGGCATTAAATGGGTGCAGGAATATACATACTGATGTAGCTATCCAATAGATGCTGACATGCAGTGTTGTTCTTACTCTGATTAAAGAGAAGGTTGTATTAAGCTCTATAAGGAGATATCCTGTTGCTGCAAAGAGTAACATATTGATAACCTCCGTCCCTGGCCCCATACTTATCAGCCAGATAAACAAAACAATAATAGCCACAACGGGAAGAGTAAACCTTCCCGTTGCAATGGCTGTCTGTATTTTGTTTCTTTTCTTCATCAAATAGATATTATTATAAATCTGCTCCTATATCAGAACGGAAATATTTTTTCTCAAAGTCTATTTTGTTCGCACTTTGGAATGATAGAGCTAAAGCTTCTGCTTTATCAGTTCCATATGAACTTACTGCTATTACTCGTCCGCCATTAGTTACTACATTACCATCTTTCACAGTTGTACCTGCATGGAAGACGATGCTATCTTTAACATCATCAATGCCATTTATAACAAATCCTTTTTCGTAGTGTTCAGGATATCCACCAGATACAAGCATAACGCATACAGCCGAACGCTTGTCTACTTTAAGCTCTTTAGTGTTAAGATTATTCTCTGCTATACCTTCGAATAGATCTACCAGGTCACTTTCAATTCTTAACATAACACTCTCTGTTTCAGGATCACCCATTCTTACATTGTACTCAATGACCATAGGTTCGCCCTTAACGTTTATAAGTCCAAGGAAGATAAAGCCTTTATATTCAATCTTCTCTTCTGCGAGTCCGTTGATGGTTGGTTTGATGATTCTCTCTTCAACCTTTGCCATCCACTCTTTAGTTGCAAAAGGTACTGGTGATACACTACCCATGCCTCCGGTATTCAAGCCGGTATCTCCTTCACCGATACGCTTGTAATCCTTTGCTTCAGGTAATATTTTATAGTTCTTGCCATCTGTCATAACGAAAACAGAGCACTCTATTCCGCTGAGGAACTCCTCAATAACTACTGTTGATGATGCATCGCCGAACATACCTCCAAGCATCTCTTTAAGTTCCTTCTTAGCCTCATCAAGTGTAGGAAGTATAAGAACACCTTTCCCGGCGCATAGTCCGTCAGCTTTAAGAACGTAAGGAGCTTCAAGTGACTCAAGAAACTCTATTCCCTCTTCAATATTAGCAGATGTAATGCTCTTGTACCTTGCAGTAGGGATGTTATGACGCATCATAAATCCTTTTGCAAATTCTTTGCTGCCTTCTAATTCAGCACCAGCTTTTGAAGGACCAACAACAGGTATACCTTTCAACTCTTCATCATTCTTGAAGTAGTCATAAATACCTTTTACCAATGGATCTTCAGGTCCTACTATGACCATGTCGATGCAATTATTAAGGACAAATGCTTTTACAGCATCAAAATCAGTAGGGTTGACGTCTACATTTTCGCCTACATTTCTTGTGCCAGCATTTCCTGGAGCAATAAAAAGTTTCTCGATTTTAGGACTTTGAGCTATTTTCCAAGCAAGGGCATGTTCACGTCCTCCTGAACCTAAGAGTAAAAGTTTCATGATATATAATTATTTCAAATGATCTTCAAAGTATCTTGTTATATGTTCATATAAGTGCACTCTATCTTTTCCCACCATATTATGTTCGCTACCTGGATAAACAAAGAAATCAGGCTGCGCACCTGCATCAATAGCAGCACGAAGGAAGGAGTAGCTGTGCTGTGGTACACATACAGGGTCATTACCACCGATAATAATCTCAAGACGACCCTTCAAATTGCCTGCTCTCAAGGTGAGGTTGGCTTTCTTGTAACCTTCTGGATTATCTTGTGCTTTGTCCATATATCTCTCTCCATACATTATTTCGTAATATTCCCAGTTTATAACCGGACCTCCGGCTACACCAACCTTAAATATCTCAGGATAAGTTAGCATAAGGTTTGTTGTCATGAATCCGCCAAAGCTCCATCCATGAACTCCAAGTTTATCTGCATCAACATAAGGAAGTGACTTAAGAAACTCTACACCTTTTATCTGGTCCTTCATCTCTTCTGTACCAAGATTACGGAATGTAACATTTTCGAACTCAAGTCCTCTGTTCTCGCTTCCGCGGTTGTCGACAGTAAATACTATATAACCTTTCTGAGCCATATAGATATCCCATCCACGGGTATCGTAGTTTAGTGTGTTGTGTATAAGCTGTGCATGAGGACCACCATATACATATATCACAGCAGGATATTTCTTTTTGGCATCAAAGTCTATAGGTTTCACCATTCGGTAATAAAGATCTGTAATGCCATCAGCAGCCTTAATTGTTCCAACAGTTATCTCAGGCATCTTGTAATCCTTCATAGGGTTTTCCTGAGATAGAAGAGTCAAATTGAACTTCCTGCCTTTCGCAGAAGTAGAGATAAGTTCAATTGTTCTAGGCACATTGTGTGATGTAAACTTATTGAGAGCGAATCCTCCTCCATGTGATAGCATAGGGCTGTTGTATGCATCTTTTTCACCTATAAGATGTCGTTTGCCATTTGCAATGTTCACACCAAAGATATTGCTCTGCAGCGGAGATATCTCAGTACTTGATATTATAACCTCTTTATCTTTTATGTTGAAACCAAGTAAATCCAGAACAAGCCACTTACCACTCGTTAACTGTTTTATCTCCTTCCCGTTAGTGTTGTAAAGATATAGGTGATTGAACCCATCCCTTTGACTCTGATAGATAAATTTGCTATCATCCCAAGGAAGGAAAGTAAGAGGATGTGAAGGCTCAACATATTTAGGATGTTCCTCTCGGAACAATGTCATCAATTTTTCACCCGTAGAAGCATCAAATTTTATCAGCTCAGCGCAGTTCTGGTCTCTGTTCAACTCAACTAGATAGATGTTCTTCTCATCTGGCGACCAGCTTATGCATGTGTAATATTTGTCTGTATTGTCACCAGTATCTAGGTATACACTTTTCTGAGTTGATAGATTAAATATACCAACCTTGACCTTATGGCTTGTCATTCCCGCCATAGGGTATTTATCGGGTACAAGTTCAGCAACTCTTTTCGATATATCTACCTGAGGATAGTCAGTAACCATACTTTGGTCCATGCTATAAAAAGCAAGCTTATTACCTTTAGGCGACCAGAAGGTACCTTTTGTTATGCCAAACTCGTTACGGTGAACAGATTGTCCGCATACTATTCCGTCAGGTTCGTCTGTTACCTGATACTGTTTGCCATCTGCAGTTTTTATATATAGATTATTATCAATAGTGAAAGCGAGATTTCTGCTCAAAGTATTCCAATCCTCATTTGCTCCTTTCTCATCTCTTTTTTGGCTCCAAACAATCGCCTTTTTTGCCCAATCTATTAAGACTCTATCCGATTTAGTATTTACAAGAAGCATTTTATCGTCAGGCCTTTTCTTGTCAAAAGGGAAACTTGCATTGTAGAAATGGCTTATTTTAGATAAACCATTTTTCACTAACAAGTTATTTACCTCTTCTAATGTAATGACAGTAAATCTGCTACCTGCCTTATTGCCATCTATGCCTGTCCAAATACCTTGAATATCATCTATGCCGAGCTTCATGCATGCTTTGTCACCCCACCACTCATACCACTCATTTTTTGGTTGTAGGTTGTAATAGTTACTACCTCCAGGCATCAAATCTTCCAAAGTAAAACTTTTCTTCTCTTGTGCCATTGTCGTAGTGAATATTGATAAAAAGAGTAAAAGCAGAAAATCTCGTGATTTCATTGCTGATAAATTAATTTAGATATAGTTATTATCTTTATATATCTCTCTTTGGAGTTCTTCTTGGTTTGTCATCCGAACTACGGAAGCTTCTTTTAGGCTTATCTTCACCCTCTCCGAAACTTCTTCTAGGTCTATCTTCTCTAGATGAGAAACTTCTTCTTTCTCCATCTTTAGAGTCTCTGAAACTTCTTCTTGGCTTATCTTCGCCCTCTCCGAAATTTCTTCTGGGTCTGTCTTCTCTAGATGAGAAACTTCTTTTTTCTCCATCTTTAGAATCTCTGAAGCTTCTTCTTGGTTTTTCTTCACCCTCTCCGAAACTTCTTCTAGGTCTATCTTCTCTAGATGAGAAACTTCTTCTTTCACCATCCTTTGAGTCTCTAAAGCTTCTTCTTGGTTTATCGTCACCATCCCCAAAACTTCTTTTAGGCCTATCTTCTCTAGATGAGAAACTTCTTCTTTCACCATCTTTAGAGTCCCTGAAACTTCTCCTAGCTTATCTTCACCCTCTCCGAAACTTCTTCTAGGTCTGTCTTCTCTAGATGAGAAACTTCTTCTTTCGCCATCTTTAGAGTCTCTGAAGCTTCTTATAGGCTTATCTTCACACTCTCCGAAACTTCTTCTAGGTCTATCTTCTCTAGATGAGAAACTTCTTCTTTCACCATCCTTTGAGTCTCTAAAGCTTCTTCTTGGTTTATCGTCACCATCCCCAAAACTTCTTCTAGGTCTAGAATCGTCCGATTTTCTTATGTCAGAACCTCCGTCGAATGTTCCCTCATTTAAAGAACCATCGTTTTTGTCTGCCTTGAACTCTTTGAACTTTCCGTCGAAGATTTGATATTTTCTGAATTCACACTCCAATGAACCATTGAAAAGAGGAATCTTCACAGATGGTTTCAAACCAATCTGATCAAAACATTCAGCTCTGTAGCTCAATACCCATGCCTCATTTCCTATAAAAGAGTGTTTCAATCTTTCGCCTATCATCTGATATAATCCTAATAGGTCATTAGTTGATATACGCTCTCCGTAAGGAGGGTTGGTTATGATTAAGCTCTTCTCTTTAGGTTGTTCAAACTGTTGAAATGGTTGGATTCGTAGTACAATATCTTTGCTTACACCTGCAGCCTTTATATTGTGAGTAGCAATCTCATTTGCCTTAGGGCTGTTGTCAAATCCATATATCTTATGTTCGAACTCTCTTTCTGTTGAGTCATCATTATAAACTCTATCGAACAGATCTTGGTCGAAGTCATTCCATTTTTCGAAGGCGTACTCTTTTCTGAATACTCCCGGAGAGATGTTACGAGCAATGAGTGCAGCCTCGATCGGTATTGTTCCCGAACCGCACATCGGATCTATAAGGTCACATTCACCATTCCAGCCTGTCATCATAATCATTCCTGCTGCAAGTACCTCATTAAGTGGAGCTTCAACAGCTTCCTGGCGATATCCACGGCGGTGCAGTGACTCACCACTACTATCCAGAGAGAGAGTACACTTGTTCTCTGCAACGTGGAAGTTTATTGCAATATCAGGATTGTTGATTCTAACAGAAGGACGGTTGCCTGTCTTTTCACGGAAGTAATCTACTATGGCGTCTTTAACCTTATATGCCACAAATTTAGAATGGCGGAATTCATTAGAGAATACAACTGAATCAACAGAGAAACTCTTATCATTATCCAAATAATCTTCCCAATTTATATTTTTTATGCCATTGTAAACTTCGTCAGCATTGTTGGCTGTAAAATGTTTTATAGGTTTTAATATTCTGATTGCGGTGCGCAAACAAAAGTTTGCTTTATACATCATCTCTTTATCACCGGTAAACGATACCATGCGGCGGCCTATCTCAATATCCCCTGCGCCCAGTTCTGTGAGTTCTTTTGCCAATACCTCTTCAAGTCCCTGAAAAGTCTTGGCTATAAGCTCGAATTCTTCCTTCATCTTTATGAAAATTACGTAATTTCAAATTATTGCGCAAATTTAATCAAAAATACTGAGCAGCTCAACGATTGGGTTTATTATTGTTCTATTAATAAGTTAAATAGTATCATTATATAATGAGCTATAAGTTAAGGAGTTCTTATATAAGCATATATTAAAAATGGGCTTTGGTAATAACATACCAAAGCCCATTACTTATTTCTATATTTTTATCTTATTTCTTCTGAACTATTCTGGCATCTGGCTCTACATCCTCGGTAACCCAGATATTGCCTCCTACTGTAGCTCCTTCTCCGATAGTGATACGTCCAAGAATTGTTGCATTTGAGTAGATTACAACATTGTTCCCAATGATAGGATGACGAGGTATTCCCTTTATTGGGTTTCCGTCATCATCTAGCGGGAAACTTTTTGCACCTAATGTAACTCCTTGGTATAATTTAACATTATTGCCGATTATGCTTGTTGCACCGATAACTACACCTGTGCCATGGTCTATTGTGAAATGGTCTCCAATCTTTGCTCCCGGATGTATATCTATTCCAGTTTCCGAATGTGCCATCTCAGTTATTATTCTAGGGATTAAAGGAACACCAAGAAGAAGTAGCTCATGAGCAATTCTGTAGTTACTTATGGCACGTATAGCCGGATAACAACTTATAATCTCTCCAAAACCTGTAGCAGCAGGATCTCCATAGTAAGCAGCTTCCACATCTGTAGCTAGTACTCTTCTCATTTCAGGAAGTTTACTTATAAACTTTGCAGCCAGAGATGATGCTTTTTCTCTGCACTTGTTTTCATCCTTATCTTCGGATGTATGAGAAAAGCAGAGGCCTGCCTGAATTTGTTCTGTAAGCAAGTTGAACAGCTTCTCTAAGTTTACTCCTATGTGGTAACTTATAGTCTGACTGTTTATGGTAGAATTTCCAAAATATCCTGGAAATATTACTGAGCGTGCCAGCTCTATGATATTCTTCAGAACTTTTGCAGATGGCAAAGGTTCTCCATCATTATGCTGATGGAACAATCCCTGATACGATTTGCTGTCGGAAAGTTCCTTGACAACCTCGGTCAATATCAATGTATGGTTTGAAGATGTCATCTTATTAAATTAATATTTCAGCAAAAGTAGCAATTATATTGAAGAAGTAGATATTTAAGATTACTTTTGTTTATAATTTGTAATAAAGTGTATGGTAAATAAGAATAATCCTTTTGCAACTAAAGCAAAAAGTAATTCGGCAAAGAAGAGTAGTGGAAAGAGAGTTGGGAAGTCAAAACTAACTAAAGCAAACAACCAACTTAATAGAAGGGTAAAGTAGATTTATTTAACAAATCCTTTATCCTAAGCCTTAGGATTATTGTCCTAAGCTTTAGGATTAATATCCTACGTCATAGGATTAATATCTGTTGTAATAACATAAAAAAGAAGTACAAAGGATAAATATTATCACTCTGCACTTCTTAATTTTTTTTAGTCAATTATTTACTCTTTTTTTCATGAATATCTTCAACTAAAGTATAGTCGAGTTGTTTCTTCTCAAGATTAGCTTTAGCCACTTTTATTGTTACATGATCTCCAAGGCTATATTTCTTATGTTTTTTCCTTCCTGTCAGGCAGTAACACTTTTCATCGAAATCGTAATAGTCGTCGGCAAGGTCACGCATAGGAACCATTCCTTCGCACTTGCTCTCATCAACCTCAACATATAGGCCCCATTCAGTAACTCCTGATATAATGCCATCGAACTCTTTTCCAATGCGTTCAGACATATATTCCACCTGTTTGTATTTAATTGATGCTCTCTCTGCATTTGCTGCAATTTGCTCCATCTCAGAACTGTGTACACATAACTCCTCATATTTATCTTTCTGCACTGTACGTCCTCCTGCCAGATACTTAGTAAGTAATCTGTGAACCATCATATCCGGAAAACGACGAATAGGTGATGTGAAATGTGTATAGAAATCGAATGCAAGTCCGTAGTGGCCGATATTATCGGTTGAATAGCGTGCTTTCTGCATAGCTCTCAAAGAGACAGTCTCAATAAGTTCACTCTCCTTCTTACCATTTATGTCATGAAGCAGTTTGTTTATTGATTTAGCTACCTCTTTACTACTTCCTGAGGTTCTTATCTTATATCCGAAACGGTTAATGAAGAAGTTCAGATTCTCAAGTTTGTCAGGATCTGGAAGGTCGTGTATACGATACGGGAATACTTTAGCTTTCTTGTCCTTAGGAACCTTACCTACATATTCAGCCACTGACCTGTTTGCCATAAGCATGAACTCTTCGATAAGCTTGTTAGCCTCTTTAGACTCTTTGAAATATACGCTTACGGGTTTTCCTGTCTCATCTATCTCGAATCTTACCTCTACACGGTCGAAGTCTATAGCACCATTTGAAAGCCTTTGAGCTCTTAATATCTGTGCAAGTTTGTTCAGTTCAAGTAGCTCATTGCTATAATCACCCTTTCCTGTCTCTATTATCTCCTGTGCCTCTTCATAAGTAAATCGGCGGTTACTCTTTATGATAGTCTTTGTGATGCGCGAGTTTTTGACCTCACCTTTTTCGTTCATCGTGAAGATAACAGAGTATGTGAGTTTCTCTTCGTCAGGTCTTAGCGAACAGAGACCGTTACTCAGTTTCTCAGGTAGCATAGGTATTGTCCTATCTACCAGGTAAACCGATGTGGCACGTTTCTCTGCCTCCTTATCGATTATGCTTCCCTCTTTTACGTAGTGTGTTACATCTGCTATATGTACACCAATCTCCCATAGTCCGCTCTTTATCTCACGTATAGATAGGGCATCGTCGAAGTCTTTAGCATCTTTTGGGTCAATAGTGAATGTGACGGCATCGCGAAAGTCTTCTCTTCCCTCCAAATCCTCTTCGGTTATCTCAGTAGGAATCTTATCGGCAGCCTCTTCCACGCTCTTAGGGTAGACATAAGGGAGTCCGAATTCAGCAAGGATGGCATGCATCTCTGTTGTGTTATCTCCGGCTTGGCCAAGTATGTCAATAACTTGTCCTATAGGATTCTTAGCTTGGTCAGGCCACTCTATAACCTTCACAACAGCTTTATCTCCATTCTTTCCGCTTTTCAGTTTATCCTTAGGGATAAAAATATCGTTAGCAAGAGTCCTGTTTTCAGTAAGCAGGAACGCATAATATTTATCTACTTTTAGAGTACCGACAAAGGTGTCGTTTGCTCTCTCAAGAATATCAATAACTTCACCTTCGGCTTCTTTATTCTTCTTCTTTGCAAATAGGGCAATCTTGACCTTGTCATTGTTCATTGCATGTGCTGAATTTCTTTCGGCAATGAATATGGTCTCACTTCCATCATCAGGAATGAACGAGTTCTTACCATTACTCTTCCTTTGGAATTTACCAGTCATAATAAGCCCGTGGTCATTCAGTTTAAACTGACCTTTCTCAGTCATGGTCAATAAACCATCATCCATCATCTCGCTTATAATATCTGAGCAGAGCATCTTTAATGGGTGTGTGGTTAGGTTAAGGTCTCTGAAAATCTGTTTAGTGGTCAACGATTCATTGACTTTTGTGTAGAGATAGTTTACCAAGCGTTCAGAGAGTTCGCTTTTATTTATTCTCTTACCACCTTTTTTATCTTTCTTTTTAGACATAGCGTATGCAATTACGTAGTATATTACTACAAAGTAAACAAAATATTTTAATGGCATGTTCAATAACTACCTCTTTTTTGATTTAATGTTGAATAAAGATTTATCTTTGTCTAATTTTATTATTAATCCAATTTAGGTTTGCATGTTGAACCACAAAAAAAGTTTGACTTTATCAAGTTATGGCAAATAAGGTCTTGATTACAGGAGCAAGTGGCTTTATAGGTAGCTTTATTGTAGAAGGTGCAATAGAGAGAGGTTATCATACATGGGCAGGCGTGAGGAAAAGCAGTAGCAGAAAATATCTGAAACAGCCTGAATTGGGATTTGTTACTCTAGACTTTAATGATAAGGCAAAGCTATTGTCTGAATTGCTTGACTTTAAAGAGAAAAATGGCAAATGGGATTATATTGTTCATTGTGGTGGAGTGACAAAGAGTAAGGACAAAGATGGCTTTGATAAAGGGAACTATATAGCAACTAGGAACCTTATAGAGGCACTTGAAGAGAGCGGAATGACTCCCGATAAATTTATATATATAAGCTCATTGAGTATATTCGGGCCTATTCATGAGAAATGTTTCCAGCCTATTTCGGAAAAGGATACTCCAAGACCAAATACGGCATACGGTGAGAGTAAGATAAAGACTGAGGAGTATATCAAGAGCATTCCGAGATTCCCATATATTATTTTACGTCCTACAGGTGTTTATGGACCTCGTGAGAAAGATTATTTCTTAATGGTAAAATCAATTAAGCAGCATATAGATTTTGCGGCTGGTTTTTCCCGTCAGGATATAACATTTGTATATGTCAAGGATGTTATTCAGGCAATATTCCTCTCTATAGAGAAGGAGGTAGCACAGAGAAGCTATTTTATAAGTGATGAATGTGTCTATTCAAGTCGTGACTTCTCTGATTTAATACAGAAGGAGTTAGGCATTAATCATGTACTTCATATCAAATGTCCTTTATTTATTCTGAAAATAGTATCTTTGCTGTCAGAATTTTTTGCAAAACTTATGGGAAAGGCAAGTACTTTGAATGCAGATAAGTATAAAATAATGAAACAACGTAACTGGCGATGTGATATAAGCCCGTTGAAAGATGAACTTGGTTATAAAGCTCAATATCCTCTGGAGAAAGGGGTTAAGGAAATAATTGAATGGTATAAAAAAGAAGGATGGATTTAAATTGGTTCAAGCGTGTAGATCAGAAAAATGGTCTTTTTGCAGTAGAGAGTATTAGCTTAATATACAATGCTGTTACTACAGTGATGATATTCTTCCTATTCAATAGGATGGACCATCCAGGTGTTATGTTAATTGAACGTGCATGCATAGTGCTGATTACTTTTGCCATGATATACATTTATCAGAAATATCCATGCAGGATATCGGCATTTGCAAGGATGGCTGTACAGATGGGATTTCTAGCTTACTGGTATCCTGACACATTCGAGTTCAACAGACTTTTTCCAAATCTTGATCACCTGTTCGCCAGTGCAGAGCAGTTCATTTTCTCTTTCCAGCCTTCAGTGAACTTTTCGGAGATGTTCCCCTCAATGTGGTTTAGTGAGCCATTCAATATGGGGTATTTCTTCTATTACCCATTGATAGCAATTGTTACAATATACTACTTTATATACCGTTTTGAACTTTTCGAAAAGGTATCTTTTGTGTTGGTGACAGCTTTCTTTATATATTACCTTATATATATCTTTCTTCCTGTAGCTGGCCCTCAGTTCTATTTCCCTGCCATAGGTATGGATAATGTAATGGCTGAAAACTTCCCTGCGATAGGTGATTATTTTAATAATAACTCTATACTACTTCCTAAGCCTGGATATAGTCATGGATTCTTCTATAACCTTGTCGAGGCCTCACAAGAGGTTGGGGAACGCCCTACAGCTGCATTCCCTAGTTCACATGTCGGTATATCGACAATTATTATGATTATGGCTTATAGAGTGAACAGGAAATTATGTTATACTCTACTGCCGCTATATTTCCTTCTATGCTGTGCTACTGTATATATTCAGGCACATTATCTTATCGATGTATTTGCAGGATGGATAAGTGCAGTACTTATATATATGGTTTCTACATGGATGTATAAACGTTGGTTTGCATCAGGAGTGTTCAGAAAACTGATAGAATAGTATCGTTTTTAATAAAACAATTATATTTTCGCACATATTGTCCATTATTGAACAATATGTGCGAATTTTATTTTGTTGAAAGTTAGATAGTTACTACTTTGGTATGGAAGTTGTTTTGATAATAATAAATATTATTTGCAACTTTTTTTCTTTTAGTTCCGTCTAAAAAGTATTGATTGAAATATTAACAAAATAATAATATTATGAAACGGTTAATCATCAGTTTTTCTCTTCTATTAGTACTGACAATATGTTCTTGCAGTTTTGTTAATGGAGTTGTTCCAAGTAAGAACTATGTCACTCAAAAAGTAAAAGTTGGATATTTCAGTGGAATATCAACTAGTTGTTCAGTAGATGTTATATATACCCAGACATCGGGTGATAGGAGTGTTGAGATATATGCATCTGATAATGTTATTCCTTATATTTATGTTGAAGAAGAAGGCGACATGCTGAAAGTAGGGATGAAGAATAATACCAGTATCACAAACTTTGGATCTCATAAGATGGAGGTAAGAGTAAGTGCACCGGCTGTAAACATTCTTAAAGCTTCAAGTAGTGGGGATATAATACTTAAAAACGGCTTAAACAACAGAGGTAATGTCTCTCTGCATGCATCTAGCAGTGGTGATATTAAGGGTGGTGATATACATTGCCAAGATCTTGATGGATCATCTTCAAGCAGTGGCAATATATTGTTAGGCAATGTAAAATGTAATAAATTATATGCTGATTGTAGCAGTTCAGGCGACTTTTCACTGAATAGTGTAGAATGTCAAGAGGTCAGAGCAAATGCAAGTTCATCGGGTGATGTATCACTTTCAGGAAATTGCAACTATGCATTCTTTGAAGCCTCAAGTAGCGGTGATATAGATGCAGGTGGTCTTAAAGCTAAAGTCGTTGAGGCTAAAGCAAACTCCGCCGGCGATGTAAAATGCTACGCTTCACAATCAATAGTAGGTAGAAAATCTAGTGCAGGAGGTATCTCTTTCTCAGGAAACCCTGCACGTGTTGATATAAGGAAATAGAATATTTTATAGGTAATAACTCTCTTTTATTTTATCGAGTATCGAGTATAACTCTTCGGTTGTCTCAGCACGCAACATAGCTATCCTTGTAGATTTAAAATTAGGAATATTTTTAAATATTGGAGAAGCAGCAAGGTGACGGCGTACATGAAGAATACCACGACGCTCGTCGAGCAGATTAACGCTCTCTTGAACTTGTCGGCGAAGGACATTGAGTTTCCAATCGAAAGATAACGCTCAATTTCTTCGCCATTTTGTAAATAGTACTTAACTTCTTTGAATATCCATGGGCGACCAAAACTGCCTCTTCCTATCATAACAGCATCAACTCCATACTTATCAAAGCACTCTTTAGCTCTCTCTGGAGTGATTACGTCGCCATTACCTATGATAGGTATACGCATCCTTGGATTCTCTTTTATCTTTCCTATCAAGGTCCAATCTGCTTCGCCTGTATACATCTGTGCACGAGTTCTTCCATGAACTGTCAGTGCCTCTATACCGCAATCTTGAAGCTGCTCTGCCAACTCGACTATAATCTTACTGTTATTGTCCCATCCCAGTCTTGTCTTGACAGTGACAGGTATCTTTACTGCATCAACAACGGCCTTCGTTATCTCAAGCATCTTTGGAATGTTCTGAAGCATACCTGAACCGGCGCCTTTTCCTGCCACTCTTTTTACTGGACAGCCGAAATTAAGGTCTAGAATATCGGGATTAGCCTGCTCTACAATTTGGGCAGCCTCAACCATTGCATCTGTCTCTTTGCCATAAATCTGAATGGCCACTGGACGTTCGGTATCGCTTATGTTAAGTTTCTGCATAGTCTTACCTACCGACCTTATGAGTGCATCACTTGATACGAACTCTGTATATACCATGTCAGCGCCGAACTCCTTGCATAACAGACGGAAAGCAGGGTCGGTTACATCCTCCATTGGTGCCAGTAAAATAGGATATTTGCCTAAGTCAATATTGCGTATTTTCATTTTCTAACATTAATATCAATGCAAAAGTACAGAAAAAACTCTACCTTTGCAGTCTCAGAATTGATAAGAATATGAAACAGGATATAAAAGATTTTGAAATTATGGCTCCTGTGGGTTCTCGTGAATCCCTTGCAGCTGCTATTCAGGCGGGTGCCGACTCTATTTACTTCGGCATAGAGAGTTTGAATATGCGTGCACGTTCAGCAAATACATTTACCATTAATGACTTGCGTGAGATTGCACAGATCTGTGAAGAGCATTCTATAAAGAGTTATCTTACCATCAATACTATAATATATGATGAGGATGTTGAGTTGATGCGTAAAATCGTGGATGCAGCTAAAGAAGCTCAGATAAGTGCCGTTATTGCTGCCGACGTAGCTGTTATGTCTTACTGTATTGAAGTAGGACAGGAGGTTCATCTTTCTACTCAGTTAAATATAGGTAATGCACAGGCTTTAAAGTTCTACGCTCAGTTTGCTGATGTCGTTGTTCTTGCGCGTGAATTGAATTTGAAACAGGTGCGCAAGATATATGATGCCATACATAATGAACAGATAAAAGGCCCTAAGGGTGACTTGGTAAGAATAGAGATGTTCTGCATGGTGCTCTATGCATGGCTGTTTCGGGTAAGTGCTACCTGAGTCTTCATGAGATGAATGTATCGGCAAATCGAGGCGCATGTAATCAGATATGTCGCAGAGGGTATACTGTAAAAGATAATGAGAGCGATATAGAACTTGAGGTTGACAATAAATATATAATGTCTCCTAAAGACTTGAAGACTATCCACTTCATGGACGAAATGATTGATGCAGGTGTGAGAGTGTTCAAGATAGAAGGTAGGGCAAGAGGACCTGAATATGTACGTACAGTAGTAGAGTGCTATAAAGAGGCAATAAAGTCTTGTCTTGATGGTACTTTCTCTGACGAGAAGGTTAAGGTATGGGATGAGAGGCTGAAGACTGTATTCAACAGAGGTTTCTGGAATGGATATTACTTGGGACAGAGACTAGGTGAATGGAGCAAGAACTATGGTTCAGAGGCTACTGAGAGAAAAGTATATGTAGGAAAGGCTATTAAACACTTCTCAAATATAGGCGTGGCAGAATTTCTTATTGAAGCTGGAGAGATAAAAGTTGGTGAGAAACTTCTTATCACCGGACCTACAACAGGAGCTCTGTTCTTAAATCTGGAAGATCCAAGAGTTGACCTTAAACCTGTTGAGATAGTCAGAAAAGGGGAACATGTATCATTTAAAGTTCCTGAGAAGATTCGTCCTAGCGACAAGCTATATAAACTTGTTTCTCCGGAATCATTGAAGAAAAATTAAAATTGTATTGGTCTCATTATCACTCTGCAAAGAGTGAGTGTATGAGATCTTAAAAGAGAATAAACCGGAAGAGCAGAATTTCTCCACTTTTCTGGTTTTCTTATAATGGACCTATTCACTGTTGAAAAGGTATAAATATAATTTTTAATCATGAAAGAAAAAAAGAGAAGAAGCAGCGAAAGAATTCATTTTCGCCGTTTCGCAAACCAATCTTACTCTGTATTCAGAAGTATTGGTAAGGAGGTAAACATCGGTGTACTGCTTGTTGGTATGCTTGCTTATGCAACTCCTGCAGAGGTAAAAGCTCAGGCTAATGCCAAAACTGATGCAAATGATAGAGAATATGAATTGGAAGAGGTTGAGGTAACCGCGACGCGAGCGCCACTGACTGTAAGCCAGGGTGCAAGAATGGTTACAATACTCGACCGTAAGTCAATTGCACAGGCCCCTGTGCAGAGTGTTAACGACCTGCTAAAGTACGCTGTCGGCGTGGATGTTCGGCAAAGAGGCATGCAAGGCATGCAGACCGATATCTCATTGCGAGGCAGTACCTACGATCAGATTACCATCCTTCTTAATGGCGTGAACATCTGCGATCCGCAGACCGGTCATAATGCAGTCGACCTGCCTGTAGATATCAATGATATCGAGAGAATAGAGATTCTTGAGGGCCCGGCAGCAAGGGTATATGCACATCATCACTTCTTGGAGCTATTAATATAGTTACCAAAAAAGAGGAGAAAAATTTTGTGGATATCTTTGGCTCTGCAGGATCATATGGCAGTGCAAATGGAGGGGCAAAACTGAATATATCTTCAGGCAAAGTAATCAACATGGTTTCCGGTAGCTACAACCGTAGTGATGGCTATCTCAGAAACAGTGAAGGAAAACTTACAGCCGACTTCAACTCATCTAAATTATTTTATCAGGGAAGATTATCTAATTCATCGGCCAATATTGATTGGCTGGCAGGATACAGCGACAGAAACTATGGATCAAACACATTCTATAGCGCTAAATATGATAATCAATTTGAGCATACACGTAAGTTCTTCACATCTGTGCAAGCTCAGACTAATGGAGATATTCAGTTCAAACCGGTAGTATACTGGACTAGAGGAGAAGACAGGTTCGAACTGATAAGAGGCAGTGAGGATAAAGTTCCTTTCAATTACCATCGTACAGATATTTTTGGTATAAATCTAAATGCTTATTTCAGCACTATTCTTGGTAAGACTGCTGTAGGAGCAGAGATGAGAAACGAGAACATTAAAAGCACAGTTCTGGGAGAGCTTCTTGATAAACCTTTGGATATCAATGGCTCAGATAGACAATATACAAAAGGGTTAGACAGAACGAATCTAAGTATTCACCTTGAGCATAACATACTTCTGAATAACTTTACACTCTCTGCCGGCATGATGGCAACAAAAAACAGTATGTATGATGATGGATTTAAAATATATCCGGGTATAGATGCATCGTATAGATTGACTCCACATCTGAAAGTTTATGGTTCATGGAATAGGTCATTGAGGCTTCCTACATTTACAGAACTATATTATACAACAAATGAGACACACCAGGGGAATAAGAATCTCAAACCCGAAGAGATGACTGCATATGAGTTAGGTGTGAAATATAACAATCAATTAATAAATGCCACAGCGGCGCTCTTCCATCATCGAGGAAGTAACCTCATCGATTGGGTGAAAAGTGTTGATGAAGAGGTGTGGAGCTCAATAAACCATACCAAAATAAACTCAACAGGATTAGAGATGGGAGTAACAATGAACTTTGCTGAGCTAAGCAAGGAAAACTCATTAATCAGAGAAATCTACTTGGGTTACACTTATATCAATCAGGATAAGAAGGAGAACCCGGATGAGGTATCACAATATGCTCTCGAGTATCTGAAACATAAGTTTGTGGTACGTCTTGATCATAAAATATGGAGTAAACTGGAGGCCAACTGGTCCTTCCGTTGGCAGGATAGAGAGGGGAACTATGTGAAATATGAGGGTAAGAATTCTGTTGGAACAGCTGATTACAAGCCATATTCTCTCCTTGATTCCAAAGTGGTGTGGAATGCTAAAGACTATAAACTCTTTGTACAGGCTAACAACATATTCAATAAGGAATATATTGATTATGGTAATGTGCTGCAGCCGGGTTTTTGTATTATGGCAGGATTTAATTATCACTTTAACCTCTAGTTAATTATAGAGTATTGTATTTATTGCTTTTATAGTAAAAAAATACGTCGATTATTTTTATCTTTGCACATTATAATATAACAGAACAGACGGAAATGAAGATAGAAAAGAGACTCTGTGCATCTGTGGTTGATGCAATTAAGGCGTTATATGGTCAGGAAGTACCTGAAAGTATGGTACAATTACAGAAGACCAAGAAGGAGTTTGAAGGGCACCTCACACTAGTTGTCTTCCCCTTTTTGAGAATGTCAAAGAAGGGACCAGAACAGACTGCTCAAGAAATTGGTGAGTATCTGAAAAGTAATAGTCCTGAGCTTATTGCTGCATTTAATGCTGTAAAAGGCTTCCTAAATCTTGTAATTGCATCTGATTGCTGGATTGAACTCCTTGATAGCATAAACTCAGATCCAAAATTTGGATTTACAAATGCTACAGAGGATTCTAAACTTGTAATGATTGAATATTCATCTCCAAATACTAACAAGCCACTTCACTTAGGACATGTGCGTAACAACTTGCTTGGTAATGCACTTGCAAATATTGTAGCAGCTAATGGAAACAAGGTTGTTAAGACTAATATTGTTAACGACCGTGGTATTCATATCTGTAAGTCTATGTTGGCTTGGCTGAAATATGGTAATGGCGAGACTCCAGAAACTTCAGGAAAGAAAGGTGACCACTTGGTAGGCGACTACTATGTAGCATTCGACAAGCACTACAAAGCAGAGGTTAAAGAGCTCATGGAGAAATTCCTTGCAGAAGGAATGAATGAAGAGCAGGCTAAGGCAAAAGCTGAGGCTGAATCTCCACTTATGCAGGAAGCTCGTGAGATGCTACGTAAATGGGAGGCTAACGATCCTGAGGTAAGAGCTCTATGGAAGAAGATGAACGAATGGGTTTATGCCGGATTCAACGAGACTTACAAGGAGATGGGAGTAAGCTTTGACAAGATATATTATGAATCAGAAACTTATCTTGAAGGAAAGGACAAAGTTCAAGAGGGATTGGATAAGGGATTCTTCTACAGAAAAGAGGATGGCTCTGTATGGGCTGACCTTACTGCAGAGGGCCTTGACCATAAACTTCTTCTCCGTGGTGATGGTACTTCTGTGTATATGACGCAGGATATAGGTACTGCAAAACTACGTTTCCAGGACTTCCCTATCAACAAGATGATATATGTAGTGGGTAACGAACAGAACTACCACTTCCAAGTTCTATCAATTCTACTTGATAAGCTTGGCTTTGAGTGGGGTAAAGATCTTGTTCATTTCTCATATGGTATGGTTGAACTTCCTGAAGGTAAGATGAAGAGCCGTGAGGGCACTGTGGTTGATGCTGATGACCTTATGGAGTCTATGATTGAGACTGCAAAAGAGACATCTGCTGAACTTGGTAAACTTGACGGACTTACTAAAGAGGAGTCAGATAGTATATCACGTATTGTAGGACTTGGCGCATTGAAATACTTTATACTCAAGGTTGATGCTCGTAAGAATATGACATTCAATCCTAAAGAGTCTATAGATTTCAATGGTAATACCGGACCATTTATTCAGTATACTTATGCCAGAATACAGTCGGTAATGCGTAAGGCTACTGAATCGGGTATTGTTATACCTGAGAAGTTGGCTACAGGTATACAACTAAGCAATAAGGAGGAGGATCTGATACAGTTGATGGCAGATTTCGCAACTGTGGTACGTCAGGCTGGAACAGATTATAACCCTTCTGTCATTGCTAACTACACATACGATTTGGTTAAAGAGTACAATCAGTTCTATCACGACTATTCAATACTTCGTGAGGAGAATGAACAGGTTAAGATTTTCCGTCTTGCACTGAGTGTTAATGTTGGAAAGATAATAAATGAGGCTATGGGATTACTTGGAATCGACGTTCCGGAAAGAATGTAATTCATGGCTAAAAATAAATATTATGTAGTTTGGAAAGGTGTCAGTCCTGGAATCTATGATTCTTGGACTGACTGCCAACTGCAGATAAAAGGATATGAAGGTGCCCAGTATAAATCTTTCTCTACCAGGGAGGAGGCTGAAGAGGCTATGGCACACACACCTTTTGAATATATAAATAGGAGCTCTAAGAAAGAGAGCTACGATAAGAGGTTACCAGACAATTTTGATATGAATACTCTTGCTGTGGACGCAGCTTGTAGTGGTAATCCCGGTCCTATGGAGTATAGAGGTGTTTATCTGCTTACCGGACAACAGATATTTCATTTCGGTCCTATATTTGGGACCAATAATATAGGAGAATTTTTGGCAATTGTTCACGCTCTTGCACTGATGAAGCAGAGAGGTGTAGAGATGACGATTTACTCTGATAGCCGTAACGCTATAAGTTGGGTAAAGCAGAAGAAATGCAAGACTAAACTAGAAAGAAATAAAAAGACCGAAGAGGTTTTTAATATGATAGAAAGAGCAGAGAAATGGCTCAAAGAGAACCGTTATTCCACTAAGATAATGAAATGGGAGACAGAACTTTGGGGAGAGGTACCTGCTGATTTTGGAAGGAAATAGGAATGAAAACAAGAATCGGGTTTGTTATAATCTATTTTTTAATGCTGGTTTCTCTCTTTGTACTACAGAAACCAATATTTATGCTCCTTGATGGAGACCTTGACATATATTCACTATCCGATTTTATATCGGTTATGTACAATGGAGCTAGCCTTGATGCTGCTACAGCAGGGTATTTTACAGTTATACCATTACTTCTATCGGCAATTTCACTCTTTACACAGAAGTTGCCATTCAAAAAGATATTATTTGTATACAACATATTTGTCGCTCTCTTTATATCCATTCTTTTTGTTGTAGATAGTGGACTTTATCCTTTTTGGGGATTTAAATTGGATGCATCTATATTCCTATATATGGACTCCCCAAAGATGCCTTAGCAAGTGTTTCACTGGGATTTATTATTATTAGAGTTATTGCAATGCTTGTGCTAGCTGCACTCTATTGCTATCTGCTCACAATCATTATTCCTGATAAATTCGTCTCAAGATTCCGTAAGGTGACACAGTCCCTGCTGATGTTACTTACAACAGGTGTATTGTTCATATTCATACGTGGAGGTGTTACAGAGTCGACATCAAATGTTGGACAGGTCTATTTTTCTAATGACCAGTTCCTTAATCACTCTGCAGTAAATCCGACTTTCAGTCTTTTATCATCATTGAATAAGACTCAGGATTTTGGAGAAGAGTTTAATTTCTTTGATGAAGATAGGCGAGAGAAACTGTTTGAAGCGCTTTACCCAAATAGTGACGGAGATAGCATTGTCAATGTCCTCAAAACAAAAAAGCCAAACATTTTGTTGATTTTGATGGAGAGCTTTGGAGCATCTTTCATAGAGCCATTGGGAGGTTTGCCGGATGTCACTCCTAATTTTAACCGTTTATCAAAGGAGGGAGTATTTTTCACAAACTGTTATGCAAACAGCTATCGTACAGATAGAGGTACAATATGTGCCTTAAGCGGGTATCTGGGCCTTCCTACTGCATCTGTAATGAAACTTCCGGTTAAGAGTCAGACTCTTCCGGCTATATCAGATGAACTTGTAAAGGTTGGATATACTACTGACTTCCTATATGGAGGAGATATAAACTTCACAAACATGAAGAGCTACCTCCTTAGCAAAGGATATCAAAAAACCACTGCTGATAAGGATTTCTCTCTATCAGAACAGAGGAGCAATGCATGGGGTGTAAATGATAATATCACTTTCAATTATCTATTCTCTGAAATAGAGAAAAAGAGAAAAGAACCATGGCATACAGGATTCCTGACTTTGAGCAGCCATGAACCTTTTGAAGTGCCATATAGCCGTCTTAAAGATAAGATACCAAATGCTTTTGCATATACAGATGAGTGTTTTGGGAAATTTATAGATAAGCTGAAGAAAAGTCCGGCATGGGATAATCTGCTTATAATATGTGTTGCAGATCATGGATTCTATTATCCTAAAGAGGGGTTAAACACTCTTCCTAAGTTCTACCATATTCCTATGTTATGGCTTGGAGGGGCAATAAAGGAGCCTATGGCTGTCGATAAGATAATGAATCAGGCAGATTTGTCTGCTACACTTCTTGCGCAGTTGGGTATTGATCATTCTAAGTTCAACTTCAGTCGTAATATTTTATCGAGTAGTTATAAATATCCGTTTGCTTTTTATACTTTTAATAATGGTTTTTCTTTCCGTGATAGTACTGGAGTTACCGTCTATGATAATAACTCTAATAAAGTTATATATCAAGATCCATCTGAATCATCAGATAGGATAGATAGAGGAAAAGCTATTCTTCAGACTGTATATGATGATCTAGGTGCTAGAAAATAACTAAAACAAATTCTTGCTATGGGAAAGGCAATATTCAATTGGAAGGTAGTGTTTATCGTTATTCTATGTTCTATTACATTCTTTGTAAATAACAGAGTTGTAGTACCTGATATCATGGAATCACGAAACATTGTCACTGCACGCGAGATGGTGTACGATGGGAACTGGATTGTACCAACAATGAATGGTGATTTAAGGCTTGAGAAACCGCCATTGCCAACATGGATAACCGCCATTGCCGAGATAATTTCTCCTGATAGCCTAGCTCTTCAGCGTGGAATGGCAGGAATAGCAGCTACAATGCTTGTTCTCTTCTTCTTTTTTATTGCTAAGGAGTTCTCGGACAAAGATGATCTTCCCCTTGTCTCTACACTGATTTTAACAACATGTTATAACATTATTCTTATAGGCAGGACAGCCTCTTGGGACATATATTGTCATGCATTTATGCTTGGGGGAATATACTTTCTCATTAAAGCCTTCAAGAGTAGAAAGTCGGGCATGTATTTTATTTCTGCGGGCATATTTATGGGCCTCTCGTGCATGAGTAAAGGACCGGTCTCATTCTATGCTTTACTATTGCCTTTTATCATCTCATACTATATCTGCTTCACTCCATCAATGAAGGGAAAATGGAAGTGGGTACTCTATATGGTAATATTGGCTATCATTATAGGTGGATGGTGGTACTCATATATATATATCTTCCATCATGAAGACATGAACCATGTTGCCAATAAAGAGGCAGGTGCATGGTTAAGCAGAAGTGTAAGACCTTGGTACTACTATTGGAAGTTCTTCCTTGAGACAGGAATATGGAGTCTACTTCTTCTTTCAGCTATCTTTTTGCCATTTTGGTCAAGAAAAAGCAGGAGTGACAAGTCAATGCTATTCCCATATCTATGGATGTTTCTGACACTTATATTTCTATCTCTGCTTCCAGAGAAGAAGAGCCGCTATCTGTTGCCTATTCTTATTTCGGCTTCTTACCTATGCGGTTATCTTGTCGTTTACTGGAATGAATTATTTAAGGTAAATAGAAGCCATAACCTGGATAAAATAGCTTATAGTGTTAATGCATAGCTTATAGCTATTATTGTTATATTGCTTCCTGCTCCAGCCTACTATTTTGTTTATGCAAAGGGGTATATTTCTTTACCTCTTTTTATATTGATAAGTATGGCAATAGAGGTTATTGGTTATTTACTTGTCAAATCAGCAAGTGCCATAAAGCCTAAAAGATTTGTGATGGAGGTTACAGCCTTGTTTTTGTTTCTTGAGGCGTTTGTTCTTCCTTTCGCAGAAAATATTATTAATAATCCTGAGATGGATAGCATATCTAAGACAAGAAAAATTTCAGAGATAAAGAGCATCCTATTTTATCATAATAGTAAAGACGATTTGCGTATTGAGCTGGTATATGCTGCAAATAAAAAGATTCGTCCACTAGATGTTGCGAATTCTGACTCAGTCATGAATCATCTTCCAATGGTACTTTTGACGCATAAAAGTGCATCAGATGAGCTGCCGGATGAATTATTGCAGAAGATTGATACTGTTTATATCGGAAGGTCGGATGATAACAGATGGAGCAAGAGTGATAAGAGATATAAAGACGATTTTGTTTATAATATAACATTACTTAAGAAGAGATGAATAAGACTGCTAACTATGAATTGACTATTATTATTCCTGTGTACAATGAACAGGATAATATGGAGAGATTAGAAAATACTCTTTCTAATTATATAAAGGAGAGCTCCGTTAAGTGCTGTGCACTGTTTGTTAATGACGGCTCAAAAGATGACAGTTTGAATCTGATTAAGAAGGCTTGTAATGAGAATAATGATTTTCTCTATATCAGCCTGAGCAAGAATAGCGGTCTCTCTGCAGCAATGAAGGCTGGTATTGATGTTGCTGAATCCAAGTATGTTGGTTATATGGATGCGGATATGCAGACTGATGTTAGAGATTTTGAAACCCTCTTGAAGTATGCACAGCAATATAAGCTTGTAATGGGTATAAGAGCAAATAGGAAGGATTCTGCGTTCAAACTTATGCAGTCGAAGATAGCCAATTCATTTAGAAGGATGATGACACATGACGGAGCAACAGATACAGGCTGTCCGTTGAAGATTATTCATTCAGATTATGCAAAGCGCATACCTTTCTTCACCGGAATGCATCGTTTCCTGCCTGCATTGATAAAGCTTCAGGATGGTGGAACATTTTATGAAGTGCCGGTACGACACTACCCACGTGAGGCAGGTGTCTCAAAATACAACCTGTGGAATCGCCTTATCTCTCCATTTAAAGACTGTTTTGCATTTAGATGGATGGCACACAGATATATTAATTATAACATTGGTGATAGTAATCTATGAGTTTTATTGTAATTTTAATAGGGTTACTGGCCCAAGTCTTCTTTTCAGCTAGAATTCTTATTCAGTGGTTCCTTTCCGAGAAGAAGCATGAAGTTATTTCACCTACTCTCTTCTGGGTATTCAGTCTTATGGGCTCGTACCTCATGTTCTATTATGGATGGTTAAGAAATGACTTCTCAATTATTGTAGGTCAGTTTATCTCTTTTTATATCTATATAGGCAATCTAAGTTTAAAGGGAGTATGGAAGAAGGTGCCTCTGTTGTTCAGGGTGCTTATAATCTTAACTCCACCTATAATATTGACTATATATTCGCACAATGACGGAGAGTCATTTGTAGATGTTTTCTTACGTAATAAGGATATCCCACTTTGGTTAGTTGTCTTTGGAACAATAGGTCAGATAACATTTACATTCCGCTTTGTCTATCAATGGATATACTCTGTCAGAAAGAAGGTATCATCATTGCCTCCTACATTCTGGTGGATTAGTTTGACAGGATCAGCAGTAATTATTGCTTATGCTATAATGAGACAAGATCCTATACTCATATTGGGACAATCTTTTGGTTGCGTATCTTATATACGTAACCTCATGATAGGTTACAATAGCTCAAAAAAAGGTAATGCATAAAATGAAAAAGGTATTAGTTACTGGTTCAGCGGGTTTTATAGGCTCATTTCTGACAAAAGTACTGGCAGAGAATGGGTATGATGTTGTTGGGATAGATAATATAAATCATTATTATGACGTAAATCTGAAGTATGGCAGATTACGTGAGATATGTGGTATAGAGAAAGAAGAAATTTCTGAAAATAAGGCTTGCAAGAGCCATGTATTTGATAATCTGAAATTCATAAAGGCAGATATAAACGACAGAGAGTTTTTAAATAGACTTTTTGATACTGAGAAGTTTGATATTGTCTGTAATCTTGCTGCACAGGCAGGAGTGAGGTACTCCATTGAGAATCCATTTTCGTATGCTGACAGTAACCTGATGGGTTTCTTAACTATACTTGAGTGTTGCAGAAACTATAAAGTAGGTCATCTGGTATATGCAAGCTCTAGCAGCGTATATGGTATGAATGATAAGACCCCATTCAGTGAAGATGACAAAACCGATTCTCCGGTGAGCCTTTATGCTGCAACAAAAAAGGCTAATGAACTTATGGCAAATGCATATTCAAGTCTTTATAAATTCTCTACAACCGGTCTTAGATTTTTCACTGTGTATGGCCCTTGGGGACGCCCTGATATGGCTCCATTTATATTTATGAAGGCAATTCTGAATGGTAAACCTATCCATATCTTTAACAATGGTAATATGCGAAGAGACTTCACATATATTAGCGATATTATAAATGGGGTTTTAGATGTTATAAAAAAGGAACCTGAGAATGTACGTTCAGAGGTTTATAACATTGGACATGGAGCACCTGTAGAGCTCATGGATTTCATAAAATGTATGGAAAAGGTATTGAATGTCAAAGGTGCATATATTTATGAGGGAATGAAAGCAGGAGATGTAACATGCACATATGCCGATACAACAAAACTTGAAAAGGATTATGGATATTCTCCAAAGACATCAGTGGAAGATGGATTGGATGAGATGTATCTTTGGTTCAAGAATATAAATAAGTTTGACTGAGATAGATCAGTCAAGCTTATTAATTCCATTTGGAGTTTGAATGATTCTCTCTTTCTTAGTTTTTTGCCTTATAATATTATTCTTGTCCATAACTTCCTGAGACTTATAAGGTCTGTTATGATCAAGATGAACAATTATTGCCGAGTATCGAATCTGTTTTGAATGTATACCAAGATGAAACAGTCTCTCTCCTAATTCTCTGTCTTCACCTCCATAAAGCATATCTTCATTAAATCCATTCACTTCTATAAGATTTTTCCTCCATGTCGATGAATTACATCCATTCCACGATGCTTTAGCAGGAGTAATAAAATTCATAAATGTAGTGAATGTGCTGTTGTTTATGAGCTTAGTGCACTTGAATGAACGCTTTACCTCATTGTCAAAAAGCCATTTCAGTTGAAATGGTTTCTGTTGGTGTATATCATTTTGGGTTATAGCTTTACTTGTACTCATCGGGAGTTTGAAATACCCACCTGAAAGGAAATACCCATCCTGAGCAAACTTAGCATGAGTATAAATAAAATCTTTTCTTGGTATACAATCTTGGTCGGTAAATATAAGATAATCGCTTACAGATTCAGTTATGGCTTTGTTGAGTATCATGCATTTCTGAAATCCATTGTCTTCATGCCATACATGTTTTATCGGGAGGATATCCTTAAAACTATTAATAACTTCTTCTGTTTCATTATCTGAACCATCATCTGCAATTATTATTTCATCTGCTTTTCTCTCTTGTATAGTATATCCCCATAGTGTCTTCTTAAGCCATAGTGGGTTGTTATAAGTCGAAATTATTACTCCAATAGTAAATGACATAAAATGTATAGTTGTTACTATTACAAATATAGTATTCCTTTTCAATTAGGGCCTAATCATCATTGAGAATAATATATCATTATATAACTTTTTTAACTAGATAGAGTTTTGGAATATTTTATATGATTGGCTCAAAATATTAAAAAACTTATTACTCCTCTATGTCGTTTTTATATTTAGAGTTAACTCTATAATATGCCTTTTTCATAGTAGTTTGACTAAATTAATTAGGTTAAACAACTATGAAACTATATATAATAAATATTTATCTTTGCATATTGATTAATTTATGATACTATGGAAGTAAAGAAAATACTTGTTATCAGGTTTAGGCAGATTGGAGACTCTATATTGGCAACGGCATTATGCAATAGCCTGAAATCTAGTTTCCCTAATGCAGAGGTCCATTTTGTCATAAATAGTGGTATTGCTCCTTTATATAAAGATCATCCTTCAATAGATAGGCTTATTACTTTCAGCAAAGAGGAAAATAAAACCTTTCTGAAGTATATCAGTAAAGTGTGGAGAACTGTTCATAATGAGAAATATGATATAATCATTGATATGCGCTCTACAATAAGAACATTACTTTTCTCCCTCTTTTCTTTATCAACCCCATGGCGCATTGGTAAAAAGAAAGGCTACACTTATCCTGTATTGAATTGTTCTGTAGACAATGACAATAGTTCACTTAATCTGGATATGGTTAAGCGAGATCTTATGTTTCTAGAACCTCTGGAAAAAGGATATGATATAAAGTACCGTTCAGACTTTTCATTATTCATAAAAGATGAGGAGAATGAGAGGTATAGAAGATATATGAAAGATGAAGGTATAGATTTTGATAAGCCTGTAGTTTTAGTAGGTGTCACAACGAAGATTCTTACGAAGAGATGGAATATAGAGTTCATGAAGCAGGTAATAGAGAGGATAATTAAGAACTATCCTGAAATACAACTTGTTTTCAACTATGCTAAAGGAGAGGAGGAGATGCAAGCCAGAGAAATGTTTAAACAACTTAGTTCTCCCGAGAGAGTAAAGATAGATATTAAGGCATCATCATTGCTGGAACTGGTTGCATTGTGCAATAACAGCTCTTTCTATTTCGGAAATGAGGGAGGTGCACGTCATATGATTCAGGCAATGGGGGTCCCATCATTCTCTATCTTCTCACCAAAAATTAGTAAAGCCATATGGCTTCCCATTAACTCTGTTCCTGCAGAGGGTATTGAGGTATCAGATATCATAAAAGAAAAAACAGACCGTGATAAACATTCTTATCAAGACCTGTTTGATGCTATTTCTGTCGATGAGGTGTGGAACAGACTTGTGCCTCATCTGGATAGATTATGATATAATAATGGCAGATTAAATTGATAAATAATTCTCGAAATAGGGTTTGAAGAATATTAGTCAAGCTTTTATAATCTATTATGCCTCATTGACTTACTTGAACTTTCTCCTCGTAATACAACAGGAAGGATATACCACTTGTTAGGTTTTGTCATAAGCTTTATAATATTTATTATTCTAAAGCAGGATGACAATATAATATTATGATATTTACGATAACAGTACATTTTAGAAATATAAAGTTCCCTTACGGTATTGGAATGAGCTTTTTTTGTACTCTCACCATGTAAATGGCTGAATCGGCAATTTGGGTAAACAACGCTTTTGTAACCTTTCTCCTTTAGTCTATAACAAATGTCAAGTTCTTCATAGTAAAGAAAAATATTCTGGTCAAAACCTCCTACTTCCCAGAAAATATTTTTAGGGAAGATCATAAAACAACCATTTATCTGTTTGACGGAAAATGGTTTCTTGTAAATGGTATTTTTACGTTTCGGATACTTGCTGGAAAATAGAGTTTCTAATAGTTCTTTCCCAAATAGCTCCTCAGTAATGCCTGAATCATGGTTAAATGAAGGTACAATAATATTATTTCTGTTATATTGTTGAGGTGTTATGCACCCTACATCGTTATGTCTGTTAAGATATTCAATTAAAGTTGTGATACAATCTTCTGTGAAAATGATATCACTGTTTAAGAAACAGAGAAAGTCGCCATTAGCAAAGTTAGCTCCAAGAACATTGCCTGCACCAAATCCTAAATTTATACGGCTTTTTATGATGTTTAGGTCATAATCCTGCAATAATGAGTTTAGGGTTTCCCACTCTTCCTTATTACTGTTATTGTCAACGACTATGATTTCGTAAGAAGTATTTGGAGCATGATCGATTATTGATTTTACACAGTTAAGTGTCTGAAGACTTGTATTATAATTTAAAATTATAAATGAAAGAGTCATATATTATTTTATTGCGTTAGTAATTGAGCTATCTAAGTACTGTAAAATTCCTTTTGTAGCTTTTTTCTTGTGAGAATTAATAGTCTCTTCTAAAATTCTTCTATTGTTTATTGCATTATCTGTATTGCTTTCTTTGTGGTAAAGGTGTACTGCAGGGGCCATAAGCTTAGCATTTTTACGTTTTAGCCCATTATTATATAGTCGTTGTACGAATTCGGAATCTTCAAATCCCCAACCTTCAAAGTCCTCTTCAAAGCCATTTACATTAATAAAATCATCTTTCCAGAATGCCATATGACAACTTCGTGCATTTTTCAATCCAGAATGTCCCTTAATAAATTTATGTGCATATGGTATTCTCAGCATAACAAGTCTGCGGGTTAATCCTTTGGAGAAAAGATCGAATCTTTCATCTTTATTTTGGCAATGGTTGATTGTTGCTTCTTCTTTTAATCTAGCTCTACTGCCTGTTACAAAATATCCTATTTTTTTTAAGGCATTATGATCGGAAATAAAATATTTGTTGACTACAATATCTCCGTCAATTACAACAATATAATTACCTTTCGCTCTTGCTATTGCTTTATTACGTGATTTTGCAACTCTAAAGCCTTCATCAGGAATCCATGAATGAATTAATGGGACTAAAAAGAATTTACGGTATGAATCAATAAGAACTCTTGTTTCATATGTAGATCCGTCGTCAGCAATAATTACTTCTAACGGCATAAGTCTTTGAGAAAGTATACTTTTAAGTATAAGTTCTAAAAATGCAGGATTATTGTAGGTCGTGATTATTAACGATATATCCTGACTAATTTTTGTCATAAATGTTTCTATTTTGAATTATGAAACTTTAATTAGAGTTCTTGCCTCTTTAAAAATTCTTCTTTAGTCCTTTTCCATCTGTTATGACTCCATAGCCAATATTGTGGCGTAACTGAAATCATCTGCTCCAGATTTTTCATGTATGCGTCAGTAATCTCAAAGTCAGGTATATCATTTGGGTTATCAAACATAGGTTTGAATTGACAATGATAGTACCCTCTTCTTACCCTCTTAACATCAGCATAATAAATCAGAGCATTAACCTGTTTCCCAATCTTCTCAGTACCTGTAAATACAGGAGTTTCTCTGTTTAAGAATGGAGTCCAGTGATGAATACTGTTCCATTTAGGAGATTGATCAGAGATAAACCCGATAATTGTTTTCTGTTTTGCTCTCCTCAACTCAATAATTCTTCTCAAAGTTTCTTTCATCGGAATAGAGGTACCTCCAAACTTATTTCTAAGGTTTAGGAAAAGTTTGTCGAATGCCTTATTGTATAGTGGGTGATATATCTGTCCACATAGCATATCATCGGATACCCAATATGGAAGAGATGCTATCCACTCCCAATTGCAGTAATGACCTAAGTATGCAAAGCAAAATGTACGATCTTTCTCGTGCATTTCTCTCTCTATTTCTTCTATTCCTGAGAAAGTCATTCTCTTTTTCAATTCCTCTTTAGATATTGAGAAGATTTTAAGAGTCTCAACTATATAATCACAAAAGAAGTGATAATACTGCTTCTCAATCTCGATTATTTTTTCTTTTGGTTTTTCAGGGAAGGAACCGAGTAGATTTTTTCTGACAATGGTCCTTCTATATCTGACAATGTAGTATACTAGTAAAAATAGTATGTCAGATATGAAGTAAAGTATCTTAAGTGGCAATAAAGAGAGAAGATACCAGGTGAAAAATACTATGTAATAAACTATTTTCATTCCTTATTCTTTGATTTGAAAATAATTGATTTTACTCTTCTTTTAAATATTCGTCTATTTTCGAAGCTGTCAAGCTTAGAAAATACAAAATTAGTGCATTTCTCAGAATCCCATCCTCGTAGAGAAGTATATTGTAAGATAAAATATCTTAGCAATTCTCTGTTGTGAGTTATTCTTACCAGATTTTCCAGACACCTGCTTTGTGTTTCCTCACCTCCTATATTCGATCTGTTGGTGTCTATTAGTGTGAACTGAGTAGGCTGACCTTCTAATCTGTTGAAAAGAATATTTGACAGGTTTAAATCACCGTGGAATATCTTCCTTTCATGTAGTCTCACAATGAAAGCTGCTAACTCATTTATCAGATCTTTATCAAAACCATCAGATGAAATGGTCTCCATAATTGAAGGAGCACTACATATCTGACATATAAAATAGCTATCGGATAATAATCTATTTTTCTTTATCTCAATAAAGGCTATTTCGTGAGGTGTATCTATACCTCTATCTCTAAATATTCCAGCGTAAAGAAATGCTCTTTCAGCTTTACTCTTCTTGAAAAAGGAATATGAAATCCCCTGTACTATATTGGGCTTCTTGAAACGCTTTACAATGAAATCCATACCTTGAGAAGAAAATAGCTTTACGCTATTTCTTCCTTCATAGATACTCTTTCCTTCTTGTTGAAAAATTGATGGAATGCTATTAAGAAAGTCAGAATATTGTTTATAGTCTGGATGAATCTCTATTCTCATTATAATTCTATTTGTATATGATTGAGTTGACCTTTTCAACAATCATCTTTTCAGGGATACTGCTCATACATCTATAGTCCCCATAGATGCATGGCTTATTCCCAAAGATGGAGCAAGGTCTGCATTGCATATCTATCTGGATAGCATTGCTGTATGGCTGATTCCAGCCCATGAAGCCGGCAAAAGGATGTGTCGCTCCCCATATAGAGACAACAGGAGTATTAACCAGTGAGGCAAGATGCATGTTACCTGAATCCATAGAGATCATTACATCAAGCTTATTCATGAATAAGACCTCTTTGTCAAGGCTCAACTTTCCTGCCATGGAGGTTATGTTTCCACCCATATTTTCCCATTTATTGAAGATTTCCTTCTCTTGTATTCCACCTCCGAAGAGGAATATATGGATATTAGAGTCTTTAGATAATTGCCTTATCACCTCTTCTTGCTTCTCTATCGGGTATATTTTCCCTTTATGTGCAGCAAAAGGTGCTATTCCTATCCATTTTTCATTCTCTCTCTTCTGGTAAGCCTCACAATTCAGAAAGCTTGCTATTACTGTATCAGTAATAATAGATTCAAAGCTAAGGTCGAACTCAAATCCGAGTTTCTTGAATACATCCTGATATCTCTCGAATGAACTCTTCAACTGCACAAGTCTTTTACCTTTATATCTTGCCAGTTCCTTTTTGCCCTTTCTGTCTTTGTCTATATGAGCAGTCTTATAACCATTAAGCCAAAATAGAAAACATAGATACTTTGACCGTAGCACATCATGTAGATCTGCTACGAAATCAAAATGTTCATTCTTCAGTTCCTTATATAATTTTGTTATTCCTTTGATTCCCTTGTAGTTGTTTTTTAGATCCACCCCTTTTAATTTGACATTACATGGGAGTGAGATATCTAAAAGTGGAGAAAAAGAACTTCTGCTTAATATAGTTATCTGATGTTCAGGAAACTTATTGGCAAATGATGCAATAACAGGAATGGTCATAGCAACATCTCCTAATGCTGAAAAACGGATTACTAATATTTTAGCCATTGATGATCTATTTCTTTCCGTACAGTACTGGGTTTAGGCTTGGATCGTTGTACATCTTCATCTGTTTGTAAACCTTCATGTACTTGTTGCCTGATTCAATATCAAATATTAATTGGTCAATAGCAGAAGATAGATCTTTCTGCTGCTCCAAAAGGATGTTAAGTTTTGTCTGACACTGCTTAAGATGCTCTCCAGATGTATCAGTACGCTCAACCTCCTGGCGCATATGATATATTTTCAAAGCAAGGATTGAAAGACGGTCAATAGCCCAGGCAGGACTCTCTGTGTTAATTGTTGCATCTGCTTTTACTACCACATCCTTGTATTTATCAAGAAAATAGCTGTCAATAAGTTCCACTAGATCAGTTCTGTCCTGATTAGACTTATCAATGCGACGTTTCAATAAAAGAGCCTCTTCAGGGTTGATATTTGGATCTCTGATAATATCTTCAAAATGCCATTGAACTGTATCAATCCAATTCTTTAAGTAGAGATAGTATTCTATACTTCTTAATGGATATGGGTTTTCAATAGGAGTATCTACATTGTCTTTTATGTGATAATTTGCTATTGATTTCTCGAAGATAGGAGTGGATAGTTCTGTAAAAGTCATATCTAATCGTCTTATTAATTAATAATTAGTGCGAATTAAATGAGCAAAACTATATAAACTTTTCTAATTAGCCAATTTTATTGAGTAAATATGTATATTTTTGTGAATTGAAATTTACAAGAACTGATGAAAGTAATAGTAGACGAAAAGGTGCCTTATATTAAGGATACTCTTGAACTATTGGGCTTCACTGCTGTTTATGTTCCGGGTGATAAGTTCAGCAATGAGATTATAAAAGATGCCGATGCATTGGTTATCCGAACCCGTACAAAATGCAACGAGGAACTTCTTAAAGGTAGTAGTGTGAGATTTATCGCTACTGCCACAATCGGTTTCGACCATATTGACACATCTTATTGTAAAAGGGCTGGAATAGAGTGGACTAATGCTGCGGGTTGTAACTCAGGAGCTGTGGAGCAATACATTCATTCGGTTCTTCTGCTGTTACAGAGAGATAAAGGCCTTTCATTGAAGGATTCAACAATAGGTGTTATAGGAGTGGGACATGTGGGTAGCAGAATTGCGAGAGTTGCAGGTGAACTTGGTATGAAAGTTTTGCTCAACGACCCTCCTAGAAAGGATGATGGCGAAGAAGGTTCGTAGAACTGAATGAGATCATGGAGAAGGCAGATGTAATCACTTTTCACACGCCTTTGACAAAGGATGGAAAGCATTCTACATATCATCTCGCCGATGCTAACTTCTTTTCATCATTAAAAAGAAGACCTTATATAATAAACACGTCAAGAGGTGAGGTTATAGATACACCTTTGTTGATAGAAAACATTTCATCTTCAAAAGTATCAGATGCAATTATCGATGTATGGGAGAATGAACCTCATATTGATATGAGGCTATTGAATATGGCATATATTTCAACTCCTCATATAGCAGGATACTCGGCCGATGGAAAGATTAATGCTACTCGTAGCTCGCTACTCTCATTATGCCAATTCTTTGGCTGAATAATCTTATATATCTTTCCCTGCCCCCATCACCTTTCAATAAGGGATCAGATTATTACAATGAGGGGTATAATTTCCTTGAGGTCTATAATCCTCTTGAAGATAGCGCTGTGCTTAAGAGCAAACCTGAAAATTTTGAAAAGATAAGAGGTGATTATAAACTTAGAAGAGAACTATAAAGGACTTTTCCCTGAATTAATTACTCATAGTCAAGGCTATGCTCTTATCCTAAGGCACAGTTTATTAATCCTAAGGCTTTGGATTATTGTCCAAAGCCTTAGGATTAATATTTCATGGTTTAGATAGAATAATATATTCAATCACTCTACCTATAATAATATTATGAGAGTAGTTTCTCTATTGTTTCAGGAAAGTATTTATACTCGAGTTTATGTACTCTTTCAGCTAAAGATTCGGCTGTATCACTATCCAGCACTTCACATTTTTCCTGTACAATTACCTCGCCTTTGTCGTATTCACTATTTATATAATGTATAGTGATGCCGCTCTCTTTGTCTTTAGCATCTAATACAGCTTGATGCACTTTTAGGCCGTACATTCCCTTACCTCCATATTTTGGTAGAAGAGAAGGATGAATATTTATTATATGGTTTGGGAAAATATGCAAAATCTCATCTGAGATCTTAGCCAGATAGCCTGCTAATACAATAAAGTCAATATCGTGCTCTTTTAGAACTTCCATTATTCTCTCACCCTGAAGTTCCTCTTTAGTCAAGAAAAGAGCATGAATACCAAGGGATTCCGCCCTTTTTATAACGCCTGCATTAGGTTTGTTGGTTATAATTATTGCCACCCTTATTGTACTATTTTCTAAGAAATAACGTACTATTCTTTCGGCATTTGTCCCTTCACCAGAGGCGAAAATCGCTATATTTTTCATGAAAAATAGACTTTAATGGTGCACACAAATTAAAAATGTGTGCAGTATAATGCAATTATTTGCTCGAATATTTGTTTAGCACAAGAAATATTTATTCCTTTGCAGCCACAAAGAAAATAAAATAATTCAATTTATTAACTAAAATTTTAAAGTTATGTCTGAAATTGCATCAAGAGTAAAAGCTATTATTGTTGATAAATTAGGTGTAGAAGAGTCAGAAGTTACAAACGAAGCAAGCTTCACAAATGATTTAGGCGCTGATTCATTAGATACAGTAGAATTAATCATGGAATTCGAGAAAGAGTTTAGCATCTCTATTCCAGATGATCAAGCAGAGAAAATTGCTACTGTAGGTGACGCTGTTTCTTATATCGAAGCTAACGCAAAGTAATTATCCCTATTTTATAATATGGAATTAAAAAGAGTTGTAGTAACAGGTCTTGGAGCACTTACTCCAGTTGGAAATACTTATCCTGAATTTTGGGAGAATATTCTTAAAGGTGTGAGTGGTGCAGGACCTATTACTCATTTTGATGCGTCCAAATTCAAAACTCAGTTCGCATGTGAGGTTAAAGGCTTCAATGCAACAGACTTCCTTGATCGCAAGGAGGTGAGAAAGATGGATTTATATACCCAGTTCGCTATAGTTTGCGCTAAGGAAGCTATTGAAGATTGTGGTATGGACCTCGAAAAAGAAGATTTAAACAGGATTGGAGTTATTTATGGTGTTGGTATCGGAGGTATTCATACTTTCGAAGAAGAGGTTATCAACTATGCTCTTACAAGAGAGACGGTTGGCCCTAAATTCAACCCATTCTTCATCCCAAAAATGATAGCTGATATTGCAGCAGGTCAAATCTCAATTATGTATGGTTTTCACGGACCAAACTTTACAACAACTTCTGCTTGTGCATCTTCATCAAATGCGATTGCTGATGCATTCAACTATATCCGTTTGGGTAAGGCGAATGCTATCGTTGCAGGTGGTGCTGAAGCTGCAATCTTTGAGGCTGGTGTAGGAGGTTTTAACGCAATGCACGCATTATCAACACGTAATGATGACGCTCAACATGCTTCTCGCCCATTTAGCGCTAGCCGCGATGGATTCATTATGGGAGAAGGTGCCGGCTGTCTTATACTTGAAGAGTTGGAACATGCAAAAGCTCGTGGTGCTAAGATCTATGCTGAATTAGCTGGTGTTGGTGCTTCTGCAGATGCATATCATCTTACAGCATCTCATCCTGAGGGATTGGGGGCTAAGCTTGTAATGCAAAATGCTTTGGAAGATGCAGGTATGAAACCTGAAGACATTGATTATATCAATGTTCATGGTACATCAACTCCTGTAGGAGATGTATCTGAGGTTAAAGCTATCAAAGACGTATTTGGCGATAATGCTTATAAACTTAATATCAGTTCTACAAAATCAATGACTGGTCACCTTCTAGGTGCTGCTGGTGCTGTAGAAGCTATAGCAAGTATATTGGCTGTCAAGAATGATATTGTACCTCCAACTATCAATCACGAAGAGGGTGATAATGATGAAAACATCGATTACAACCTCAACTTTACATTCAATAAGGCTCAGAAACGTACTGTTAGAGCTGCGTTGAGTAATACCTTCGGATTTGGTGGACACAATGCTTGTGTTATCGTTAAGAAATTTGTAGAATAACAGTGTACTGTAATATAGTAAATAGAATAAGACTTCTTTTTCGAAAGGATAGGGAGTCTTATTTTTGTTTTTATAGAATGCTTGGGTTCTTCCCTAAGAATATTAAGCTTTACGAACAGGCTTTACTGCATAAATCAATTCTTGTCAGGTCGGATAATGGGCGTCTTCTTAATAATGAGAGGTTGGAGTTCCTCGGAGATGCTATTCTAGATGCGGTAGTAGCTGACATTGTATACAAAAAGTTTGATGGAAAAAGAGAGGGATTTCTAACAAATACCCGCTCAAAAATAGTGCAGCGCGATACACTTAACCAAATCGGCAAAGAACTTGGCCTTGACAAGCTTATCAAATTCAGTAATCAACAATCTTCACACAACAGTTACCTATGTGGTAATGCTTTCGAGGCATTAGTAGGGGCAATGTATATTGACAGAGGATATAAAGCTTGTCAATACTTCATAGAGAATAAAATCATAGGGAAATATATTAACCTTGAGAAGGTATCACGTGAGGAGGTAAACTTCAAATCGCGTCTTATTGAGTGGTGTCAGAAAAATAAGTTGACAATAAGCTATGAACTTGTTAATGATGACTATGATAAGACCAATAGCCCAACTTTCGAGTGTAATGTACTTATTGAAGACCTTATAAGCGGCCATGGTGTGGGTTACTCAAAGAAAGAGTCACATCAGAATGCAGCACAGGAGGCACTGAAAAGGGTTAAGAATAATTCTGCTTTCGCAAAACAGCTGTTTGCTATCCGTGATAGTAAGATTGCTGCCGAAGAGCCTGCCGACAATGCTGTAGAGGAATCGGCTTCTGTTGAATCACAAGATACAGAGACAGCATAAATGCCTTAATTTCTCTTTCCTAAGATACAATCTTAAAATTCTGGCTTTTTCATAAATCACCAACAAAGATGCGGATTCAGTAAAGCTATTAAATAACCTATCATAAATTGTCGGTTATTTTCATAGCTAATAAATTCCAATAGCTTCAGACTTACTGCAACAGGTCAATCTATCACTTTCTGTGTCGATACTGCAACAATAAATTGCTCTATCCAAAACAGATGCCCATCTTACGTCCTTGAATTATCAAGTCATTATCTTGAGGAACTAATCTAAGCTTTCCTGCAACTTCATGTAGTGGTATAGAGCTGATGTCCGAACCATTAAGGGATACCATCCTATTGAACTGCTTATTTATAATAAGCTCTGTGGCATGCCCTCCCATCCTTGTTGCCAGGTTGCGGTCGAAAGCAGTAGGTGAGCCTCCTCTCTGTATATATCCTAGTACAGTCTCTCTAGTCTCGAATCCGGTCTCGTACTCTATCTCGTTTGCTATATACTGTGCAGCCTTCATATTGTTCTCTGTCTTTATCCCCTCAGCAACAACAACTATAGAGTATGGTTTACCTCTTTTAAGTCTGTTCATAATAGTATTCCCGATGTTGTGTATGTCGTACTCAAGTTCCGGGATAAGGATTATATCTCCTCCTCCTGCCATACCTGAGTAGAGAGCTATCCACCCTGCTTTATGTCCCATCACCTCAATAACCATCACCCTCTGATGAGACTTGCTGTTGAGTGAAGTCTGTCTATAGCATCTGTAGCAATAGTTACTGCAGAGTCAAAACCGAATGAGACATCTGTACCCCAGACATCGTTATCAATTGTTTTTGGAATAGAGATTACATTTACGCCAGTTTCTGCAAGTTTAGCAGCAGTCTTTTGAGTTCCGTTTCCACCTATACATACAATGCACTCCAAATTAGCCTTCTCAATGTTGCTTAACATTGTATTCACCTTATCCTCATCAACAGTGGAGCCCTTCTTCTTAAAAGGTTTCTCACGTGATGTGCCAAGTATAGTACCGCCCATATTGAGTAAGCCGGATAATGACTTGTCAGTAAGAAGCTCTATTTCGTTATCCAATAATCCACGGAATCCGCTATGGATGCCATAAACTTCTATGCCATAATTATTGATGGCTGTTTTGCAAACGCCTCTGATTGTTGCATTTATCCCAGGGCAGTCGCTCCTGATGTAAGAATACCTATCTTCATTGCTCCCAATAACTTATAATTTTGTCTATTGTAAAGATAATAAAAAACAAAAGTAAAGGCATAAAGGGCAAAAAAAATATTCTAATAACTTGAATTCATAATAATAAGGTTAAATTTGCAGATAATATGAATATTTTCAAGATGAATCCTACACCATTAATTAATTTACTTTTCAAACCGAGACAGAAAGCCATTTCTTCATATTATTGTGAGGCTGAATATATTCAGAATAAGGTTCTTAAGCGTTTGCTAAAAGATGCTGAAAATACTGAATGGGGTAAGAAATATAATTACTCTGGCATAGGCACTTATGAACAGTTTTGTAAGAATGTACCTATCCAGACTTATGAAGAGATTAAGCAGTATGTAGAGAGAATGCGACGCGGAGAGAAGGATATTCTCTGGCCGGGTGAAGTAAAATGGTTTGCTAAGTCGTCTGGAACAACAAATGACAAGAGTAAATTTATCCCCGTTTCTAAAGAGGGATTAAAAGATATTCATTACGCAGGCGGCAGAGATGCTGTGGCACTCTATATGCTTGCTAATCCAAATAGTAAGATGTTCTCAGGTAAGGGACTTATACTTGGCGGAAGCCATTCGCCAAACTATAATCTCAGTAGTAGTCTTGTAGGAGACCTTTCGGCTATTTTGATAGAGAATGTGAACCCTCTAGTAAACCTTGTTCGTGTTCCGGAAAAGAAGATAGCTCTTCTCTCTGACTTCGAGGAGAAGATGGAAAAGATAGCAAGAAGCACAATGGACCAGAATGTTACAAATCTTTCCGGAGTACCATCATGGATGCTTGCTGTTATTAAGCATATGCTAGAGATAAAAGGTACTAATGACCTTACGGAGATTTGGCCGAACCTGGAAGTATTTTTCCATGGTGGCGTTGCCTTCACTCCTTATCGTGAACAATATAAAAAGATTATTCCAACTCCTAATATGCATTATATGGAGACATATAATGCCAGCGAAGGTTTCTTTGGATTGCAGAATGACCTTACAGATAGCTCCATGATGCTTATGATAGATTATGGAGTGTTCTATGAATTCATTCCTATGGATGAGTTGGATAGCGAGAACCCCAATATAGTTCCTCTATGGGGTGTAGAGAAGAATAAGAATTATGCTATGGTGATCAGCACATCATGCGGACTTTGGAGATATCTTATCGGCGATACTGTCAGATTTACTAATACAAGTCCTTATAAGTTTGTCATATCAGGCAGAACTAAGCATTTCATTAATGCCTTTGGTGAAGAACTTATGGTTGACAATGCTGAGCAGGGTCTTAAGAAGTCATGTGATGCTACTGGCGCTCAGATAACAGATTATACAGCCGCTCCTGTGTTTATGGACTCAAATGCCAAATGCAGACACCAATGGCTTATTGAATTCTCTCAAAGGCCGGATTCTTTGGAACATTTCAGTGAATTGCTTGACTCTTCACTTCAGCAGATTAACTCTGATTATGAAGCCAAGAGACATAAAAATATTACATTGCAGCCTTTAGAGATTATTGTCGCTAGAGAAAATCTCTTCCATGACTGGTTGAAAGAAAAGGGCAAACTTGGAGGACAGCATAAAGTGCAAGATTGAGCAATAACCGTGATTATATTGATGAGTTGTTAAGTTTGAATAAATAAGAAATATGAGCTATTTCAAGAGATATAGAATCTTTTTCCTCCTTTTACTGATTATAGGGGTATATTCGTGTGCAAGTATCGGTCAGCCCGATGGAGGCGAATTTGATGAGGTACCTCCTAAATTCGTAAAGAGTTCACCTGCTCCTTTCACTGTAAACTTCAAAGGTAAGAAGATTACTATTGAGTTTGATGAGAATGTGAAGATTGAAAAAGCTTCTGAAAAGGTTATCGTTTCACCTCCACAGCTTGAAATGCCTGAAATAAAGGCAGTCGGTAAGAACATTACTGTGGAACTTCAAGACACCATCAAAGCAAATACTACATACAATATTGATTTCGCTGATGCTATTGTTGATAACAACGAAGGAAACCCTCTGGGCAATTTTGCACTGACCTTCTCTACAGGCAGTACAGTGGATTCTATGGAGGTATCCGGAACTGTACTGAATGCAAAGAACTTAGAACCTATTAAAGGTATATTGGTAGGACTTCATTCCGACCTTGCTGATAGTGCTTTTGTAAAGAAATCTTTCGAAAGAGTGGGCAGAACAGATGGTAGGGGACATTTCACAGTAAGAGGTGTAGCTCCGGGAAAGTATAGGATTTATGCGCTCATGGACGGTAACCAGAACTCACTATATGATTCAAAGAGTGAAATGATGGCTTTTGGTGACTCTCTGATAATTCCAAGTATGATGTCAAGTGAACGTCAGGATACTTTGTGGAAGGACAGTGTTCATATCGATACTATTAAAACTGTAAAATATACCCGTTTCTTACCCGATAACATAATCCTTAAAGCTTTCAGAGCAGAGAATGACAGACAGTTCTTTGTGAAAAGTCAGAGAGATAAGGAGAATCACTTCATATTGCAGTTCAGTGCTAAGGCAGATACTCTGCCTGCACTGAAAGGTTTGAATTTTGATGAGAGAGATGCCTTCATAATTGAGAAGACTAATAGGAATGACTCTATATGCTATTGGATAAAAGACTCGCTTTTATGTAACCAAGATACTTTAGAGATGAAGATGGATTATCTCTACTCAGACTCATTAGGGAACCTTGTTCCTAAGTGCGACACGTTATTATTGGTAAACAAATTCAATAAAGAACAGAGAGAGAAGTTTGCTAAGGTAGCCAAAGAGGAGAAAGAAAAAGAGAGGAAGAAAAAGAGTAAGAAGGGTGAAGAGTATGTTGAGCCGACCGCCTTCCTGAAGATGAACGCTGAAATACCTCAAACGTTCGATCTTGGCAAGAACATAGTTTTCTCATTCGAAGAGCCAGTAAGTAAGATTGATACGGCAGCTGTACATCTTAAGGTTAAACAAGATACAATATGGAAAGATGAACCTTTCCTTATTATGGAGGATTCCATAGTGCCGCGACGGTATAACCTACTTGCAGAGTGGCTTCCGGAGAAAGAGTATGAATTTACAATGGACTCTCTTGCAATTACTGGATTATACGGACTCAAGACAGATAAGTACACTCAGAAGTTCAAGATAAAGAAACTGGAAGACTATGGAACTCTATATCTCAATATTGTCGGAGCAGATAATAATGCTATCGTTGAGATGTTGGATAACAAAGAGGAGGTAGTTAGCAGTGTGAGAATAGGTAAAAATGGTGCTGCTGATTTCTATTTTCTGAAACCTGAAACAAAATACTATATTCGTTTGTTTAATGACAGGAACAATAATGGAATCTGGGATCCAGGAAACTTTGAAAAAGGTATCCAGGCAGAAGAGGTCTATTATTTCCCTAAATCATGGCAGATGAAGGCAAACTTTGAGTTTAACGAGTCTTGGGATATTAATGCTACCTCTTTTGATAGGCAGAAACTTAATGAGATAAAGAAACAGAAGCCGGATGAAGCGAAGAAGATTAGAGATCGCAATAAAGAGAGAGCAAGAAAATTAGCAAAATGAGAAAAAGCATAATTTCAATAATATTATTTTTTGCTTTAGTTGCATACGGATATGCACAATGTACTGCTGAAAATGACGCAGTTCAACCAGGAGAAAACCTAGTGTATGATTTGAAGTTTAACTGGAAGTTATATGGGTCGATGCTGGTAAGGCAAATTTGTCGGTACAGTCGGTGACTTATGATAACAAACCATGTCTTCGTACCTCACTCGTCTCTGTAAGCAATAAGAAGGTTGACTTCTTCTTTAAGATGCGTGATACACTGACATCTGTCTCTACAACAAATCTGGAGCCTTTATATTTCCGTAAAGGAGCAGAAGAGGGCAGCAGATATACTGTTGATGAGGCTTGGTTCAAGTATAATAATGGTGAGTGTATAGTTAACCAAAAACGTTTGCACAAGGATGGTAATATTGATACAAGCAGATATCAAAGCAAGAACTGCGTATTCGATATGCTTACTATCCTTCTTCGTGCACGATCATACGATCCATCAACATTTGTAACAGGACAGAAATTATATTTCCTTATGGCTACAGGCAAGAAGGTTGAGAAGGAGACTCTTATCTATAGAGGTAAGCAGAACTTTACGACTGATGCCGGAGTGACCTATAGATGCCTTGTTTTTTCACTTGTAGAATATAAGGGAAGAAAGGAGAAAGAGGTGATCACATTCTTTGTTACGGATGATAGAAACCATCTGCCAGTAAGGTTGGATCTATATCTCAACTTTGGTTCGGCAAAAGCCTTTCTTACCAAGGTAAGAGGAAACAAATATCCTTTGACATCAATAGTAAACAAATAAAAATCATCCTTGCTACAATGTAGCAAGGATGATTTTTATATAATTGGTATAGTAATTTTATACTATTTTACCTCCCAAATATCATTTGTCATAAGTAGTTCCTGGAAATTGTGATATTTCTTCTTCTCAGTAACTTCGTCTATCTGCTGGTGTACAGCATCATTGTATGTTGGAGCTTCTACATCTCTTATTACACCAAGTGCAATAGGGAAGTCAGGGCCTTCCATCAAAGCAAGTTTAAGCTGAAGAGTGTTGTCTTCACAATGAGCATCATGAACAAGTATATCTTTCTCAGTTATGCCATTCTCGCCAAGTTTTACAACTTTCAAAGAGAAACCATTCTGAGCAAGTCCGAATTCCTTATTCTCACCGAACAGCATAGGTTTTCCATGTTCAAGATAGATAGCATTTTTTGCTCTTCCCTCTTTTGTGGATACAGATGAGTGTGTACCGTCATTGAATATAACACAGTTCTGAAGGATCTCACAAACAGAAGCACCTTTATGACTTGCTGCTGCTTTAAGTATATCAATAGTTCCCTCTGCATCTGTTGCAACCGAACGTGCGAAGAAGTGTCCACGGGCACCAAAACAAAGCTCTGCTGGATTGAAAGGATCTTCTACTGTTCCATAAGGTGAAGATTTGCTTACAAATCCACGAGGAGAAGTTGGTGAGTACTGTCCTTTAGTAAGACCATATATACGGTTATTCAGAAGAATCATATTGAGGTCTATATTACGGCGAACTGCATGGATGAAATGGTTACCGCCAATGGCAAGTCCATCACCATCACCCGATACCTGCCAAACAGCGAGATCAGGATTTGCTACCTTACATCCTGTAGCAACTGCTGCAGAACGGCCATGTATAGTCTGCATGGCATATGTGTTCATATAATATGGAAGACGACTTGAGCAACCAATACCAGATATAACTGCTGTATCGTGAGGAGCTATTCCTATTTCAGCCATTGCTTTATGTAGAGAAGCTAGGAAGAAGTGGTCACCACATCCAGGGCACCAGCGAGGCTGTCCCTTTTTAAAATCTTTTGCTGTATATTCGTTCATCATTTTATTCCTTTTTATTTGTTCAAGATCTCTGTGAAAGCTTTAACAAGTTCGCTGACAGCAAAAGGTTGTCCTTTTACCTCATTATACTTGTAAGGTACAAATCCATCAATCTGTCCTTTTAGGTATGCTGCGAACTGACCAAGGTTCTGTTCAGCAACAACAACTTTCTTGTATTTCTTTAGAACTTCCGCACTGTTCTTTGGCAGTGGGTTTATATTAGTGAAATGAGCTAGTGCAACCTTTTGTCCTGCATTATTCATTTCCTCCATAGCAGAATAGAGATGTCCATAAGTACCTCCGAAGCCGACAATAAGAAGATCGGCATCAGCATTCCCCTCAACCTTTAAGTCTGGTACAGGAATCTTAGCTATCTTTTCAGCACGCAGACGGCACATCAAGTCATGATTATCAGGGTTTGTTGATATTGCTCCTGTGTTACTATCTTTTTCAAGTCCACCTAAGATATGCATATATCCCTCATTTCCAGGAATAGACCAGTATCTAACGCCTGTTTCAGGATTGCGCTTATAGGGAGTATAGCTATCCTTCATCTCTGCAGTAGCATAAGGAGGGTTAATCTCTGGGTAAGTTGAGAGATCAGGTAGTTTCCATGCTCCTGAACCATTAGCAACAAAAGCGTCAGTAAGCAATATTACCGGAGTCATATGTTCCAAAGCTATCTTACAAGCCTGGTAAGCAGCATCGAAACATTGTGTTGGTGATGTAGCAGCGATAACCGGCATAGGTGATTCACCGTTACGTCCATAAAGAGCTTGAAGAAGGTCGGTCTGCTCAGACTTTGTTGGAAGACCTGTAGAAGGTCCACCACGCTGAACATTTACAATAACTAAAGGAAGCTCTGTAATTACAGCTAAGTTTATTGCCTCTGATTTAAGACATACACCAGGACCTGATGTAGAGGTAACAGCAAGGTTACCGGCAAAGGCAGCGCCAATTGCAGTAGAACATCCTGCTATCTCATCCTCACACTGTACAGTTGTTACACCAAGAGATTTATGTTTAGAAAGCTCGTGAAGTATATCTGTTGCAGGAGTGATAGGGTATGAACCAAGGAATAGCTTAAGACCTGCTTTCTCTGCTGCAGCTATCAAACCATAAGATGTAGCCTTGTTTCCTGTAATATCCATATATTTTCCAGGAACTTTTACCTTAGTCTCAACCTTATATGTGTTGCTTACTGAAGCATGAGTGTTATGTCCATAGTTGTATCCTGCATGTAAAACCTTTATGTTTGATTCTGCAATAGCAGGTTTTTTTGCAAATTTCTCGCGGAGGAATGTCTCTGCGATATTTATATCTCTGTTGAATAACCAACATACTAGACCAAGAGCAAACATGTTTCTGCACTTCAGAATAGATTTGTTGTCCATTCCGCTATCTGCCAGACAGTCTTTTACCATCTGTGATATTGAAGCAGCAATAACATCTTGTTTGATTCCCATCTCTTCGATAGGGTTCTCTGTCTGGAAAGCAGCCTTCTCTAAATCTGATTTCTTAAAGCAGTCTGTATCTATTATTATGCATGCTGTACTCTTAGCGTATTTATATTGTGTTTTGAGTGCTGCTGCATTCATTGCTACAAGCACATCACATTTATCGCCCGGTGTGAAAACCTTTCTGGCACCAATATGTACTTGGAAACCTGATACTCCAGTTAATGAGCCTTGCGGGGCACGAATATCTGCAGGATAATCTGGGAAAGTACTTATATCATTTCCAACAGTTGCCGAAATATTTGAAAAGATGTTTCCGGCAAGTTGCATTCCGTCGCCTGAGTCGCCTGAGAATCTGATCACGACATGGTCCAATTCCTTGACTACTATTTCGTCTGCCATAATAAATTTATTTTAGTGAGTTACTAGATGCAAAGTTCGTTAAGTTTTATCAATTATCAAAGAAAAAATGAATAAATAATATATTATTGCATAAAAAACGAATAAATTGATATTTTTTTTGAAAGAATAAATAACGTTTTACTTACAAATGGATTACATTTTGTTTAGCTGTTTTTATAACTCTATTTGTGACTTGTCAAAAAATAGATTACATTTGCCCTCGATTTATCAAGGCCAGGTAGTTCAACGGATAGAATAGGAGTTTCCTAAACTTTAGATAGGGGTTCGATTCCCCTCCAGGCTACTAAAAGACTTTTATAACTATTTGGTTATAAAGGTCTTTTTTTTGCCCTAAAAAGCAAATATTCGGCAATTATTCTTCATAAAATAAATAATAACCATTTTAAGTTATAATTAATTTTTTATAGTGTTTTTATGTAGAAAATGTGTATGTTTGGTTTGTTGCTCAGGAGCTTGGAACCTGTAGGACATGCCACAACCATATAAATTGGGGATGGAAC
>NZ_BAJR01000002.1 GCF_000613805.1 Phocaeicola paurosaccharolyticus JCM 15092 | reverse complement strand
TTACTTTTAATGCGATTCCGTTAAATTATTTAATATGTATAGATCGGACACACATATAATGCCGTTTTGGGCAGAAAATGGTGGGTTTATTAGGGGGCGCGACCCGTTAGGAATTCAAAATAGTTCAATAACTGTTTATGGAAGACTTTTGCCAGGTATGACCAACCTGACTGGACGAATTCGGTATTATAGTTTCTATTGTTGGCTCTTAGATGAGTATGATAGACTAAGTCTTGAAAAAGAAAAACAAACTCCTCAAGCCCAATATAACTTTATAAGAAGAGCAGAGTTGATTATGGCCTTTCTTATGGTTATAAAAGAGCCTAATGGTACGAATGTCCCGGGAAGTGATTATGCCACAAGACATAAAGCCGATGGATCTTATTCTATAATTCAAGGGGCTGACAAGCCGGGTAAAGAATTATATTGGGATTATAGATCAGGAGCTCTAGGGCAATATTATGCAGGCTCTCTCATTAATCTTGAGCTAATTGAAATAGTTGAAAATTATTTCCATATAAAACCTAAAGGACAGAAAGTAGCAGAGGCATTCCGTTCTGCTATTCCTGTTAATGTAAGAACTTATTTTCTTGAATTAATCAGAAAAGGGACTTGTGGTTGGAATGATTTTGATAAAATAATGTCTTTCCGGCTCAATGCCTTAACAGAATCAAGCGAAGAATGGTTATTATTAAATAATCTTTTATTGGAACGGGATGGGGACAATTTTAAAACAAGAGATGGCAAATCTTCCGAGAAAAGAATCGAATCAATAAAATTGTATTTACAATCAAAGACAGAGAGCGTGCCCTTGAATGAATTCCCTCTATGGATATTCAAGAATACTTCTCCAAGCGTAGATCCAAATTCTTCGCAATTTGGGTGGTTTTATTATTATCTTAACGAGAGCGTCCATTATGCTCTTTCGTCTATATTTTGGGCTTTTCTATTTAATATTGAGGGAACTATTTCAGAATTTGACAGTTACCTGAAGGATTTCGGATCTGAGATACAGAAAAAGAGCGAAGCTCTTCTTGGGATAAGCAGCGAGGATACTTTGAAAGATATTTTGGAGTTAATTGAAAAAAGAAGTATTCAGGATGAACTCGCCGACATCAGAGGTGCTGTAAAAAAGGAACTTCCCTATTATGCCGCAAGCAGGTCAGTCTCCCTATTAATGATGATATATAACTTTACAGAATCATACCAAGAACATATCAAAAACTTTGAATTAAATAATTATATTGATTATCAAAAAGGTAATCTGACTGAACACCTTGATATTTATATTAAAAAGAATTTGGATACAAACTATCGTGAATATATAAACCAGATAGTGAAAACATTGATTAACGACCACATGGCAACGGCTTACCGAAAAATGGGTAACGGTGAAGCGAATTTGTTGAAATTCTTAATTGAAGACAGGTATATCATTCACGTTGAGACTATACAACCACGAGGCACTACTCCCAGACTTCAATCATTACATAATTTTATGCGTGATTTAGGTTATATTGATAGGGAAGGAACTCTTACTGGATTGGGATGGAAATTATTAAATAGTATGTAATGGAGCGGAAAATATACAAAGAGATTCCGGGTGGGAAAAGTAGTTTTCATTCTGCCGTTCTAACTACATTTTCCTTTAATTTTCATCATTTTGAGGGACAGGTGTTAAGAACTCTAAAAGAAAAATGGATAACTAGTATAAATGTTTTGGTAGATCAAAATATGCTAAACTCCTCATTAGGGGTATCTTCAAATTACCTTAAAAGTATTAACCAAGCATATGCAGTAAATGGTATTAAATCCTCAGGAGCCTTTCATCCTAAAATTAATTTCTTCATAGGAGATAGCTGTTTACTTGCAATTTTTGGTTCAGGTAACTTAACTCCAGGAGGACATGGCAAAAATCACGAGGTGTTTTCTGGGTTTTATGCTAATTCTGTTGATAAAACGGAGCTACCATTGCTTCTGGAACTGTGGGAATATGTTATCGGATTTGCCAAACAAATGGATGGATATTCCGCCGAAAGAATATGTAATACCATAACAGGCTGCTGTGATTTATTTTCAAATAAAAAGCTTGTAAAACATCAATTTCATAATCTTGGCGACAGTCTTGATGCCGCACTGCTATATAATGAGAAAGACTCAGATATCTATCATCAACTCTCGTACCTAATTCCAACTAATAATATAGAAAGAATAACAATCGTATGCCCCTACTATGATGAAGATGGTGCTTTATTGAAGAATCTTTGTCAATTATTTCCGAATGCGCATCTGGATATATATCTGCAAGAAAACAAGGGTTTGCCACCAACACAAATGGAAGCAGACGAGCGAATTACTTTTTATGATTTTAACGAAACAACCAGAGGGAAGGTTAGAATTAATGCTTTGGGAGACGATAGAATGCTTCATGCTAAAGTTTTTCATTTCAAATCAGCAGAAAAGGAATACTACTTGACGGGCAGCGTAAACGCAACCCTAGCAGGGATGGGCTCTCCTTCGTCTCCTCCTCTGAATGATGAATTATGTGTGCTGTATGCTTCGTCTTCTTTTGATTTTTTGGATAGTATAGGAATTAACAATGTTGGTAAACGGATAGAAGACATTAGCGCATTCCCCCGGAAAGATTGCTACGGAGAGAATCCAACAGTGACAGATAGTTACGCAAAACAGTTTATTAAAATTAAATCCATAGATTTGGAAGGACGACACCTTAAGGTATATATTGATTTAAAACATATACTTAACGAACCTTCTTATCTGACCGCATTCGGACAGAATGGAGTAAAAGTTTTTTCTTTTCCAATAAATGATTATCGACAAAAGACATTTGAATTTACTTTATCCGCAGAACAGTGTGATCCTGACCTGTTACCTCAATATTGCGCTTTTGTTAGCGTTAGTGGCGCTATTATTTCGAATAAGCAACCTGTGAATAGAATTGATAAATTAAGGAATACAAATCCAGAAAGGAACCTGCGTACTATACGGGAAATCATAGGGAAGGTTGAAGCAGGGCAGTTTAACGAATTAGAAATAGCAGATTATCTAACACAATTATACAGGGAAGATACGGGTGCTAAACGCATATCATCGTATGGCAGCTTTCGGGAAGATAAAGAAGAGATAAGAGAAAAGGATATTGCTACATTAAGTTATGATGAGGCTATAGCGGCTTCAAGGGATACTTCTGTTTTATCGAAAATAGTCTCGGGACATATTACCTCGCGTTTATGGGAAAGCTTGGAGCATATTTTTGACAGTAAAAGCAATGCTATCTCGGATGAATTAATGGAGGAAGAGGAAGAAGCATCGGCAACTGAAAGCAAAGAGAGAAAAGTGGAAAATACAGTGGATAATGGTATAAAACTTGGGAATGATATAATGCGTCCTCTTAGTATTGTAAGGAATCTGACTGAAAAATATTGCTCTAATCTAAATAAAGCACAATTTAATGAGGAACATGTTATAGGAATTGTTGACTATTTACGCTTTTTATTGAGTTCGCATGCCATTACCGCTATTTGCCATTTTAATGAGTATATGCCATTCCCCAAAGATAAAGAAAATAAAATGACTTTTTCCGATTGGAAGAAAAGCCTACACTCTCTGTATAAAGAAGCGATTCTATCTATATTAAAACAATTTACGTTATTACATCAACGCCGAAAGGTTGCAAAATATGGAGAGAATCAGGATGATCTGATTTTTCGACATAATGATCTTCTAAATAAAACTTTGTATCATATTCTTCTTGATGCAGCTATCGTTTATAATAGTTTGGAGAGGCAGGAACCTGTTGTTAAGGAGCGTATTATTCTTTATTGTCTAAATATTTTCGACCAATATGGATTGCCTAATGCCGGGTTAAAGGCTTATCTTGAGAAATTGTCAGCCGCAAATAATAATGCTTTCTATCCTCGACAAGTTTTGAGAATGTTGGACGAAATTGTTAACGCAAGTAGGGACGGTACTTATAAAAAAGCAGAAAAATCAGGGATATGCAAGGTCGATAGTGTTCAAGATGGTAAATACCGTATCAAAACAATCTATAGTGATAGTTATAGTTTTGCAAACAAAAAAGATGTTAGTGACTTTACTTTATAGAATATAGTTTAACCACTGCAATTGAGAAAGTAAATCCTACAAAAAAGCGGCATATTTAACCGCCGCCGGAATCAGTTTACACTTTAGGTATAGACTAGTGCGGACGCAAGCTACCAGCCCGCAAGGGATTGGTATGTCGTGTGTTTTAATGAGTTACCTTTGTTATCCCGTAATCATAGTATTAACGAAAAATGTAAATATTATGGAGGTAATAAATATAGAAGCCCGCACTTTTGAGGCTATGATAGAACGTTTCGAGGCATTTGCCCGGAAGATAAATCTTCTGTGTGATCAAAGTGAAGATAAAGAGATGAAAGAATGGCTGGATAGTCAGGAGGTTTGTATGATACTGGATATTAGCAAAAGGAAATTGCAATACCTAAGAAATTTTCATAAAATACCTTATTCAATGCTTAACGGCAAAATCTACTATAAGCCGGAGGATATTAGGAAGTATATAGAGTTAGAAAGGGGGGAGCATGGAAAATAAGAATGCAGAGAATCAAAATAGCCTTATAACGAAAGCTACGCCTCAAATCGCAGTCTTTTTTGAATCCATTGACCGGATGTTGGATAAGGTTGAAGTGCTTGCGAAAAAATGCAGACCTACCTTAAACGGAGATAGGTATTTAACAGATAAGGAATTGTCCGAACGCTTAAAAATCAGCAGAAGGGCTTTACAGGATTACAGGAGCGAGGGCAAGATACCCTATTATCAAATTGGGGCAAAAGTCTTATATAAGGAATCTGATATTGAAAAAATGCTGAAAGACAGTTATCGCAAGATATTCTAAACAACAGCAAAGGCTATCTTTCCGGATAGCCTTTGCTGTTAGTCAATTTATTAAATCTCACTCATGCTTATTTTAGTTTGAACCTTTTTCATGTCGGAATAGATGTTGTGGCTAAGTACTTTTGCGTAATGCTCCGTCATTCTTGTACTGGTATGTCCCAACATACGGGCAACATTTGTAAGCGCAACCCCATTAGCCAGCGTAACCGTTGTCGCAAAGGTGTGACGAGCTGTGTGCGTGGTAACGTCCTTGTCAATCCCGCAGAAATCGGTAATTTCCTTCAAGTAGGAATTCATCTTCTGATTACACATAACCGGAAGCAGAATACCTTTTGACTTGCACATTCTATGATTTTCATATCGGCGAATTATTCCCAACGGAATATCAAGCAATGGGATGTCGCACATATTTTCGGTTTTCTCCCTCGACTTACGAATCCAATAAGTCCCCTCGTTATCTAAGACAATATGCTCCTTCTTTAAGTTGCTCACATCTATGAATGCAAGGCCTGTGTAACAGCAGAACACAAACACATCACGGACTAATGCAACTCTCGGCAGGGTGAATTTTTTGTTTGTAACTATATCAAGTTCCTCTTTGGTAAGGAAAACCGGATTGGTTTTTGCCTGTTTGAACCGCATCCCCACAAAAGGATCACTTTTCAATAATCCGGTAGCCAAAGCAAGGGTACTTACCTTTTTTATTACTTTCATATACCGAACAAGGGTGTTAGGGCTTAATCCCTTATCAACTGTCAGGTAGAGTTCGTATTTACGAATAAACTGGGAAGTAAACTCGGTAAAAGTTATATCGGATTTCCCGCACTCTTTCTCGATAACAGTTTGCAGCGATTTATAGCAGTTATCGTATCGGTTAATGGTGGAGTAGGCATAATCCAATCCGATGCGTCGTCTGCAATCTTCATTATGCTCTTTGAAAAATGTAAGGACGGTTTTAGTTGTTTCCTTATTAAAGAGTTTTTTCAGTAAAATTTCGGGGGTAAAATACTCGTCCTGTAATACCATGTTCCGATGAATTTCATACAGGCGGGTATGGAGGTTGCGGATATAATCGTTCAGTTCGTTAGCCTCCCGGCTCTTTCCCCGGCACATTCCTAATTTAGCATCCCAGATTTCATCTTTAACGCTGCGGTTAATACGAATGTCGCTGTAAACCCCGTCAATAGTAACCCTAAGTAGTACCGGGCATTCTCCGTTTCTCAATTTTCGGGTCTTAATAATGTAGACCAAAACATTCATCATTTCTTGCTTCATATTACCTCTATTTTAATGTTTCAAAATTAAGGAAATGAAACGAGATTGTCGGTATGCAAAATTCGGAAAATCAACACATTAGATACTGTTTCGTTTGCTTTTTTTGCGCCAAATAAAAAGCATATGAATGAACAAAGATAAATGTTCTATAAACCGTTATTTTCTGCCATTTTCAAGGGGTTGCCCTAAAAAGAAAAATCCCCGAAACTGTCTATGTTTCAGGGATTTGCTTTGTTTTGCTACTCTTCTTAAGTGGTGCCACCAGGAATCGAACCGGGGACACAAGGATTTTCAGTCCTTTGCTCTACCAACTGAGCTATGGCACCTTTTGTTTTGCGGTTGCAAAGGTAGGTATTATTTTTATATACACAAATATTCGACAATATTTATTTCCTTTTTTCAAAAAATAGAATAACTTTGCCGTGCAAACAGCATCGGAATGTAGCGCAGTTGGTAGCGCACTACGTTCGGGACGTAGGGGTCGGGCGTTCGAGTCGCCTCATTCCGACACTGTAAGGCAACAGGAACGGAAAGTCTCATTTTCCTAAAAAATAATTGTTCCTTATCTTCTTTACTTCTTTGGATTCGTTCCTTTAGAATCTACTGCCATTTGCAGGTTCGATTTACAAGGAATTCTATTGAAATGTATTCTTTATTGAAAAAATTGAGCTAACTATTATTCAGAATAATTGCATGTGCAATGAATATTATGGACATTTCATCTTACTTTTTTAAATGATATTTTAGTAGTAATAAGTTACAACAAATATTATTACTATTTTTGCAAATCATTTCGTACATCATATCAAGGATGACATCTAATTTATAGAAATAGGCTCTTTTAAGAATAATTACCAACAACAAAAAATAAGAAAATAATGGAAAAAGCACTAGTAGTAATCGACCTTCAGAATGATATTACTAAAAATTACAGAGAGATAATTGATAACGTTAATGCTGCAATAAATTGGGCTGTGAATAATAACATTGACGTTATATTCATCAGACATGAGAATATAACACCGGGAACAAGGACATTCAAACACGATACACGCGGTTCTGAATTTGTTCCGGAGATGAAAATTGTAACAGAGAATATTTTCACAAAGACAAAAGCCAATGCTCTCACCAGTGAGGAATTCGTTGACTACATTAATGCAAACGGTATAAAGGAGTTCTACATTGCTGGAGCTGATGCCACAGAATGCGTGAAATCAACCTGTTACAATATGAGTAAATCTAACTATAAAGTAAATGTCCTTTCCGACTGCATCACCAGCTACAATAAAAATAAAATTGCAGAGATGCTTAAATACTACGAAAGCAAAGGAGCCAATTTAATTACTTTAGATAACTTACTCTAGGCTTTTTGTTTTTTATCTATTATGAATCTTAATTTATCTAATTAGAATATACAATCAATCAATATTTGTTTATATTTGTTATTAGTGTAACTTTAAAGTAATAAGACATGAAAGCAAATCCGGTATTTACTCTAAATCTTCCTACAAAACTTATTTTTGGATGTGGGGAAATCAGCAAGTTATCAACTGAGACGTTGCCTGGCAAAAAGGCATTAATTGTTATATCATCTGGAAACTCGATGAGGAAATATGGTCATTTGGATAAAGTGACTGAACAATTGGTGCTTAACAAAACTGAATTTGAGATTTACGACCATATTCTTCCTAACCCAACAAAAGGACATATTATGGAAGCTGCTGAAATATGCAGGAAATGTGGATGTGACTTTATTATTGGTCTAGGCGGAGGTAGCTCTATTGATTCAGCTAAGGCGATAGCAGTTATGGCATGCAATAGCGGGGATTATTGGGACTATGTTATCGGAGGCTCCGGAAAAGGTAAGCCTGTAACAAAGGTTCTTCCCATAGTAGCTATACCTACTACTGCAGGTACAGGTACCGAGATGGATCCCTGGACAGTAATTACAAACGAGCAATGTCAAGAAAAGATAGGTTTCGGAAATGAGTTGACATTCCCTAAACTATCTATTGTGGACCCAGAACTAATGATCTCTATCCCTCCAAAATATACTGCTTTCCAAGGTTTTGATGCATTTTTCCATGCCGCTGAAGGTTTTATCGCTAATATAGCCACTCCTATAAGTGATCTATATGCTTTGGAAGCTATCAGACTTCTTTACAAGTACCTGCCTTCGGCTGTACATGACGGACGAGACCTCAAGGCTAGAGCAAAAGTTGCATGGGCCAGCACTCTTGCAGGAATGGTTGAAAGCACATCCAGCTGTATTTCTGAGCACTCAATGGAACATGCGCTGAGTGCCTACTATCCAACTTTGCCTCATGGTGCAGGACTTATATCTTTGTCTTTAGCATATTTCGAGACTTTCAGAAATGATTGTATGAAGAGATATATGAAGATGGCTGAGGTAATGACTGAGAAAAAGAGTAACAGACCTTCTGATTTCATTGATGCTCTTAAGGTTATGCAAAAAGAGTGTGGTGTGTACGACTTGAAGTTGAGCGACTATGGTGTGAAGAGGGAAGATTCCACCAGACTTATGCAAAATGCACGCGATACGATGGGAGGTTTATTCTCATTCGATCCACGTCCACTTACAGATGATGAAATCATAGAAATATATGACAAATCTTATAAATAAGATTTATCCACCATTGTTATGAAAAATTTAAGTGCGCTTCAATAATGATAAATTATTTTGAAGCGCTCTTTTATTTTCTTTCAGATAATTCAGCAAGACTCTTCCCTTCATATTCGGAGATAAGCCTTTTGTACTCATCAGATAGAACTGCTGGTTCCTTTATTTGAAGATCAAAATATACCATTACAGTGCGACACTCACATCTCACATCTCCTGTCCTATCACATACAGCTCTCTGTAAAAGAGTGAAACTGGTATGACCCATATGGACGATACTTGTCTCAATAACTATATCATCTGAAAAGTATACAGGGGCAAAAAAATTGGCATTGATATTTGCTACTACAATAGCAGTCCTCTTCCAATCATTTTTACCTAATACGTCGTTAATATATGTTGTTTTTGCTAAATCGTAAAGCGAAAAATATACAGAATTATTCATGTGTCCGAATTGATCAACATCGCTGAAACGAATCTGTACAGGCATTCTGTGCCTTAATCTTTGTTTGATATCCATATCTCTCTTTAAAAAACGACCAAAGATAATACTTTTTAGGTTATAGAGTCACAAAATGATTTATTATTCTTAATTTTGCATACAATTTATTACTATATATCAAAACTTAACATGATATTATAATTATGAAAAAAGAGGTCAGTAAAGCTACTATTTGCGTTCAAGGAGGCTGGAAACCCAAAAATGGAGAATCCAGAGTTTTACCAATATATCAGAGTACAACTTTTAAATATGATTCAAGCGAAAAGATGGCAAGACTCTTTGACCTTGAAGATGAAGGTTATTTCTATACAAGATTGGCTAATCCTACAAACGACGCAGTAGCATCTAAGATAGCAGAACTCGAAGGTGGTGTGGGTGCTATACTAACATCTTCAGGCCAAGCTGCAAATTTCTATGCCGTATTCAATATATGTCAGGCAGGTGACCATATGGTCTGCTCATCAACAATATATGGTGGAACTTTCAATTTATTCGCCGTTACAATGAAGAAGTTGGGCATTGAATGTACTTTCGTAAATTCTGACACGAGTGAGGAAGAACTTGACAAAGCATTCCAACCTAATACAAAAGCTATGTTTGGTGAAACAATATCTAACCCAAGCATTGATGTTCTTGATATTGAAAAATTTGCACGTGTAGCTCACAAACATGGTGTACCTCTTATCGTAGACAATACTTTTGCTACACCTATAAACTGCCGTCCATTCGAATGGGGAGCTGATATCGTTACTCACTCTACTACAAAATATATGGACGGACACGCTACAAGCGTTGGAGGTGCAGTGGTAGATAGCGGTAACTTTGATTGGGATGCTCATGCTGAGAAATTTCCTGGACTTACTACTCCTGACGAATCATATCATGGACTTACATATACTAAAGCCTTCGGCAAAAATGCATATATTGTCAAGATCACAGCTCAGCTAATGAGAGATCTTGGTTCAATACCATCTCCACATAACTCATTCCTACTTAACCTTGGACTCGAGACACTACATCTTAGAGTTCCACGCCATTGTGAGAATGCACTGAAAGTTGCACAATGGCTAGAGGCTAATCCAAATGTGAAATGGGTGAACTATTGCGGACTGAAGAGTAGTAAATATTACGAATTGGCTCAAAAATATCTACCTAACGGATCATGTGGTGTGGTTGCCTTCGGTATAAAAGGATCTAGAGAGGAAGCTGTAGAGTTTATGGATAAATTAAAGATGATAGCAATTGTTACACACGTAGCTGATGCAAGGACTTGTGTTCTTCATCCTGCAAGCCATACTCACAGACAGATGTCAGATGAACAACTTATTGCTGCCGGAGTAGCTCCTGATCTTATCCGCTTATCTGTAGGCATTGAAGATGCAAATGATATTATCGGAGATCTGGAACAAGCTCTTGAAAGCTTTAAAAAATAGTATTGGGTAATCTAATTTCCTAAACAAATACAATGAAAAGAGTCCTTATAATTGGTGCTACATCAGGTATCGGCCGAGAATTGGCTGTTAGATACATTGAAATGGGATACTGTGTAGGTGTAGCAGGGAGAAGAGTAGAAGAACTTATAAAACTGCATGAACTTGCTGTTGATAGGGTTTTCTATGAGAAGATAGATGTAACGCAACAGGATGCTGCTGAAAAGCTTATGCTTCTCATAGATAAGATGCAAGGCATGGACCTTTTCATTTTATGTTCAGGAATAGGATATCAAAATATTTCTCTTGATATAGAGATAGAGATGAAGACTGCTGTAACCAATGTTAATGGATTTATAAGAATGGTTACAGCAGCCTTCCATTACTTCACAAATCATGAAGATGGGCATATTGCCGTGATAAGTTCTGTTGCAGGAACAAAGGGACTCGGAGTTGCTCCTGCTTATTCTGCAACAAAAAGATTCCAGAACAATTACATAGAATCACTGGAACAGCTAGCGAACATGAAGGGATATAATATCCATTTTACAGACATACGTCCCGGATTTGTTGATACACCTCTACTTGCTAAAGATAAATATCCTATGCTGATGAATGTTGAGTATGTTGCAGAAAAAATAATTAGTGCCATCAAAAAGAAGAAGAAAGTAGCTATCATTGATTGGAAATATGCCATAATAGTTTTCTTCTGGAGATTGATACCTCGCTTTATTTGGACCAGGATAAGCGTAAAAAACTGAGATTCTTTAAGCAATCACCTACCAAAGAGCTATTGTTGAGGCAAATTAACCACGTTAGTGAGCACTGATTAAATATTTCACCAGTAATATTATTTTGTCGCTTTACAACCCAGTGTAGCCAAAACAAAAGCTGGTATTATTATCCTCTGCTTATTCAATTGTGAATTGTTTGTTATCAGATAATTGAATTAAAGATAAAGCCATATACATTAATTCCAATCATTCAGAATTATAAACATGTTTTCATTCTATAATATCCATACTCCTTGATATTATAGAATAGAAAAAGATATATTATAACAGATTTATCTATTTATCAGATTATTATGGTCATTTCACTCTTTTCTGAATAGGAAGCGAAAACCTATGATAGTCACTTACTCCACCATTGCTGTCAACAGCATAAATGTTGAAATCAGCCATTCCATTCTTAATCCTTTTGCCTGATAAAATAGACGCAGTATAACGTATTGTAGAGCCAGGTTCCATGTATGAGATTACCTGTGATGGCGAAACATATAGATTTTTAACTCCGGAAACTGAAATAACAGGAGTAACATTGTAAAGTGCGACAGGTGAGTCGTTTGTTACGTCAAATATTACTTTACCATTTTCAGCAGCATTAATAATATGGTTCCTATTTTCATCCACAAAACGTATATTACTAATTACGATAGCATTAGGTTCTGATTCTCGTTGAGAAGGTAAATAGCGTGATGAACTATTATTTTGAACATAGTAATCACCATCGTCATATGAGTCTCCGTTATTCTTAGGAGTAGTTATGGCATTTCCCACAGCAGCACCTGTAACAGTACCTATAAGGGCTCCAAACTGAGATCCGGAATATCCACCGGCGTTATCACCAATTATAGCTCCTACTACTCCACCAATTGACGCCCCGGCTTGAATTGCTGCAGGATTACCTTGCCAATAGGTACAACTAGTTAATGAAAACGTAGTTATCAAGGATATAAATAACAATTTTTTCATAATAGTATTATTTGAAGACCATTACAAATATAGAGTAAAATTGTTTATACAATCATTTTGTTTGGACAATAAAAAATAAAAGCACTCCCCATATTCATATGAAAAGGAGAGTGCATAGTTTCATATTATATAAATTACTTATTTAAGACAAAAATATCTCAGAATTTACTATTTATAAGTTTTATTGCGAATTCTTCTACATCCTTTCCGGTAAGATAAAATATTCTTGAGGCAGGTTCATAAGTATAAGGAATAAAATGGAATAGTTGCACAGCTGCAAACTTATTGTCTTTAGATAGCATATAGTCCAACCTTACATTTCCACTTTTCTTTGCACATATAACTTTACTGTTTTGAATTGAATTTTCATCAAAACAGTTTATTAGGTCCAATAAATTTTCATTGTCAAAAAAACATGAGCCCTCTCTGATTGAGCTACCTGTTTTAAGGTAAACCCACTCCTTACTTTGCCAGAAGATTCTATATATAGACCAAAGGAAACAGATAATACCAATGGTAAATAGGGTCATGCTTATAAAGGATGAAGAGTCTTCCTGTTTCCAGATAAAAAGAAACAACAATACACCAAACATGAAAACACTCGCAGAGATTAGAACTGATGAAAGATTTAATTTTTGTATTACATCTGGGCTAGACATAGAATAAATTCGCTCAGATGTGGTTTTAGTTTGTCCCATGATTATATTTTTATTGATTGATAAATGCATAAACTAGCTGTCCACACTACAATGGTGCAGACTGAATCTTATCAATTAAAATTCTAAATTATAATACGATGGTTATGGAAGGTATAAAAATTGCAGGAGTTAAGCAGCTTATATAGAGATATTGAACTATCATATTGCACTCTACCTCTCTGGCTCAGCAGATCGAATATAGATTTCTGTCTTAAAATGTTCTTAAGATATATGTTAGCCTCTTGTGAAAGTAAACTATTTATCCTATTGAATTTAAAGCATAGGTTAGTGTAAAAGGTGTATAAACTTGTCGGATCAAGAGCGGTGTTATTATTAGAAACATTCTTTGATATAATAAATAGCCCATTAGGTGAACTGGATTTTGCATGACAATCTTGCTGAAGAAGGAACTCAATAAAAGAAACCTTATCCGAGGTATTAACAGTTTTGGTGCTTGTAAAGAAACCTATACCGATAATCATGAATAATATCAGCAAAAAAGATCGCATCAGTGATTATAAAATGATTAATGACCAAATATAATGCTATTATCAGTTATAGCAAAAAAGGATATATTTTTTTAAGACAATGAGTATTACACTACTTAAAATATAACATTATTATTACAGTGGAATAACATAATTACCTTGATAAATAGAAATAAAAAGAGGTGTATCATATGATACACCTCTCTCTACATATATATTTTATGAGTTATTCTGCCTTTGGAGCTTCTTCAGCAGCTACTTCAGCTTTTGCAGTTTCTTCAACAGCAACTTCTACTTTAGGAGCGTCTGCAGCTTTCTTTGAGCGGCGAGTACGAGCAGCCTTCTTAGCTGGAGCAACTTTAGCCATGTTTTCATCATAGTCAACTAACTCGATGAAGCACATTTCAGCATTATCACCTAAACGTCTACCAGTCTTGATAATACGTGTATAACCACCTGGGCGGTCAGCTACCTTAACAGAGATTTCTTTGAAAAGCTCAGTTACAGCGAACTTGTCTTGCAAGTTGCTGAAAACGACACGTCTAGAATTAGTTGTATCATCTTTAGACTTAGTGATTAAAGGTTCAACGAACTTTTTAAGTTCTTTTGCCTTAGCTAAAGTCGTAGTGATTCTTTTGTGCATAATCAAAGAACATGCCATATTCGATAACATAGCAGCTCTATGAGAAGCAGTACGACCTAAGTGATTGAATTTCTTATTATGTCTCATTTTTTAATCTTTATCTAATTTATATTTAGAAATATCTGTTCCAAACGACAGATTCAGACTCTCGAGCAAATCATCAAGCTCAGTGAGCGATTTCTTACCAAAATTTCTGAATTTCAAAAGATCGGTCTTGTTGAACTGTACCAAGTCGCCTAATGTCTCAACATCAGCAGCTTTCAAGCAGTTCAAAGCACGAACTGAGAGATCCATGTCTACGAGCTTAGTCTTAAGAAGCTGGCGCATATGCAATACCTCTTCATCAAACTCTTCATTACCATCAACATCAGTTGTCTCAAGTGTGATCTTTTCATCAGAGAAAAGCATGAAGTGATAAATCAATATCTTAGCAGCCTCTTTCAAAGCCTCTTTTGGGTGAATGGAACCATCGGTTGTAATTTCAAGAACAAGTTTTTCATAGTCAGTCTTCTGTTCTACACGGAAGTTTTCAACTTGATACTTGACATTACGGATAGGAGTATAAATGGAATCAATTGGAATTACATTAACATCAGTACAGTATTCACGATTCTCATCAGAAGGAACGTATCCACGACCTTTGTTAATTGTTAGATCCATCTTTAATGTTGCCTTGGAATCTAAATGGCAAATAACTAACTCAGGATTTAACACTTCAAATCCAGTCAAATACTTACTTAAATCACCTGCCTTAAATTCTACAGAATTTTCTATAGTGAGGCTTAACTTCTCACCTTCAAATTCTTCCACTACTTGCTTAAATCTCACTTGTTTAAGATTTAAGATAATGTTGGTAACATCTTCTTTTACTCCTGGCACGGTAGCAAATTCATGCTCAACACCTTCAATTTTTATTGTATTGATAGCAAATCCTTCCAAAGAAGAAAGAAGAATACGGCGCAAAGCATTACCTACGGTAATACCAAAACCGGGTTCAAGAGGGCGGAATTCGAATTTACCAAATTTAGAATCCGCTTCCAACATTAATACTTTATCAGGTTTTTGAAATGCTAATATCGCCATGAAATTAATTATTATTTAGAATACAATTCAACGATCAAGTGCTCTTTTATGTTTTCAGGAATGTCAGCTCTCTCAGGTATGTGAAGCAATTTACCTACCTTACTGTTATCATCCCATTCTAACCATGGATACTTGCTATGGTTAAATCCAGCAAGTGAATTACCTATAACTTCCAAAGATTTAGATCTTTCACGTACACCAACAATCTGACCTGGTTTTACTGAATAAGAAGGAATATTTACAACCTTACCATCAACAGTAATGTGTCTGTGACCTACTAACTGACGAGCAGCAGCACGAGTTGGAGCGATACCTAAACGGAATACGATGTTATCGAGACGAACTTCAAGGCTCTGAAGTAAGATCTCACCAGTAATACCATTTGCACTTGCAGATTTCTCAAATAAGTTACGGAATTGTTTTTCTAATACTCCATAAGTATATTTTGCTTTCTGCTTTTCAGCTAACATGACACCATACTCAGAAGTTTTCTTTCTTCTGTTGTTACCATGTTGTCCAGGAGGATAATTTTTCTTAGATAGAACTTTATCTGCTCCAAATATTCCTTCACCGAATTTACGGGCAATTCTTGATTTTGGTCCAGTATATCTAGCCATTTCTATTAATTTTAATTGTTATAAATGAACTTAATTTGTTGCAGCCGCGATTACAGAAAGGAAAGTGCAATCCATTTATTAACAAAATCAAGTTACTTAAATTTTGGTTATCTATTAAACTCTTCTTCTCTTTGGAGGACGACAACCATTGTGAGGAAGTGGAGTAACGTCAACAATCTCTGTTACTTCGATTCCAGCTCCGTGTATTGTTCTGATAGCAGACTCACGTCCGTTACCTGGACCCTTAACATAAGCTTTTACTTTTCTTAGGCCAAGATCAAATGCAATTTTTGCACAATCTTGCGCAGCCATCTGAGCTGCATAAGGAGTATTCTTTTTAGAACCTCTAAATCCCATTTTACCGGCAGAAGACCAAGAGATAATCTGACCTTCACTATTTGCTAGAGATACAATGATGTTGTTGAATGAAGAATGAACATGTAGTTGTCCATTTGCATCAACTTTCACATTTCTCTTCTTAGCTGCGACTGTTTTTTTGCCATATCAACAATTATTATTTAGTAGCTTTTTTCTTATTTGCAACTGTTTTCTTTCTACCCTTACGTGTACGAGCATTATTCTTAGTGCTTTGTCCACGAACTGGTAAGCCAATACGGTGGCGAACACCACGATAGCAACCAATATCCATTAATCTCTTAATGTTTAATTGGATCTCAGAACGAAGATCACCTTCGACCTTATATTCAGCGCCAATGATCTCACGAATCTTAGCTGCCTGATCATCAGTCCAATCTTTGACTTTCAAGTCTTTGTCTACTCCTGCTTTATCTAAAATTTTTGCGGAGCTGTTGCGTCCTATACCATACACATAGGTCAACGCAATCTCACCTCTCTTGTTCTGAGGTAAATCTACACCAACTATTCTTATAGCCATATACTAAATTATTTTTTTTGCAAAAATAATAAATTATCCTTGACGTTGTTTATACTTAGGATTTTTCTTGTTAATAACATACAAACAGCCATTGCGTCTTACGATCTTGCATTCCGCTGTACGTTTCTTTAATGATGCTCTTACTTTCATATCTTAATTTTTTATTTGTATCTAAAAACTATCCTTCCTTTAGATAAGTCATAAGGTGACATCTCAACTCTAACCTTATCTCCAGGCAATATTTTAATGTAATGCATTCTCATTTTACCAGATATATGGGCAGTAATTTCATGACCATTATCCAATTCTACTCTAAACATTGCATTTGACAATGCCTCTATTATTACTCCATCTTGCTCTATTGCGGATTGCTTAGCCATATTAAATTGCTTTATCTCCTAATACTTGTTCTATAAACTCAAATGATGATAAAATCGTTGCCTTACCAACTCCTATGGCAACTGTATGTTCAAAATGCGCAGCGCATTTCCTATCTCTAGTTCGTACGCTCCATCCATCTCTCTCCATTACTATCTGACGATCACCTAGTGTAATCATCGGTTCGATAGCTATGCACATACCTTTTTTCAACTGCGTGCCATATCCTCTTTTTCCATAGTTTGGTACTTGTGGATCTTCATGCATATCTTTACCGATACCATGACCGATAAATTCTCGGACTACACCATAAGAGTTACTTTCACAATAACTCTGAATTGCATATCCGATATCACCTATACGTTTGCCGTGAACAGCATTCTCTATACCTAAGTAAAGAGACTCTTTTGTTGTCTTAAGAAGTTTCACCACCTCAGGTGCTACTTCACCGACACAAAACGTATAAGCTGAATCTCCACAAAAACCATTTAACAACGTTCCACAATCAACCGAAACAATATCTCCATCCTTAAGCGGAATGTTATTTGGTATACCATGTACAACCTGATCATTGACTGAGGTGCATATTGAATTTGGGAATGGGCCTCCATAAGGGTTTGGAAAACCTTTGAATGTAGGTATAGCCCCATTATCTCTTATAAATTCTTCTGCTACCTTATCAAGTTCCAAGGTTGTGATACCTGGTTTGATAATTTTAGCTATTTCGGCGAGAGTTTTACCAACGAGTTGGTTACTCTGCCGAAGTAGTTCTATTTCATCATCTGTCTTAAGAAATATCATTCTCTGACTGATTAATATGCTGCAACACCGTTACGGCCTCTAATTCTACCGGAATTAAGAAGTCCATCATAATGACGCATCAATAAATGGCTTTCTACTTGTTGTAATGTATCCAATACAACACCGACAAGAATCAAGAGTGATGTTCCTCCGAAGAATTGAGCAAACTCTGCTTTTACTCCAAAAACACCTGCAAAAGCGGGCATAATAGCTACAATTGCCAAAAACATAGATCCTGGTAAAGTAATACGAGACATGATAGCATCGATATACTCAGCAGTATCTTTTCCTGGTTTGATACCTGGAATAAAACCATTATTTCTCTTCATATCTTCAGACATCTGTGTAGGATTAATTGTAATTGCCGTATAGAAATAGGTAAATACAATTATCAGTAAAGCGAATACCACATTATATAGTAAACTAGTGTGATCAACCAATTGCTGAGTTACCCCACTTGCAGTTGATACATTAGAGAAACCTACAATAGTGATAGGTATAAACATAATAGCCTGAGCAAAAATGATAGGCATTACATTAGCCGCATTTACTTTCAAAGGTATATACTGTCTTGCACCACCATATTGTTTGTTACCGACTATTCTTTTTGCATATTGTACTGGCACTTTTCTAACGCCTTGTACCAAAAGAATTGAAGCAGAAATAACTAAAAGTAGGAAGACTATCTCTATCAAGAACATCACGATACCTCCAGCACCTGGAGAAGATAAGCGAGACACTACTTCTTGGAAAAGAGACTGAGGAAGACGAGCGATGATACCAACCAATATTATGAATGATATACCATTACCGATTCCTTTGTCTGTAATTCTCTCACCTAACCAAAGTATAAACATACTTCCTGCTGCTAGGATGATTGTAGAAGTAATTATGAAAAATGTCCAATCTAATGAAGCATTAAGCGATGGTCCAGCTTGCATCTTCAAGTTAAGCAAATATGACGGAGCTTGAAAAACCAAAATGGCAATAGTCAATATACGAGTATATTGATTTATCTTACGCCTTCCACTTTCACCTTCACGTTGAATTTTTTGAAAGTAAGGAACGGCTATCGCTAATAGTTGAATTACGATTGATGCCGAGATATAAGGCATAATTCCTAATGCAAAAATAGATGCATTAGAAAAAGCTCCACCAGAGAACATGTTTAACAAGGCTAATAGACCTTCACTTGTCTGTTTATGCAATTGTGTTAACATAGCAGGATTTATTCCCGGTAGGACCACATAAGATCCAAACCTATAAATTGCAACAAACAATATAGTTATGAGGATCCTTTTTCTAAGATCCTCAATATTCCATATATTTTTTAATGTTTCAATAGATTTTCTCATTGAATCAGAGTTTTATCGCATTACCACCAATAGCTTCGATCGCAGCAACAGCACTCTTAGAGAAAGCATTAGCTTCAATCTCGAGTTTTGTTGACAGGCTACCGTTACCAAGTACTTTTACTAATTGATTAGAAGATATGTATCCAGCTTCAACAAAGTCATTAATTCCAACCTTTGCCAAAGAGTTTTTCTTTGCCAAAGCATCGATAACGTCAAGATTAATAGCTTTATATTCAACGCGGTTGATATTCTTAAAACCAAATTTTGGAACTCTACGTTGAAGAGGCATCTGACCACCTTCAAAACCTATTTTTTTAGAGTATCCTGATCTTGATTTCGCTCCTTTATGACCTCTTGTTGAAGTACCACCCAAACCAGAACCTGGTCCACGACCGATTCTTTTTCTTGAATGAGTTGATCCTTCTGCAGGTTTTAAATTACTTAAATCCATATTGTAATCAGTTTTTTTTAACAATGAATTAATCTAGGATTGTAACTAAGTGTTTAACCTTATTTACCATTCCTAGGATAGAAGGAGTAGCTTCACGTTCAACAACTCGATTCATCTTATGAAGTCCTAATGCATCTAGCACTCTTTTCTGATCAGCTGGAGCACCAATTCTACTCTTAGTTTGTTTAATCTTTATAGTTGCCATATAAATTCTCCTTATCCTCTAAATACTTTTTCCATACTTATTCCACGGTTCTGAGCAACCATGCGAGCATCTCTCATCTCTCCTAGAGCAAGAATAGTTGCCTTAACCAAGTTGTGAGGATTTGAAGATCCTTTAGACTTAGCAAGAACATCAGTAATTCCTACGCTTTCAAGAACGGCACGCATAGCGCCACCAGCTACTACTCCAGTACCTGTTGATGCTGGTTTAATGAAAACCTCAGCACCACCAAACTTAGCAGATTGTTCATGAGGAACAGTTCCTTTAAGAACTGGTACACGAGTAAGGTTTTTCTTTGCAGCTTCAACGCCTTTAGCGATAGCAGCTGTAACTTCACCAGCCTTACCTAGTCCCCAACCAATAATACCGTCTTCGTTACCAACAACTACGATAGCAGAAAAACTGAATGTTCTACCACCCTTAGTAACTTTAGTAACACGGTTAATAGCAACTAATCTATCTTTTAACTCTATGTCGTTAGTGATTTTGATTTTATTATTAACTGCCATAATCTATTAAAATTTAAGTCCACCGTTACGAGCAGCATCAGCTACTTCTTTGATTCTCCCATGATATAAGTAACCATTACGGTCGAATACGACAGTCGTAATACCGGCTTCCTGAGCTTTTTTGGCAATCAGTTCACCAACTTTAGCAGCCTGATCTTTTTTAGGCATAACTTCCATTCCCAAAGAAGAAGCTGCCGCCAAAGTCTTTCCAGACAAGTCATCTATAACTTGAACATAGATCTGCTTGTTACTTCTAAATACACTCATACGCGGACGTTCAGTAGTACCTGAAATCTTATTGCGTACTCTATATTTGATCTTAATACGTCTTTCTATTTTTGTTGTCATGATTATACAATTTTATGTAAATTATTTAGCGCCTGCTGATTTACCAGACTTTCTACGAATTTCTTCGCCAACAAACTTAATACCTTTACCTTTATAAGGTTCTGGCTTACGGAAAGAGCGGATCTTAGAGCAAATCTGACCAAGCAATTGCTTATCACAAGATTCCAATATGATTAATGGATTCTTATTTCTTTCAGACTTTGTTTCAACTTTGATCTCTTCAGGTAACTGGAAGAAGATATTGTGAGTATAGCCTAAAGCAAAATCGATAATGTTACCATTGCTTGTAGCTCGGTAACCAACTCCGACTAATTCCAATTCTTTCTTGTAACCTTCAGATACGCCAACGACCATATTATTCAACAATGAACGATACAAGCCATGGAACGCATGTCTCTGCTTTGGGTTATCGAGCATTGCATTTTCATTCTCTTTCAACACCACTTGTCCCTCTTCGAAAGCGACTTCGATAGAAGGGTCAACAAACTGTGTAAGTTCACCTTTAGGCCCTTTAACTGTTACAGTATTATCTTTCATTGTTACTGTAACGCCTGCAGGTATATTAATGGGTAATTTTCCTATTCTTGACATTGCTTATCCTCCTTATTAATATACATAACAAAGAACTTCACCACCTATTTTAAGGTCAGCAGCCTCTTTATTTGTCATTACACCTTTTGAAGTAGATATTATAGCAATACCTAAACCATTAATAACTCTCGGCATGTCTTTATAGCCTGTGTACTTACGCATACCTGGAGAAGAAACTCTCTCAAGCTTTTTGATTGCGTTAACTTTGTTAACTGCATCGTACTTCAAAGCTACTTTAATTGTACCTTGAGGGCCATCTTCCAAGAACTTATAGTTCAAGATATAACCCTTGTCAAAAAGAATCTTTGTGATCTCCTTTTTCAAGTTTGAGGCAGGGACCTCAACGATTCTGTGCTTTGCACTAATTGCATTTCTCAACCTGGTGAGATAATCTGCGATTGGATCTGTCATATATTATAAATTAAATTAATCAGGACAACCCTGACAATATTTAAAAAAGTTACCAGCTTGCTTTCTTTACTCCTGGTATTAGTCCGTTAGAAGCCATTTCTCTGAATTGGATTCTTGATACTCCGAATTGACGAAGATAACCTTTTGGACGACCTGTCAACTTACAACGGTTATGCAAACGAATTGGATTAGCATTCTTTGGAATTGCCTGTAGCTTTTGAGCAGCCTCAAAAGCTTCTGCAGGATCTCCTGTCTGAACAATCTTCTTCAAAGCAGCACGTTTTTCAGCATATTTGGCTACAAGTTTAGCTCTTTTTACTTCACGAGCTTTCATTGATTCTTTTGCCATAATATATTAGTCTTTTTTAGAGTTCTTAAATGGTAAACCAAATTCTTTCAACAATGCATAACCTTCTTCATCTGTATTTGCAGAAGTTACAAAGGTAATATTCATTCCGAGAATTTTACTAATACTATCGATATTTATTTCAGGAAAAATAATTTGCTCTTGGATACCCAATGTATAATTACCTCTTCCGTCAAATTTACTTTCGATACCTTTGAAGTCACGAATACGTGGTAAAGCAACACGAACGAGCTTTTCCAAGAATTCATACATTCTCTCACGACGCAATGTCACCATAACGCCAATAGGCATTTTTTTACGCAACTTGAAGTTTGCGATATCTTTACGTGAGATAGTAGCAACGGCTTTCTGACCTGTAATTGCTGTCAACTCATTAATAGCAACCTCAATAATCTTCTTGTCTGCAACTGCGCTACCCAATCCTTGATTGATAACAATCTTCTTTAGAACTGGGACTTGCATTGCTGAAGAATACTGGAACTGTTCTTTTAATGCAGGAGCAATGCGCTCTGCATATTCTTTTTTAAGGCTAGCAGTATTACTCATTATTTAATCTCCTCTCCTGATTTTTTAGCATAACGAACAAATGTTCTTCCATCAGAACTTTCTCTTCTTCCCACACGTGTTGGTTTTCCAGTTTTAGGATCAACCACATTTAAGTTTGAGATATGGATAGGTGCTTCCTGTTTAACAATACCTCCCTGAGGATTTTTTGCATTAGGTTTAGTACTTTTAGATACCATATTAATACCCTCTACAAGTGCACGTCCTTTCTCTACAAGAACTTTTAACACGCGGCCAGTTTTACCTTTATCTTCACCAGAGTTTACGTAAACTGTATCGCCTTTTTTAATATGTAATTTACTCATTACTTAAATCTTTTACAAAATTAAAGTACTTCTGGTGCTAATGAAACTACCTTCATGTTTGCAGTACGCAATTCTCTTGCTACTGGACCGAAGATACGGCTACCTCTAATTTCACCTGCGTTGTTCAATAGAACGCAAGCATTATCATCAAAACGTATATAAGAACCATCCGCACGACGGATTTCCTTCTTTGTACGTACTATCAAAGCCTTTGACACTGCACCTTTTTTAACATCACTTGAGGGGATAACGCTCTTTACTGAAACGACAATTACATCCCCGACAGAGGCGTAACGTCTCTTTGTACCGCCTAAAACGCGAATACAAAGAGCCTCTTTAGCACCACTGTTGTCACATACTGTAAGTCTGGATTCTGCTTGTATCATAATTACTTAGCTCTTTCGATTATTTCAACCAATCTCCATCTCTTTGTTTTGCTCAAAGGACGAGTTTCCATGATAAGTACTTTATCACCGATATTGCTCTCGTTCTTTTCATCATGAGCATGGTATTTCTTAGTCTTGCTAATGAACTTACCATATATAGGGTGTTTCTCTTTGAATTTAGAAGCAACAGTGATGGTTTTATCCATCTTATTGCTTACTACAACACCCGTTCTTTCTTTTCTTAAATTTCTAGCTTCCATGAGGACTATTATTTATTGTTAAGTTCTCTCAGTCGTAATTCTGCTTTCATACGCGCAATAGTTCTGCGTAATTTTTTAATCTGTGCAGGATTATCCAGCGGAGAGATAGAATGATTTAAAACCATCTGATTGTAATTGGCAACTTCAGAATCAAGTCTTTCAGCCAATTCATTGGTAGCTATTTCTCTAATTTCTGCAATTTTCATAATAAATTAAGCATTTTGATTTTGAGCGTCATAATCACGTCTTACTATAAACTTAGTAGTAACTGGGAGTTTTTGAGCTGCTAAGCGCAAAGCCTCTTTAGCTACTTCGAAAGGAACACCTTCTGCTTCGATAATGATGCGACCTGGTGTAACAGGTGCTACGAAGCCCTCAGGGCTACCTTTACCTTTACCCATACGCACATCAGCTGGCTTACGAGTGATAGGTTTATCAGGGAATATACGAATCCAAATTTGTCCTTGACGTTGCATATATCTTGTCACTGCAATACGAGCAGCTTCAATTTGTCTTCCTGTAATCCACTTTGTCTCCAAAGATTTGATACCAAAAGAACCAAATGCCAATTGATTACCTCTCTGAGCAATTCCTTTTTGACGGCCCTTCTGCTGTCTTCTGAATTTTGTCTTTTTCGGTTGTAACATATTTCCTAAAATTCAAATTCGTTAGCGATTGTTTTTCTTTCTTTTGAAGTTCTTACCGCCGTTGTTGCTATTTCCACCGCGACCACTTTCTTTAGTCTGAGTAAAATTAGGTGCCAACTCTTTCTTTCCGAAAACTTCACCGCGGCAAATCCACACTTTAATACCTAGCAAACCAACTTTTGTCAAAGCTTCAGCATGACAATAGTCGATATCAGCACGGAATGTATGTAATGGAGTTCTTCCTTCCTTATACATTTCAGAACGAGCCATTTCAGCTCCATTTAAACGTCCTGAAATCAAAACTTTGATTCCCTCAGCGCCCATACGCATAGTATTTGCGATAGCCATCTTAATGGCACGGCGATAAGCTATTTTTCCTTCAACCTGACGTGCTATATTGTTTGCTACAATAACAGCGTCTAATTCTGGTCTCTTAACTTCGAAGATATTGATCTGAATATCTTTGTCAGTTATTTTCTTCAACTCTTCTTTAAGTTTATCAACTTCCTGGCCACCTTTACCAATGATAATACCTGGACGTGCTGTACATACAGTTATTGTAACCAGTTTCAATGTACGTTCTATTACAATACGTGATACGCTTGCTTTAGCAAGTCTGACACTTAAATACTTACGGATTTTACTATCTTCCAAAAGAGAATCACCGTAGTTTTTGCCACCATACCAATTAGAATCCCATCCTCTGATAATTCCTAAACGGTTGCTTATCGGATTAACTTTTTGTCCCATCTAGTTTTAATTTTGATTATCATTAGTATTTTTAGAATCAACGAACAGAGTCACATGATTTGAGCGTTTGCGAACTCGGTAACCTCTACCCTGTGGGGCTGGACGCATTCTTTTCAGCATAGCACCACCATCAACAAAAACCTTAGTTACAAATAGTTCACCATTCTCTGCTTTTCGTTCGTTTTTCTGCTCCCAGTTAGCAATAGCAGAGCGCAAAAGCTTTTCCACTCTTGCAGAAGCTTCTTTAGAAGAGAACTTCAAGACACCCAATGCACGGTTTACTTCCATTCCACGAATCATGTCAGCCACAAGGCGCATCTTACGTGGAGAAGTAGGAACATTCTGCAATTTTGCAAAATACATGGTCTTAAGGGCTTCTTTCCTTTTATCAGCCGATATTTTTTTCTTGCTCCCATTATTTATTACTTTATTTTTTTCTTTAAACTTTCCTGATTATCTTTTTTTATTTCCAGCATGACCACGGAAAGTACGAGTTGGAGCAAATTCTCCTAACTTATGACCAACCATGTTTTCTGTAACATAAACAGGAATAAATTTATTTCCGTTATGAACTGCAATTGTATGCCCTACAAAATCAGGGGAAATCATTGAAGCTCTAGCCCATGTTTTAACAACATTCTTTTTGCCGCTTTCATTCATAGCAAGAACTTTGCTTTCAAGCTTAACGTTGATATATGGACCTTTTTTTAATGAACGACTCATAATTTACTCAATTAATCAATTATTACTTTCTTCTCTCAATAATATACTTAGAAGATTGTTTCTTAGGAGCTCTTGTCTTCAAGCCCTTAGCATACAATCCAGTACGTGATCTTGGATGACCTCCTGACTGACGGCCTTCACCACCACCCATTGGGTGATCAACAGGGTTCATAACAACACCACGGTTGTGAGGACGACGTCCTAACCAACGAGAGCGTCCAGCCTTGCCTGATGATTCCAATCCATGATCTGAGTTTCCAACGCTACCAATAGTAGCTTTACATGAACTAAGTATTTGTCTAACCTCTCCTGAAGGCAACTTGATAACACAGTATTTACCTTCTCTTGATGTTAACTGAGCAAAATTACCAGCTGATCTAACTAGAGCTGCACCTTGTCCTGGACGTAATTCAATGTTGTGAATTACAGTACCAACTGGGATGTTTTCTAGCGGCAATGCATTACCAATCTCAGGCGCTGCAGTCGCTCCAGACAACAAAGTACTACCAACTTGCAATCCATTAGGAGCAATAATATATCTCTTTTCGCCATCAGCATAATACAACAAAGCGATACGAGCCGAACGATTTGGATCGTATTCAATTGTCTTAACAACTGCTGGGACACCGTCCTTATTTCTCTTGAAGTCAATTAAACGGAATTTTCTCTTATGACCGCCACCAAGGTAACGCATTGTCATCTTACCTACATTGTTACGGCCACCAGTTACTCGTTTACCAAAAACAAGAGACTTTTCTGGTACTGACGCAGTAATTTCCTCAAAAGTACCAATAATTTTATGTCTTTGCCCCGGTGTTGTGGGCTTAAATTTACGTACTGCCATCTTATTTAAATATTGCTATAAAAATCAATAGTATCACCTTCTTTTAATGTCACGATAGCCTTTTTGAAAGCATTTGTACGACCAGTGATCAAGCCAGATTTTGTATAACGGCTCTTATTCTTTCCAGAATATCTGATTGTATTTATGTCTACTACTGTAACATTATATAATCCTTCTATCTCTCTCTTAATTTCCAATTTGTTAGCCTCAGGACGCACGATAAAACCGAAACGATTTAACTTTTCGGTCATTGCAGTCATCTTTTCTGTTACTAACGGTTTAATAATAATACTCATTATGTAAGCCTCCTTTTATTAAGATAAGATATTATCAATAGCTTTCAGTGAACTTTCAGTCACAACAAGAGATTCTGCATTCAATACCTTGTAAGTATTTAACGCAGAAGCAAGTATAACATTAGCACGCTGAATGTTACGAGCCGACAAATATACGTTTTTATCTGCTTCTGACAAAACTAAAAGCAATTTCTTATCTGCAACTTTAAGATTATTTACCATTGCAATAAATTCCTTAGTTTTAGGAGCTTCAAATGAGAAGTCTTCAACTACAGTTATTGCATTAGCCTGAGCCTTATAAGATAAAGCAGAGCGACGAGCTAAATCCTTAACTTTCTTGTTAAGTTTGAACCAATAGTCACGTGGTTTTGGACCGAATACACGAGCACCACCTACCAAAACAGGAGAGTTGATATCACCACGACGTGCACCACCACCACCTTTTTGACGACCTAATTTACGAGTAGAACCACTGAGTTCGCTTCTCTCTTTTGACTTGTGAGTTCCCTGACGTTGATTAGCCAAGAACTGCTTTACATCTAGATAGATAGCGTGGTCATTTGGTTCAATTCCGAAGACAGATTCGTTTAACGTAACCTTTCTTCCGGTATCTTCACCTTTAATGTTATATACGTTAACTTCCATTATTTTTCAATTAATACGATTGAACCTTTGCAACCTGGTACAGAACCCTTTATCAGAAGAAGGTTATGTTCCGAAATTACTTTTAATACTTGTAAATTATGTGTAGTAACACGATCGCCACCTAGCTGACCACCCATGCGCATTCCTTTGAATACTTTTGCTGGGTAAGAACAAGCACCGATAGAACCTGGTTTACGAGCGCGGTTATGCTGACCGTGAGTAGCCTGACCTACACCACCAAAACCATGTCTCTTAACTACACCTTGGAAACCTTTACCTTTAGAAGTTCCAACAACATCTACAAATGTTGCATCATTGAAAAAGTCTACTGTTAAAGTATCACCCAAATTTAGCTCATTTCCAAAATCTTTGAACTCGGCCAAGTGTCTCTTTGGTGTTACTCCAGCTCTTTTAAAATGTCCCATCAAAGGTTTTGTAGTATGCTTCTCTTTCTTTTCTTGGAAACCAAGCTGAACAGCTGCATAACCATCCTTCTCAACATTTTTAACCTGAGTAACCACACAAGGACCAACTTCGATAACAGTGCATGGTACATTCTTACCATCAGCACTGAAAACGGATGTCATTCCGATTTTCTTTCCTAATAATCCTGGCATTTCAGTTAATTTTTAATTTATCAAACTTTAATTTCTACTTCTACTCCACTTGGTAACTCCAACTTCATAAGTGCATCTACTGTCTTAGCTGTTGAGCTATAGATGTCGATCAATCTCTTATAAGAAGAGAGTTCGAACTGTTCACGTGACTTCTTGTTAACGAAAGTCGAACGGTTTACTGTGAAGATACGTTTGTGAGTTGGCAATGGAATTGGACCACTGACAATAGCTCCTGTAGTCTTCACTGTTCTAACGATTTTCTCAGCTGACTTGTCAACCAAGTTGTGATCGTAAGATTTGAGTTTGATTCTAATTTTTTGACTCATTGTTTTATTTATAAAATTATTAATAATAAATAAGGGGGCAGATTAAGAGTCATTCGCTAATCTGGCGCCCCTAATTTTTTTATACTAAATCAGTACGTCCTTTTACTTCCTCAAGTACAGCCTTAGCAATTGAACTAGAAACCTGTGCATGATGATCGTAAGTCATTGAAGATGTAGCACGACCTGAAGTGATTGTACGCAAAGCTGTTACATAACCGAACATTTCAGCCAATGGAACTTTTGCTTTAACGATACGAGCACCTGAACGGCTGTTCTCCATACCTTCAACCTGACCACGACGTTTATTCAAGTCACCGATCACATCACCCATGTTCTCCTCAGGAGTAACAACTTCGAGTTTCATGATTGGCTCCATAAGAGCTGGACCGGCCTTAGCACAAGCATTCTTGTATGCCTGGATAGCACAGATCTCAAATGACAACTGGTCAGAGTCTACTGGATGGAAAGAACCATCTTTAAGAACAACCTTCAAAGAATCAAGAGGGTAACCAGCCAATACACCATTCTTCATAGCTGTATTGAAACCTTTCTGAACTGAAGGGATAAACTCTTTAGGGATATTACCACCCTTAACCTCGTCAACAAACTGAAGACCACCCAATGCATAATCAGCATCAACTGGGCCGATTGTTACTATGATATCAGCAAACTTACCACGACCACCTGACTGTTTCTTGTAAACTTCACGAAGCTCAACAGTCTTAGTGATAGCCTCTTTGTAAGCTACCTGTGGACGACCTTGGTTACATTCAACCTTGAACTCACGTTTCAAACGGTCGATGATGATATCAAGGTGAAGCTCACCCATACCTTCAATAACTGTCTGACCTGTCTGCTCATCAGTGTGAACGCGGAATGTTGGATCCTCTTCAGCAAGCTTAGCAAGACCTGTTGAAAGTTTGTCAAGGTCTTTCTGAGTCTTAGGCTCAATAGCGATACCGATAACTGGTTCTGGGAAGTCCATAGATTCAAGAACTATAGGAGCTGTCTCATCACACAAAGTATCACCAGTACGGATATCTTTAAAACCAACGCCTGCACCAATATCACCAGCTCCAATTACTTCAACAGGATTCTGTTTGTTTGAGTGCATCTGGAAAAGACGTGATACACGTTCTTTCTTTCCTGAGCGAGAGTTGTATATATATGAGCCAGATTCAATCTTACCTGAGTATACGCGGAAGAAAGTAAGACGACCAACATAAGGGTCGGTTGCAATCTTGAACGCAAGAGCTGCAGTCTTATCGTCCTCATCTGGGCAACGATCTTCTTCAGCACCAGTTGAAGGGTTAGTTCCCTGAATATTTGGTGTGTCAAGCGGAGAAGGCAAGAATGCACATACATAATCAATAAGAGTCTGAACACCCTTATTCTTAAATGAAGAACCACACAACATAGGAACGATTTCCATCTTAAGAGTACCGGCACGCAAAGCTCTAAGAACCTCTTCTTCTGTGATCTGTGAAGGATCATCAAAGAATTTTTCCATAAGAGCCTCATCAAATTCAGCTACTTTTTCTAGAAGTTTATCTTTCCACTCATTTGCTTCATCAACAAGATTAGCAGGAATATCCTCTTCTGAGTAGTCAGCACCCATTGTTTCATCATGCCAAAGGATAGCTTTCATCTTTATAAGGTCAACAACACCTTTAAAGCTTTCCTCTTCACCGATAGGGATTACAATAGGACATGGGTTAGCACCTAGGACGTCCTTCATCTGGCGAACAACTTCAAAGAAGTCAGCGCCAGAACGGTCCATCTTGTTTACATAACCAATTCTAGGAACATTATATTTGTCAGCCTGACGCCAAACAGTTTCTGACTGTGGTTCAACTCCACCTACAGCGCAATATGTTGCAACAGCACCATCAAGAACACGCAATGAACGTTCTACCTCAGCAGTAAAGTCAACGTGTCCCGGAGTATCAATCAAGTTAATCTTATATGTATTTCCATCCCACTTCCAACGAGTAGTTGTAGCTGCAGATGTAATAGTAATACCACGCTCTTGCTCCTGCTCCATCCAGTCCATTGTAGCTGCACCATCATGAACCTCACCGATTTTGTGAGTCAATCCAGTGTAGAACAATATACGTTCAGAAGTAGTTGTCTTACCAGCATCGATGTGAGCCATGATACCAATATTACGAGTCAAATGCAAATCATGTTTAGCCATTTTAATCCTTTTCTTTTATATTATTACTTGATTAGAATCTGAAATGAGCAAATGCACGGTTAGCTTCTGCCATGCGGTGCATATCTTCTTTACGCTTATATGCGCCACCTTGTTCATTGAAAGCATCGATGATTTCAGCTGCCAATTTATCAGACATAGACTTGCCACCACGTTTGCGAGCATATAAAATCAAATTCTTCATAGAAATTGACTCCTTACGGTCAGGACGGATTTCTGTTGGAACCTGGAAAGTAGCTCCACCTACACGGCGAGACTTAACCTCCAACTGTGGAGTAACATTCTCCAATGCTTTTTTCCAAATTTCCAAAGCAGATTTTTCTTCGTTTGGAAGTTTTGCTTTAACGACTTCTAATGAATCGTAGAAAATTTCGTAAGAAGTATTCTTCTTTCCATCATACATAAGATGGTTAACGAACTTTGAAACTTTCTGATCATTAAATACTGGATCTGGAAGGATCACACGTTTTTTTGGTTTTGCTTTTCTCATTTTAATTGAAAATAATGTTTTGTTTGAGGTTGCATCTTTGTCTTCTTCAACACTTCCACCGAAGTATTTACTCAACCCTTAAGCTTATCCAACAAACCAAAACGTAATTAAAAAATCTATTTTTCTTTTTTTTAAGAATTACTTCTTACCTTTTGTAGCAGGTGCTTGTCCTGGTTTTGGACGCTTAGCTCCATACTTAGAACGTCTCTGAGTACGACCAGCTACTCCAGCTGTATCCAATGTACCACGAACGATATGATAGCGTACACCTGGAAGGTCTTTAACACGACCGCCACGTACCAAAACGATTGAGTGCTCCTGCAAGTTGTGACCTTCTCCTGGGATGTATGAGTTAACTTCCTTAGAGTTTGTCAGACGCACACGAGCAACTTTACGCATTGCTGAGTTAGGTTTCTTAGGAGTTGTAGTATATACACGAACACAAACACCACGTCTCTGTGGACATGAGTCTAGTGCTGGTGATTTACTCTTCTCAACCAAAACCTCTCTTCCTTTTCTTACTAATTGTTGAATAGTAGGCATTTTGTTTGATTTTTAATTATTATATATTGTTTATTAATATGCTAAAGTCATCCAAAACTATACATTTTGGGCTGCAAAGTTACAAATAACATTTTAATAAACAATACCTTTAATATATAAAAATATGCCTGTATCCAAAAAAAACTTTTGAATAACAGGCATATAAATATCTTCGAAAATGTAATTAAGCCTCTCCCTTGAAACCACCTATCGGGGGAATATAAGTCTCATTATCATCTTCACGTTGAGGGTGCGACATTCGTATTTCACCAAATGTTTTCTCATATCTGGTTATGTTCTCCTGAAGTGCATAAAGCAATCTTTTTGCATGTTCAGGAGCCATTATTACTCTTGTCTGCACCTTTGTTTTTTTTAAGCCTGGCAAAATCTTTACAAAATCAAGTATAAATTCCGAGCTTGAATGAGATATTATAGCAAGATTTGAGTAGTTTCCTTCAGCTACATCGTCCTGAAGTTCAATCTGCAAGTCATGTAATTCTTTTCTTTCCATTTCCTACTGGTTTACGTTTGATAACAAATATATCTATTTTTATTGGATAAAAAAGAAGAAGCAGCCAATATATGACTGCTTCTTCTATCAATTATACAGATTTATTATTCAGCGTAATCTATAATGTTCTTTCTGTTAGCTTGAATTCTTTCGTATTCATCTTTTGAGCCAACAACAATCTTTTCAAATTCACGTTGACCTGTACCGGCAGGGATCAAGTGACCGCAGATCACATTCTCCTTCATACCTTCAAGTCTGTCAACTTTACCATTGATTGCAGCATCGTTGAGGACTTTGGTTGTTTCCTGGAATGATGCAGCCGACATGAAGCTAGATGTTCCCAATGCAGCACGTGTTATACCTTGCAGAATCTGAGTAGATGTAGCAGGTACAGCATCACGTACTTCAACAAGTCTGAGGTCACGGCGTTTTAACATACTGTTTTCATCACGTAGTTTACGAGCTGTAACGATCTGTCCAGGTTGCAAGTTCTGAGAGTCACCAGCATCGACAACAACTTTCTTACCCCATATACGGTCATTTTCCTCCATGAAGTCTTGTTTGTCTACAACCTGTTGTTCCAAGAAACGAGTATCACCTGCTTCGCCAATCTGTACTTTACGCATCATCTGACGAACGATAATTTCAAAGTGCTTGTCATTGATCTTCACACCCTGCAGACGATATACGTCCTGAACCTCATTAACGATATATTCCTGAACAGCAGTAGGACCCTTGATAGCAAGGATATCTGCTGGAGTAGTAGCACCGTCAGAAAGTGGAGTACCGGCTCTTACGTAGTCATTCTCCTGAACAAGAATTTGCTTAGAAAGATTTACAAGATACTTCTTAACCTCACCAGTCTTAGATGTTACAACAATTTCACGGTTACCACGCTTAATCTTACCCATAGTGATCTCACCATCGATTTCAGATACAACTGCAGGGTTAGATGGATTACGAGCCTCAAACAATTCAGTTACACGAGGCAAACCACCTGTGATATCACCTGCCTTACCTACAGCACGAGGAATCTTAACCAATATATCACCTGCTTTCACAGACTGTTTGTCTTCGATTACAACGTGACCACCCACTGGGAAGTTGTATGTACGTATCAAACCTCCCTTTTCGCCCATAATATGAGCAGATGGAACTTTTGTCTTATCTTTAGATTCTATGATGATAATTTCGCGTAAACCGGTTGCTTCATCCGAATCAACCTTGTATGTTATATTCTCAATCATAGATTCGAATTCAATCTTACCTGTTGCTTCAGTAATGATAACAGCATTGAATGGATCCCACTTAGCGATAAGTTTGCCCTTGTCAACGACATCACCATCTGAAACAAATAGTTTAGAACCGTAAGGTACATTGTGAGTAGAAAGGATAATACCAGTGTTTACATCAACAAAGCGTACTTCAGCCAAACGACCAACTACAACTTTAACCAATTCACCTGATTCATCCACTGTATCAACAGTACGCAACTCTTCGAACTCAAGTCTTGCATCATTCTTAGCTACGATGCTAGCATTTGCTGCCATGTTACCGGCGATACCACCGGCATGGAATGTACGAAGTGTCAACTGAGTACCAGGCTCACCGATTGACTGTGCAGCAATAACGCCGACAGCTTCACCTTTCTGAACCATCTGGCTTGATGCAAGGTTACGTCCGTAACACTTAGCACAAACGCCCTTCTTAGATTCACAAGTAAGCACTGAACGTATTTCAACACTCTCTATTGGAGAGTTTTCAATCTCTTGTGCTATAGGTTCAGTAATCTCTTCACCACCTGCAACAATCATCTTACCTGTAGTAGGATGTATGATATCATGTACAGATACACGTCCGAGGATACGTTCGTAAAGTGTAGCGATAACCTCATCGTTGTTCTTCAATGCAGTACATACTAGACCACGTAATGTTCCACAGTCCTCTTCATTGATGATAACATCATGAGAAACGTCAACAAGACGACGAGTCAGATAACCTGCATCGGCAGTCTTAAGCGCTGTATCGGCAAGACCTTTACGAGCACCGTGGGTAGAGATAAAGTACTCAAGAACCGAAAGACCCTCCTTAAAGTTAGAAAGAATAGGGTTCTCAATAATCTGTGCACCTTCAGCACCAGCTTTCTGAGGTTTTGCCATCAAACCACGCATACCTGAAAGCTGACGAATCTGTTCTTTAGAACCACGGGCACCAGAGTCAAGCATCATAAATACTGAGTTGAATCCTTGATCGTCGTTCTTAATAGTTTTGTAGAGGATATCTGACAAGTCACTGTTTACGTGTGTCCAAGTATCGATAACCTGGTTGTAACGTTCATTGTCAGTGATGAAACCCATGTTATAGTTCATCATAATCTGTTCTACCTCTTCGTTACCGCGTTTCACAAGTTCCTCTTTCTCCTTAGGGATAATGATATCACCCAAGTTGAATGAAAGACCACCCTTGAACGCCATATAATAACCAAGATTCTTTATTCCGTCCAGGAATGTACAAGCTCTTGCAACACCGACAGTCTTAATTACATTACTGATGATATCGCGAAGAGATTTCTTTGATATAATAGTATTCAGGTAACCAACTTCGTAAGGTACTATCTCATTAACGATAACACGTCCTACAGAAGTCTCCTTCATCATTACGTCTACAATATTTCCTTCACTATCCAAGTCCTTAACAATAACGCTTATTATAGCATGGATATCTACCTTGCCTTCGTTATAAGCTATCATTGCCTCTTCAGCACCGTAGAATATCAGACCTTCACCCTTAGCACCTTTTCTTAGCTTAGTAATATAGTAAAGACCAAGAACCATATCCTGAGCAGGAACGGTAATAGGAGCACCATTAGCAGGGTTCAAGATATTGTGCGACTGAATCATAAGCATCTGAGCCTCAAGAACAGCCTCATTGCTTAGCGGCAAGTGCACAGCCATCTGGTCACCATCGAAGTCGGCGTTGAACGCAGTACATGCTAATGGGTGAAGCTGGATAGCTTTACCTTCAATCATATGAGGTTGGAATGCTTGAATACCAAGACGATGCAATGTAGGGGCACGGTTCAATAGAACTGGATGACCTTTCATTACATGCTCAAGGATATCCCAAATAACAGGCTCTTTTCTGTCAACGATCTTCTTCGCTGATTTAACAGTCTTAACAATACCTCTCTCTATCAACTTACGTATGATAAATGGTTTGTAAAGTTCTGCAGCCATCAATTTAGGAATACCACATTCACCCATCTTCAATTCAGGACCAACGACGATAACTGAACGAGCAGAGTAGTCAACACGTTTACCTAACAGGTTCTGACGGAAACGACCTTGCTTACCCTTCAAACTGTCTGACAAAGACTTCAAAGGACGGTTAGCATCTGTCTTAACTGCGCTTGATTTTCTTGAGTTGTCGAATAGTGAGTCAACAGCTTCCTGAAGCATACGTTTCTCGTTACGTAGAATTACTTCCGGAGCCTTGATCTCTATAAGTCTCTTCAAACGGTTGTTACGTATAATAACACGACGATAAAGGTCATTCAAATCAGATGTAGCGAAACGACCACCATCAAGTGGCACCAATGGACGAAGTTCAGGTGGAATAACAGGTACAATCTTCACAATCATCCATTCAGGTTTATTTCTACCCTTAGATGCTCTGAAAGATTCTACAACCTGTAATCTCTTCAATGCTTCGTTTTTTCTCTGCTGAGAAGAGTCATTGCCAGCCTTGTTACGCAAATCGTATGAAAGAGAGTCAAGATCCAATTTTGCCAACATATCATAGATAGCGTCAGCACCCATCTTAGCGATGAATTTGTTTGGATCAGTATCTTCAAGATACTGATTCTCCTTTGGCAATTTATCAAGGATGTTTAGATATTCCTCTTCAGATAGAAGGTCATATTCATTAATCCCCTCTTCAGCCATAATACCTGGCTGTATGACTACATAACGTTCATAATATATTATAGAATCAAGTTTCTTTGTTGGCAAGCCTAAAAGATAACCGATTTTATTTGGCAAAGAACGGAAATACCATATGTGAGCAACAGGAACAACAAGTTGTATATGTCCCATTCTTTCACGACGTACTTTCTTTTCAGTTACCTCAACACCACAACGGTCACAAACGATACCTTTATATCTAATACGTTTGTATTTACCACAATGGCATTCATAATCCTTTACAGGACCGAATATTCTTTCGCAGAACAGACCGTCGCGCTCAGGTTTGTATGTTCGGTAATTGATGGTTTCAGGTTTTAAGACCTCACCACTCGAATTCTCTAAGATTTCTTCAGGAGAAGCGAGTCCGATAGAAATTTTCGAGAAATTACTCTTTATCTTAGTTTCTTTTCTAAAAGCCATACTTTCTTATTTATATTGTAAAGAGTTATATTTATTATTCAAGATTGATGCTCAAGCCCAAACCTCTAAGTTCATGTAACAATACATTTAGAGACTCAGGTATACCAGGTGTTGGCATAGGCTCGCCTTTGACGATAGCTTCATAAGCTTTAGAACGTCCAACGACATCATCCGATTTGATAGTAAGGATCTCCTGAAGAATGTGAGCTGCACCGAATGCTTCAAGTGCCCAAACCTCCATCTCTCCAAAACGCTGACCACCAAACTGTGCCTTACCACCAAGTGGCTGTTGAGTAATAAGTGAGTAAGGACCGATAGAACGAGCATGCATCTTATCTTCAACCATGTGACCAAGTTTCAACATGTAAGTCACACCAACTGTTGCCGGCTGGTCAAACTTTTCACCTGTTCCACCATCATAAAGATAGGTCTTACAATAACGTGGCAAGCCTGCTTTGTCTGTCCATTTGTCCAGGTCTTCCATAGTTGCACCATCAAAGATTGGAGTAGCAAATTTAAGACCCAACTCTTTTCCGGCACGGCCTAATACAGCCTCGAATATCTGACCGATGTTCATACGAGAAGGCACACCCAACGGGTTAAGAACGATATCTACTGGAGTTCCGTCAGACAAGAAAGGCATATCTTCCTGACGAACAACTCTTGATACGATACCCTTGTTACCGTGGCGACCTGCCATCTTATCACCTACACCAATCTTACGTTTCTTAGCAATATATACTTTTGCCATCTGGATGATTCCTGATGGAAGCTCATCACCGATAGTAATAGCAAACTTCTTACGTTTAAGTTCAGAATCAAGTTCTTTATATTTCTTCAGATAATTCATTACAAGGTCTCTTATCATATCATTTGTATGAGCATCAGTTGTCCACTTGCTCAACTGTATGATAGAATAATCCAAAGTTTCAAGATCTCTCTTAGTAAACTTAGCACCCTTTGCAATTACTTCAGTAGCTAGATAATCTTTAACACCCTGAGATGGTTTTCCATCTGTAAGAACAAGAAGTTTATCAACAAGAACATTTTTCAGACTTGCTACTTTCTCATCAAACTCATCGTTTAATTTTGGAAGTATAGCCTTGTCTGCATTCTTCTCACTTCTAGTCTTGATAACTCTTGAGAAGAGTTTCTTATCTATAACGATACCCTTCAATGATGGAGAAGCTTTAAGTGAAGCATCTTTCACATCACCTGCCTTATCACCGAAGATTGCACGAAGCAATTTCTCTTCTGGTGAAGGATCAGACTCACCTTTTGGAGTGATCTTACCGATAAGGATATCACCTGGTTCAATACGAGCACCGATTCTAACGATACCGTTTTCATCAAGATCTTTAGTAGCCTCTTCGCTAACGTTTGGAATGTCAGAAGTAAGTTCTTCCATACCACGTTTTGTCTCACGAACTTCAAGAATGTATTCATCAACATGAACTGATGTAAGGATATCTTCTCTTACAACGCGTTCGTTAAGTACAATAGCATCCTCATAGTTGTAACCCTTCCAAGGCATGTAAGCAACAAGAAGGTTCTTACCAAGAGCAAGTTCACCGTTAGCTGTAGAGTAACCCTCTGTAAGGATATCACCAGCTTTAACTCTCTGACCCTTGCTGCATATTGGGCGAAGGTCAATTGTCATGCTCTGGTTAGTTTTCCTAAACTTAGGTATTGTATACTCTTTCAGTGCAGGTTCGAAACTTACGAACTCCTCTTCATCTGTTCTGTCATAAAGAACACGAATAGTAGTAGCGTCAACAAAATCGATAACACCATCACCCTCAGCAGCAATCTGAGTACGTGAATCCTCTACCAACTGTTTTTCAATACCTGTACCTACGATAGGAGCTTCTGTACGAAGCAATGGAACTGCCTGGCGCATCATGTTAGATCCCATCAACGCACGGTTAGCATCATCATGTTCCAAGAAAGGAATCAATGACGCAGCGATAGATGCAATCTGCTGTGGAGATACATCCATAAGTTCAACCTGACTTGGGTCAACAACTGGATAATCAGCATCACTACGAGCTTTTACTTTAGTACGGATGAATTTACCTTCATCATCAAGAGGGGCATTTCCCTGTGCAATAATCTTGTCCTCTTCTTCTTCTGCTGTAAGATATATGATACCATTTTCACTGATATCTACTTTTGAGTCAGCAGTCTTACGGTATGGAGTTTCAATGAATCCAAGATCATTGATCTTTGCATATACACAAAGAGAAGAGATAAGACCGATATTTGGACCTTCAGGAGTTTCAATAGGACAGAGACGGCCGTAGTGAGTGTAGTGAACGTCACGTACCTCGAAACCTGCTCTCTCTCTAGAAAGACCACCAGGGCCAAGTGCAGACAAACGACGCTTGTGAGTAATTTCAGCAAGTGGGTTAGTCTGGTCCATAAATTGAGACAAAGCATTTGTCCCAAAGAATGAATTGATAACAGATGATATAGTTTTAGCGTTGATAAGATCTATTGGAGTAAAGACCTCATTGTCTCTAACGTTCATACGTTCACGGATTGTACGTGACATACGAGCAAGACCAACAGCAAACTGATTTGATAACTGTTCACCTACAGTACGTACGCGACGGTTGCTCAAGTGGTCGATATCATCCACATCAGCTTTCGAGTTAATAAGTTCGATAAGATACTTAATAATCTCAATAATATCTTGTTTTGTCAGCACCTTAACATCCATGTCAGTTGTAAGGCCTAACTTCTTATTTATTCTGTAACGTCCTACATCACCCAAATCGTAACGTTTCTCTGAGAAGAAGAGGTTATTGATAACTTCTCTAGCACTTGCATCATCAGCAGGGTCAGCATTTCTCAACTGACGGTAGATATAAAGTACTGCCTCTTTTTCTGAGTTACTAGGGTCTTTCTGGAGTGTATTGAAGATAATAGAGAAATCAGAAGAATTTGCATCCTCTTTGTGAACAAGTATATTCTGAACACCTGATTCAACAATCTCATCAACGTGTTCAGCTTCAAGTACTGTTTCACGGTCAATGATAACCTCGTTACGTTCAATAGAAACAACTTCACCGGTATCTTCGTCAACGAAATCTTCAGTCCAAGTCTTAAGAACTCTAGCTGCTAATTTTCTTCCGACAACCTTCTTAAGATTAGCTTTAGTAACCTTTATGTCCTCAGCAAGATTAAAAATCTCAAGGATGTCTTTATCATTTTCGAAACCAACAGCACGTAACAAAGTTGTTACTGGTAATTTCTTCTTACGATCTATATAAGCATACATGACATTGTTTATGTCAGTAGCAAATTCTATCCAAGAACCTTTGAATGGTATTATACGAGCTGAATATAGTTTAGTTCCATTAGCATGAACACTTTGTCCGAAGAATACGCCTGGAGAACGATGCAACTGAGATACAATTACGCGTTCAGCACCATTGATAACAAATGTTCCTTTTGGAGTCATATATGGGATAGGACCCAAAAATACATCCTGAATAACAGTATCAAAATCCTCATGATCAGGATCTGTACAGTAAAGTTTCAGTTTAGCTTTTAATGGTACACTATATGTAAGACCACGTTCCAAACACTCATCTATTGAGTAGTGAGGCGGATCGATATAGTAATCCAAAAACTCAAGTACGAAATTATTACGTGTATCTGCTATTGGAAAATTCTCAGCAAACACTTTATACAACCCATCGTTTCTTCTTTTTTCAGGTGGGGTATCAAGTTGTAAAAAGTCTTGGAATGACTTCAATTGGACTTCAAGGAAATCCGGATACTTCATCGGATTCTTTATTGAAGCAAAATTAATTCTTTGATTTTCAGAGTTTGAAGACATCTAATTAAATATTTGTAGGACTTAAATTAATATAGACACAAAAAGGTTAAGAACCCCCTCACTCGGGGGATTCCTAACCGAAGTTCCTGATAATCAGGCAATATTACTTAAGCTCAACTTCAGCTCCAGCCTCTTCCAAAGTTTTCTTTAGAGATTCAGCTTCGTCTTTAGATAAGCCTTCTTTAACTGTACTAGGAGCACCGTCTACCATGTCTTTAGCTTCTTTCAAACCTAAACCACATGCTTCTTTAACTGCCTTAACTACCTGAAGTTTAGCAGCACCTGCACTCTTCAAAACTACATCAAAAGATGTTTTCTCTTCTACAGCAGCAGCAGCTACTGGGCCAGCAGCAACAGCAACAGCTGCAGCAGCAGGTTCAATACCGTATTCTTCTTTTAGGATAGTTGCAAGTTCATTAACTTCTTTTACTGTTAAGTTAACTAATTGTTCTGCAAAAGCTTTCAAATCTGCCATTTTTGTATGATTTTAATTGTTTGTTACTTTGTAAATAAAAAATTATTCGGGTCTTTCCCCTAGAGTCTTGAGGACTCCGTGAATGGTGTTTCCACCTGATTGAAGAGCTGAAATAACGTTCTTTGCTGGAGATTGCAAAAGTGCAACAATGTCAGCAATAACTTCATTTTTACTCTTAATATTAGCAAGAGCATCAAGTTGCTCAGCGCCAACATAGAAACCTTCTTCAGCATAAGCTGCTTTCAGGCCTGGCTTTCCATCTTTGAATTCTTTCAAAAGTTTAGCAGGAGCGTTAGCTACCTCAGTGAACATAACCGAAGTTGTTCCTTTCAAAGAATCAAAAAGTGGAGAGAAATCTGTCTCAGAGTTCAAAAGAGCCTTGTGTAATAAAGTGTTCTTTACAACTACAAGCTTGATATTGTTCTTGAAACATTTTCTTCTCAAATCACTTGTTTCAGCAGCTGCCATAGCAGTTGTATCAACAAGATAGAAATGACCGTACTCTTTTAAAGTTTCTGTCAATTGGCCAATAATAACGCCTTTATCTTCCTTTCTCATGATTTCCTCCTTTTAATTAGATTTCTTCTACAGTTTTAGGGTCAACTTTGACACCCTTACTCATAGTACTTGAAAGATAAATACTCTTTATATATGTACCTTTAGCTGCGCTAGGTTTCAGTTTAATGATAGTTGCAATAAATTCTTTTGCATTATCACGAATCTGCTCAGATGTAAAACTACTCTTACCGATTGAAGTGTGAACGATACCGCTCTTGTCAACCTTAAAGTCAATCTTACCCTGCTTAACTTCTCTTACAGCTTTAGCAACATCCATTGTCACAGTGCCACTTTTTGGATTTGGCATCAAACCGCGAGGGCCTAATACTCTACCAAGAGCACCAATTTTTCCCATGATAGATGGCATAGTGATGATTACATCAATATCTGTCCATCCACCTTTGATCTTGTCGATATATTCGTCAAGACCAACATAATCAGCTCCAGCTTCCTTTGCAGCAGCTTCAGCATCTGGTGTACAGAGAACCAAAACACGTACCTCTTTACCAGTTCCGTGAGGTAAAGATACCACACCACGAACCATCTGGTTAGATTTACGAGGGTCAACTCCTAAACGTACATCAATATCCAAGGAAGCATCAAATTTTGTAAAAGTAATCTCTCTTACAAGTTCAGAAGCTTCTTTAAGTGAGTATGCTTTCCCTGCTTCAATTTTTTCTGCAGCTAACTTTTGATTTTTTGTCAGTTTACCCATTATAATTGAAGTTTATTAATTATTACCCGGGAATTCCCCTTTTACAGAGATACCCATACTTCTCGCAGTACCTGCTACCATTGTCATTGCTGATTCAATAGTAAAACAGTTCAAGTCAACCATTTTGTCCTGAGCAATATTACGAATCTGTTCCCAAGTAAGCTCGGCAACTTTCTTACGATTTGGCTCAGCAGATCCACTCTTAATTTTAGCAACCTCAAGTAATTGGATTGCTACAGGAGGAGTCTTGATAACAAAATCAAAAGACTTATCTGCGTAGTAGGTAATGATTACTGGTAATATTTTACCAGCTTTGTCCTGGGTTCTGGCATTGAATTGCTTGCAAAATTCCATTATGTTAATACCCTTAGAACCTAGTGCAGGTCCAACGGGAGGTGATGGATTTGCAGCGCCTCCTTTAATCTGTAATTTGATTAGTCCAGCAACTTCTTTAGCCATTTTTCTTTAGTTTTATATATAAACACTACATTAAAGAACAACACATGTAACAGGTGCGTTATTCTTTTTCTACATCTACAAAGCCTAATTCCAGAGGAGTTTTCCTTCCGAAAATTTTGACCATTACTTTCAGTTTACGTTTTTCCGAGTTAACCTCTTCAATGACACCACTGAAGCCGCTAAACGGACCAACTGATACTTTCACGTTTTCTCCAACGGCAAAAGGAATATTTAATTCCTCTCCGATTTCCTGAAGTTCATCAACAGTTCCTAAAATTCTATTAACTTCTGACTGACGAAGTGGAACAGGGTTCTCTGTACCTCCGAGGAAGCCGATCACATTAGGAGTATTTCTTAGATGATGAGAAACCTCACCAACAAGTGCAGCCTCGATCAAAACATATCCTGGAAGATAACTTCTTTCTTTAACGATTTTTTTACCGTTACGTACTTGATATACCTTCTCTGTAGGTATTAGAACCTGAGATACGTAATCACCGAGATTACCATTTCTGATATCTGCATCCAAATACTCTTTAACCTTGCTCTCTTTTCCACTCACGGCACGAAGAACATACCATTTTTTTTCAATTTCAGACATGGTTTATAGTTTTAGTGCGGATAGATGACACCTTCCATAACTAACTGGAAGAGAGAATCCATTAAGAAAACTACTAGTGCTAGAAGTAGGGAAGCATATAAAACAACTACAGCACTATTAGAAAGCTCTGAACGATTTGGCCATGATACTTTATAGACTAATTCGTTATAAGATTCTTTGAAATAATTTACTACTTTATGAAACATATTGTTTAAAGTTTTGCACGGGAGGAGAGGCTCGAACTCCCGACACCCGGTTTTGGAGACCGGTGCTCTACCAACTGAGCTACTCCCGTAAAAAGTTCTCGACTCTTGCAAGTCGAGAACTAAATTTATGTATTAGTCAACAAGTTCTGTAATCTGACCAGCACCTACTGTACGTCCACCTTCGCGGATAGCGAAACGCAAACCTACGTTCAAAGCAACTGGGTAGATAAGTTCTACATTGATTGTTACGTTATCACCAGGCATTACCATATCAACTCCTTCTGGAAGAGTGATTTCACCTGTACAGTCCATAGTACGAAGATAGAACTGAGGACGGTATTTGTTATGGAATGGAGTGTGACGACCACCTTCTTCTTTCTTAAGGATATAAACCTCAGCTTTGAATTTAGAGTGAGCCTTAACCTGTCCTGGGTGACAAAGAATCATACCACGTTTGATCTCATTCTTGTCTATACCACGAAGTAAAAGACCTACGTTATCACCAGCTTCACCCTGATCAAGAAGTTTACGGAACATTTCGACACCTGTAACAACAGATTTCTTATCTTCACCTAAACCAAGGATTTCAATTTCATCACCTACGTGGATAACACCAGTTTCGATACGACCTGTAGCAACTGTACCACGACCAGTGATTGAGAATATGTCCTCAACTGGCATCAAGAATGGTTTGTCTATTTCACGTGGAGGCAATGGAATCCAAGTATCAACTGCGTCCATCAATTCCATTACTTTATCTTCCCATTCAGCAACACCGTTCAATGCAGCAAGTGCAGAACCGCGGATGATTGGAGTATTGTCGCCATCGAAATCATAGAATGAAAGCAATTCACGCATTTCCATTTCTACCAATTCCAACATTTCTTCGTCATCAACCATATCACACTTGTTCAAGAATACAACAAGACGTGGTACGTTTACCTGACGAGCCAAAAGGATGTGCTCACGAGTCTGAGGCATAGGACCGTCAGTTGCAGCACAAACGATGATAGCACCGTCCATCTGAGCAGCACCAGTAACCATGTTCTTAACGTAGTCAGCGTGACCTGGACAGTCAACGTGTGCATAGTGACGGTTAGCTGTTTGATACTCTACGTGTGAAGTATTAATAGTAATACCTCTTTCTTTCTCTTCAGGAGCGTTATCGATAGAATCGAAAGAGCGCAATTCTGAAAGACCTTTTTTTGCCAACACCGTAGTGATAGCAGCAGTTAATGTTGTCTTACCGTGGTCAACGTGACCGATAGTACCAATATTAACGTGCGGTTTTGAACGTTCAAATTTCTCTTTAGCCATAGCTTTAACTTGTTATTTATTTGATTAATAATCAGCAATTACGTTATTCTGAGCTGTTAACGAGACTTGAACTCGTGACCTCTTCCTTACCAAGGAAGTGCTCTACCACTGAGCTATAACAGCAATGAGAGCGGAAGACGGGGCTCAAACCCGCGACCCTCAGCTTGGAAGGCTAATGCTCTATCAACTGAGCTACTTCCGCATCACTAAAGATCAAAGTCTCAATTTATAGTGGGCAAAGATGGATTCGAACCACCGAAGTCGAAAGACAGCAGATTTACAGTCTGCCCCATTTGGCCACTCTGGTATTTGCCCCACTACACAATAAACAAAGATCGAAAATTAAGAGCCTCTTGTCGGATTCGAACCAACGACCCCGAGATTACAAATCACGTGCTCTGGCCAACTGAGCTAAAGAGGCTTATCTTAAATTGCAGCCGATTCCTATTAAGGGATAAGCGGCTGCAAAGTTAGACAATTATTTTAATTTGCAAAAACTTTCAGTACTTTTTTAGGCACCGCGAAGCTTTTCTTTATGCTTAGTCAATTGTTTTGAAAGTGCATCAATACAAACGTCAACAGACTCTTCAAATGTATCACTTACCTTCTCTGCGAAAAACTCAGAATTGGGCACAGACACCTTAATGTTAACATCTTTATTCATTGCGCTTTCGGGTTTTACGACTTTTAATAACACCTCCACATTTTTTATATCGTCGCAATATTTTTCTAATTTACCACACTTCTTCTGGATAAAATCCTGAAGCTTCTCTGAAGCATCAAAATGAATAGCTTGAATTCTTAGTTCCATATAACCTCCTATTTTACGCTCTTGGATGAGCTTGTTCATATACTTTTTTCAGTTCTTCAAATGTTGTATGGGTATAAACCTGAGTGGTCTCAAGACTCTCATGACCAAGCAACTCTTTTATGGCCTCAAGTGATGCATCATGATTCAGCATCGAGGTTGCAAAAGTGTGTCTTAACACATGAGGACTCTTCTTTTTTACCGATACAAATTTAGCCAAACTTCGTTTCACCAAATTATAAACTTTCAAGGGGTACAGTGTTTCTCCGCTCTTTAGAACAAAAAGTGAACTACACTTGCTCCTATCAGTAAAATATTCATCCCTCACATTAATATACTCTTTAATGTCATTATTCAGCTCAATGTCAAATGGAATGATTCTCATTTTGTTTCTTTTACCTAAAACAGTCAAGGTGGAGTTATAGAAGTCAACATCCCTATCCTTAAGCCCGATAAGTTCAGACAATCGGATACCGGTTGTATAAAACATCTCTATAATCAACCTGTCCCTGCATCCTTCGAATCCCTCTTTAAAATTAGACCTTTCAATAATCTTATCCATATCTGCCTCTTTAATAAAAACCGGCAGTGGCTTCTTATTTTTAGGACCTGTAACTTTCAAGGTAGGATCAATCTCAACAGTTCCGTTTCTCAGTAAAAAACGATAAAACGAACGTAAGGCACTCAACTTCCTATTTACCGAGGTCGAAGTGTACCCACGATCCATCATATCAACAATCCAAAAACGTATTAAATCTGAATCTAATGTCACAAAGTCTGTCTCTTCACTCTTCTCTTTAAAAAAAGTCTGAAACTCTTTAAGATCTATTCCATAACTACGGATAGTTCTCTCAGAATAATTTCTTTCCAGTCGAAGATAATTTAGAAAAGACTCTATCAACATAAGAGACGTTGCTTAACTATTGTGCAACGAATATATGAAAAGAATTCAATTGCTCAAAACAAAATAGAAGCAATTATTCTTCTACCTGCTGCAACTTCTGTACGTATACAGCGCGTTCTCTCTTCAATCTGTTTACTACAGATGGCTTGTCAAACTGTTGTCTAGCTCTTAATTCTTTTACAACACCTGTTTTCTCAAACTTTCTTTTGAACTTTTTAAGGGCTTTTTCAATGTTTTCGCCTTCTTTTACTGGTACTACAATCATTTTAATTTTTATTATATAGTTACTAAATATATTTTTAGTCAATTTGCGGCGCAAAATTAAACATACTTTCTTTATTCTCAAAACTTTCCATCAATATTTATTTCAAATCACATATAAATATTACCTTTGTATATAACCGACAGAAACCGATATCATTATGATAGAAGAGATTAAAGATAGATTAAAAAAGATGCGCTCCTTCATGCGCAGCAATAATATTCAGGCTTTCATTGTTCCAAGTACAGACCCACATTCAGGAGAATATATTGCCCAGCATTGGGAGGGAAGAAAATGGATTTCCGGATTCACAGGCTCAGCAGGAGTAGTAGTAATAACATTAGACAGCGCCGGACTATGGACCGACTCAAGATATTTTATTCAAGCCGAGGAACAGCTGAAAGGCACATCCATAGAACTATTCAAAGAGAGGATTTCTAATACCCCATCTATTCCGGAATGGCTTATCTCAGGACTAAAGAGTGGAGACAGAGTGGGTATAGATCCATGGACAAACAGCATCTCTGATATACAAGATATAAATGATCTATTGTCAGTGAAAGGATTAAGCCTTATTTTCACTGACGACCCATTTGACTCCATTTGGAGTGACAGGCCATCTATTCCTCAAAATAAAGCCTTCATTCACGATATAAAATATGCAGGAATATCGGCTAAGGATAAAATTGCAGCTGTAAGGAGTTACATGGAAGAGAAAGGCAAAGATACTCTTGTAATATCCGCCCTTGACGAAGTGTGCTGGATGCTAAATCTTAGAGGAGACGATGTTCACTGCAACCCTGTATTCATAAGTTATCTTATAATTGATAGTGAAAGTGCTACGCTTTACATTGACGATAATAAGGTTGACGATGAGGTAAGGACATACCTTTTCTCACAGGGTGTTAATATAAGCCCGTACCCTACCATAAAAGAGGATCTACTAAAGATCGTCTCTATGAATCTAAAAGTTCAGGTTCCTTCAACAATAAATGGTGGAATATTCGATCTGGTAAAGAAGAATGCAACTATTTGTCCATCTCCTATACTCCTTATGAAGGCTATGAAGAATGAGGTTGAGATTGAAGGATTCCACAATGCAATGCTTCGCGATGGAGTAGCTATGGTCAAGTTACTTAAATGGATTAAGGAGGCTGTAAAAAACGGCAATGAATCTGAACTATCTGTTACCCGAAAAGCATACCAGCTACGCAGCGAACAGGCTAAATTCGTAGGCGAAAGTTTCGACACTATAGCAGGATATAAAGATAATGCAGCTATTGTACACTACGAAGCCGACGAGGAGAGCAACAAGAGCCTTAAAGCTGAAGGCATGTTGCTGCTCGACAGCGGAGGCCAATACCTTGACGGAACTACTGATATAACAAGAACAATAATATTGGGAGAGATAAGTCAGGAAGAGAGAAGAGATTACACACTCGTACTTAAGGGTATGATAAACCTCTCGATGGCAGAGTTTCCTAGTGGAACAAGCGGTACACAGCTTGACGCTTTCGCAAGAATTGCTATGTGGAAACATGGCATAAACTATATGCACGGAACAGGTCATGGAGTTGGTCATTTCTTGAATGTACACGAGGGACCACATCAAATCAGAATGAACTATGTTCCAACAGTTTTGGTACCGGGAATGACCGTCACTAATGAGCCGGGTATATATAAGGCAGGAAGACATGGAGTGAGAATAGAAAATACAATGTTAATAGTAAAATCACAGAGTACGGAGTTCGGAGATTTCTATAAACTTGAACCTCTTACACTATGTCCTATCGACAGAGAAGGAATTGATATAGAGATGCTCAATGAGGGGGAGTTGGGCTATCTGAACAGATATCACTCTTATGTATATTCAAAACTGTCACCTCTACTTTCTGAAGAAGAAAAAGAGTGGCTTAAAAAAGAAACAGCACAAATTGGAAAATAATAAAATATGGCACTTATAAAATCAGTAAGAGGATTCACACCTAAAATAGGTGAAGATTGCTATCTGGCAGATAATGCAACAATAATTGGAGATGTGGTGATTGGCGACCAATGCAGCATATGGTTCAACGCTGTACTCAGAGGAGATGTAAACTCTATAAAGATAGGCGACAGAGTAAACATTCAGGACGGAACAGTTATACATACTCTATATCAGAAATCAACTGTAGAGATAGAGAACGATGTATCTGTGGGACACAATGTGACTATACATGGAGCAAACATACGTTCAGGTGCATTAATAGGTATGGGCTCTACCATTCTGGATCATGCAGAAGTTGGTGAAGGAGCTATTGTAGCTGCAGGAGCACTTGTATTGAGCAACACAGTCATTGAACCTAACACTCTTTGGGGAGGAGTTCCAGCAAAATTCATAAAGAACATTCCGCCTGAGCAGAGTATGGAACTGAATAAAAGGATAGCCAAAGGATACATAATGTATTCGGAATGGTTCAAGAGTGAAGAGAAATAATTTAATATTCTCATAGGTTATATTCCCGAAAAGGAATTATATCTATAATGGCATAAACCATTCAGTAGAATATTATGGAAACAAAAAGAGGCTTCATAACGAAATATATACCAACGCAGTGGGATTAAGAACATTGATCACTATGGTTTATAAACGAATCATGATTGGTCATCCAATTGATCATGATCGGTTTACAAAAATAAGGAGAATGATATGATTCATATCATTCTCCTTATTTTTTATTATATGCTTTTAGAGCTTAATCTCTTTCATTATCAAGTCTAATGCTCCAGAATTGTCTTTCACATAAGATCCTGCTGCAGCACCTGATTCATTAAGGAAAGCATCTTCGGATAGGAATTTATGCATCAAACCATTGAACTCATCCGAGTTCTTTATTTCAAAGCCACCTCTGTTCTCTATCAGATGCTGTGCCTCACGAAACTTCATATTGTTTGGTCCGAAAATTACCGGTATCCCATAAACTGCAGCCTCAAGAACATTATGTATACCTACCCCAAATCCACCACCAATATATGACATATCACCATATCTGTATATTGAAGAGAGTAGTCCGTAGCAGTCGACAATCATACATCCTGACTCTTTAACGCTATGTTCATCAGCAGATGTATAACGTACACACTTACAATTAAGTTTGGATATGATGTCATTTATATGTGACTCAGTAACCACATGTGGAGCAATAATAAGCTTTAACCGAGGATTCTCATTTACATATTTCAGAATGATATCCTCATCTGGTTCCCATGAGCTTCCAACAACCAAGGTCTTAGAATCTCCCTTGAACTTACCTATCAGAGGTAATTCCTTAGCGGCATTATAGATATCAATTACTCTATCAAAGCGGGTATCGCCTACAACGCTCACATTGGTCACACCAATTTTAGCAAGAAGCTTCTTTGATGATTCATTCTGAACAAACAATTGCTCAAATTTTGTAAGTACCTTTCTATAATCTCTTCCGTACCAACGGAAGAATATCTGATTTTTTCTGAATATAGATGATACACTATAAACAGGCACATTTCTACTATTAAGCTCTCCAAGGTAGTTCTGCCAGAATTCATATTTGATAAAGAAAGCCATGCAAGGATTTGCCAGTTTCACAAATCTTTTGGCATTACGTGGTGTATCAAAAGGAAGATAGCATACTACATCTGCGCCCTTATAATCTTTTCTCACCTCATATCCTGAGGGAGAGAAGAATGTTTGCAAAATACCATATTCAGGATATCTCTTTCGAATATATTCTATTAATGGGCGCCCCTGCTCAAACTCTCCGAGCGAAGCAGCGTGAAACCAAATGTACTTTTTATTCTTGTCTATCTGCTGCAACACCTTAAACACCTCACGATGACCTTTTATCATCTTCGAAGGTTTCGAGGAAAAAAAGTGCAGCTATCTTGACTCCTAACAGATATATATATATTGCTAAATTATAAAACATCATCAGTAAATTACTTTAGTACCTCAACTGCCCTGTATATACGTTTCAACGTCTCTTCTTTACCCAAAACAGATGATATATCGAACATATGAGGACCTTTACCCTCTCCAACAAGAGTAAGTCGGAATGCATTCATGATGTTTCCCAAATGATAGCCCTTATCTTCTATCCATTTCATTACTATCTTCTCCTGATTCTCCAAAGAGAAATCGTCAATATTCTCCAAGACAGCAGCTAGTTCAAGCATCATCTCAGGAGAATCTTCCTTCCAGCGTTTTTTTGTTGTTTTCTCATCGTATGTTTCAGGAGCAACAAAGAAGAACTTACATGTATCCCATAGATCTTTCATGAAGCTTACACGGTCTTTCATCAATCCAACAACAGTTACCACCTTCTCCAATGGAGCATCTATGCCATTTCCCTTAACTATAGGTATGAACATCTCAGCCAACTCTCTGTTGTCTGCATGAAGTATATATTCATGGTTAAACCACTTAGCCTTTTCAAAGTCAAATTTTGCTCCTGCCTTGCTACAATGAGTCAAGTCAAAAAGTTGTATAAGCTCATCCATAGATAGTATCTCTTGGTTTGTTCCCGGATTCCATCCAAGCAGAGCCAAGAAATTTATTACAGCCTCAGGCAAGTATCCTGATTCTCTATATCCTGAAGATACTTCACCGCTTTTTGGATCATGCCACTCCAATGGGAATACAGGGAAACCAAGTCTGTCACCATCTCTCTTACTCAACTTTCCGTTTCCGTCAGGTTTAAGAAGAAGTGGAAGATGAGCAAATTTTGGCATGGTATCCTCCCATCCGAAAGCTCTGTAGAGCAACACATGCAGCGGTGCTGAAGGCAACCACTCCTCACCACGAATAACATGTGAGATATCCATCAAATGGTCGTCCACAATGTTTGCAAGGTGATATGTAGGGAGCTGGTCTGATGATTTAAATAGTACTTTATCATCTAAAATAGATGAGTTGATAATAACTTCGCCACGGATAATATCATTAACATGTACATCCTCGTTTGGCTCTATTTTAAAACGTACAACATACTGGCTACCGTTATTGACAAGTTCATTAACCTCCTCTTTTGAGAGAGTCAACGAATTTCTCATACTTAGCCTTGTTGACGCATCATATTGAAAATTTGCAATTTCATTACGCCTTGTCTCAAGTTCCTGAGGTGTATCAAAAGCAATATATGCTTTACCTTCTTCAAGAAGGATATCTACATACTTCTTATATATGTCTCTCCTCTCCGACTGGCGGTAAGGTCCATAGTTACCTCCGAATGAGACTCCTTCGTCAAACTTTATGCCTAACCATTTAAAAGACTCCAGGATATACTCTTCTGCACCTGGGACAAAACGACTAGAATCTGTATCCTCAATTCTGAATATTAATTCACCACCATTTTGACGCGCAAATAAATAGTTATATAAAGCGGTACGAACTCCACCAATATGCAATGCTCCGGTTGGGCTTGGAGCAAAACGAACTCTTACTTTTCTCTCTGACATTTTGAGTTATATATAAAATACGGCGCAAAATAAACTAAAAATCCCGGATTTTTCTTATTTTTCGGGCAAAAATATAATACTATGAATTCCATAAGTAAACATAAGTGGCTTTTTAACAGGGATATAATATACAAAATATTGATTTTTATTGCAACAGTTACTGTCATAGTAAGTTTCCTCCCTCAGAAGGATAAGTTCAATTATCAATTTGATATTAATAAGCCCTGGAAATATGGGTTACTCCAAGCTTCTTTTGACTTTCCTATCTACAAGAGTGATGCTCAGATAAAGGAGGAACAGGATAGTCTTATGGCATCCTATCAGCCATATCTAAGCATAAACAACAATGTTGAGAAGCAGGCTATAGAAAAATTCAAAGAAGATTATAATAAGACATTAAAATATATAATCCCCAATTATGAGTATTTCACTCAGATTGAGAAAATGCTGAAAGAGATGTACAAACTTGGTATCATCTCGGGAAGCGACATGTCCATTCTAAGAGGAGACAGCATCAAGACATTCCGTCTTGTTAATAACACAACAGCATCTAGCCATAACGTATCTCAACTGATCACTGTTAAAGAGGCGTACGAGAAAATTATGAGCTCTACCTCTTTTCAATTAATAAGAACTCTACTTCAGAAGTGCAATCTCAACAACTATCTCACCCCAAATGTTGAGTTCGATAAAGAGAGATCGGATATAGCAAAAAAAGATCTTCTCTCCACAATATCAGGAGCCAGTGGATATGTGATTTCCGGTCAGAAGATTATCGACAGAGGAGAGATTGTCAACGAAGGTACATACAACATTCTTCAGTCATTGAAAAAAGAGTGGAGCAAGAAGAGTGACTCTGCTCAGGAGATAAGGATGACCATAGGAGGTCAGATTCTTTTTGTGAGTATATTCATTCTCTGTTTCATGATATACCTTGAACTTTTCAGAAAAGATTATTACCAGCATAAGGGTGGACTGACTCTTCTCTTTGCATTGGTGATGTTCTTCCCTGTGCTTACCTCTTTAATGGTTGATCAGAATCTGTTCACCGTATATATCATACCTTTTGCAATGGTACCTATCATTGTAAGAGTGTTCCTCGACTCTAGAACGGCATTTATGATTGTATGTACAATAATAATGCTCTCTTCCATCACATTAAGGTATCCATATGAGTTTATACTGTTGCAGGTTGTAACATCAATGATAGCAATATACAGTTTACGCGAACTATCCCAACGTTCACAGCTTATACGAACTGCATTTTTTATATTCGTCGGTTATGCCTTGTTATACTTCTCCCTGGAACTTATCAATGAGAACGACCTGACAAGGTTGAACACAAGAATGTATCTATACTTCATGATAAACGGAGTGTTGCTACTATTTGCATACCCACTTCTGTTTGTCCTTGAGAAAATATTTGGATTCACATCAAATGTAACATTGGTAGAACTTTCGAATATCAATAATAAGATATTAAGAGAGATGTCCGAGGTAGCTCCAGGCACATTCCAACATTCACTTCAGGTTGCCAACCTTGCTTCTGCAGCTGCCAACAGGATTGATGCAAAGAGTCAGCTTGTAAGAACGGGAGCCCTTTACCATGATATAGGGAAGACCATAAATCCTGCCCTATTTACAGAGAACCAATCCGGAGTTAATCCTCACGAAAACCTAACATACCAGCAGAGTGCTCAGGTGGTGTTAAGTCATGTCACCGATGGGCTGAAGCTTGCTGAAAAGCATAACCTGCCACAAGTAATAAAAGATTTTATAAGTACTCATCATGGTAAGGGAGTGACAAAATATTTCTACATATCATGTCAGAACGAAAACCCTGATGAGGTTATCGACAAATCTATATTTACATATCCTGGTCCTAATCCTTTCACTAAGGAACAGGCAATCATGATGATGGCTGACTCTGTTGAGGCAGCATCAAGAAGTATGCCTGAGTATACCGAAGAGAGCATAAGCAATCTTGTCGACAAGATTGTAGACTCACAAGTCAATGAAGGTTATTTTAAGGAGTGCCCTATCACCTTTATGGACATAGCCAATGTGAAATCAGTATTCAAGGAGAAACTTAAGACAATGTATCACGCCAGAATAAGCTATCCTGAACTAAAAAAATAATATTTATGAAAAAACGACTATTACTGACATCTGCACTCTTACTACTACTCTTTGCAGGTGGAAAAGCACAGCGCAGCTCTATAGAGAAAGTAAATAACTCTATACAGCTCTACTATGACAAAGAACCGTTTTTTATCCTAGGGGGTGAGCTAGGGAACTCTTCAGCCTCATCGGTAAAAGATATTCGGCAAATTTTCCCCAAACTTAAAGCCATCGGCTTGAATACTGTGTTAGTACCTGTTTATTGGGATTTATTGGAACCACAGGAAGGTTCTTTCGACTTTGCTCTTTTGGATGAGACTCTCTCGGAAGCTAGGAAAAATGATTTGAGGTTGGTTTTGCTATGGTTCGGTGCATGGAAAAACAGTATGAGCTGTTATGCTCCTCTATGGTTCAAGAGTGACTATAAGAGATTTCCTCGTGCTTATACCAGCAACGGAAAGCCGCTTGAGATTGCAAGTGCCTTTTCTGATGAGGTACTGAAAGCTGATTCAAAAGCATTCAACAGAGTGATTAGTCATATCAAAGAGAAGGATGCACAGATAGGTACTGTTGTAATGATTCAGGTTGAGAACGAGATAGGCATGCTGGAATCGGCTAGAGACTGCTCAGCTATAGCCAACAAAAAATTCAGTCAGCAGGTCCCAGAGGAGTTGATTACATATCTATCAAAAAACAAAGAAAAGCTTCACCCTGTAATGCTTAAGAGATGGCAAGAGGCAGGGTCAAAAAAGAGAGGTACATGGAGTGAGGTCTTCGGTGAAGGCATTGAGACTGATGAAATATTCATGGCATACCACTATGCAAAATATGTGGAGATGATGACAAAGGGAGGTAAGTCAATATACAACATTCCAATGTATGTCAATGCTGCAATGAACAGCCGAAACCGCAAACCGGGAGAGTACCCTTCCGCAGGTCCTTTGGCACATCTCATTGATGTATGGCATTGCGCAGCTCCTTCAATAGATTTCCTTGCACCCGACCTTTATGATAAGGGGTTTAAAGATTGGACAGCACAATATAAGCTGCACAACAACCCACTATTCATACCAGAGATTCGTCTTGAAGATAATGATGGCGTGCGTGCATGTTATGTTCTAGGTGAGATGGATGGATTGGGATTCAGTCCATTCTCTATAGAGGACTATAACTATTCCGAGAAAAAGCCATTAGTGCAAAGCTACAAGATGCTTCAAGATCTCATGCCTTTGATAAAGAAATATAAAGGTAGCGACAAAATGCGCGGTGTATTGTTAGATAAAGAGGCAAGAACAACAACTCTTAAGATGGAGCCAAAAGTTGAACTTACCTGCAGCCACTACTTCACCCTACCATGGGACCCTCGTGCTAAGGAAGATAATGAGTGGCCTGAAGGTGGTGCTCTGTTTATAAGATTATCGGATATGGAGTATATAATTGCAGGAAGTGGAATCGTTGTAACCTTCCAGGAAGATGGCAGTAAAACTGCAATGAAAGTGGAACTTGGTGAAGATGGTTTCATTAACAACGGTGGTAAAAAAAGAGATTCAGAAGAGAGGTGGAACAAAGATTACCGTATAGGAATAGGCTATGTTGACGAGGTTAATATGGATAAGGAGGGCAAGATTGAGCGCATACGCAGATTTAATGGTGATCAAGACCATCAAGGACGCCATGCACGAATATCGGTAGACGACTTTAAAATACTACACGTTAAGTTATACTCATATAAATAAAAATCATCCTGAGCTAATTAATGAGACTAATACCATTTATTGAAGTGCACCCCAAAGTTTCTTGTCCAAACTTTGGGGTGCACTTCAAATCATCTATTCCGAGTTATTTTTTCTAGAAGTCCCTTACATGAGTCTTCTAGGATATCTATTACATTTTCGAAACCTTGTGCTCCTCCATAATATGGGTCGGGAACATAATCAACAACTTTATCTATACAGAAATCAGTCATCCTGAATATCTTATCCTGAGTTTTTACATCGGGCGCCTTCTCTTTTAGTCTATCAATATTACTATCATCCATACCGATAATCATATCAAATTCAAAGAAATCGTCTGTCACTATAGGACGAGACTTATGTGTAAGATTATACCCTCTACTTGAGGCATGCATCCGCATTCTAGGATCAGGCAGTTCTCCACGATGGTAACTCAGAATACCTGCAGAGTCAATAATAAGATCACTATGTCCCTCTTTTTCAGCAAGCACTCTAAACACCTCTTCTGCAGTACAAGAACGACATATATTTCCTAAACAGACAAATAATATCTTTTTCATTATCTAAAATTCTTACATTGGATCAACATCATAATATATCGTTACCGATCTGAAAGCCTCATCTGCAACAATGCTTTTCTGTACAGAGACCAAGTAATCACGTACCTTGGCAATAGATATGCGATTATCTATCTTTAAAAGAATTTTGCGAATAAATAGATTCTGTACCCTAGCCACAGCAGGCTTATCGGGCCCAAGTATCCTGTTTCCAAGTCCTGTACGTAATATTCCGGCTATAGTTTCTGCAGCTCTTACGGTAACATCTTCATTACGATGTTTCACATAAACACATATCAGTTTATAAAACGGTGGATATTTAAATGCCTCCCTCTCTTCAATCTGATCATTATACATTCCTTGGTAATCGTTGTTGATTACCTGAGAAATAACAGGCACTTCTGCTGACTTGGTCTGCAATATAACAAGTCCTCTCTTATATTTTCTTCCTGCCCTTCCTGCAACCTGAGCCATAAGCTGGAATGCTCTTTCATAACTTCTGAAATCGGGATAGTTAAGAAGATTATCGGCATTTAGTATACCTACTATGCTAACATTATCAAAATCAAGGCCTTTAGATATCATCTGTGTACCAATAAGTATATCTATATTGCCATTCTCAAAGTCAGATATGATATTTTCATAAGAATTACGTGTACGTGTAGTGTCGAGGTCCATCCTTGCCACCTTAGCTTCTGGGAATAGCTTCTCTACATCATCCTCTATCCTCTCTGTTCCATATCCCCTGTTCTTAAGGTCCACATTTCCACAAGCAGGACATACAGTAGGCATTTGATAGGTGTATCCACAATAGTGACATGTAAGCATACTCCGGTTTTTATGATAAGTAAGGCTCACATCACAGTTCTTGCATTTTGGCACCCAACCGCATACGCTGCACTCTATTATTGGAGCAAAGCCACGTCTGTTCTGAAAGAGTATAACTTGCTCTTTCCTCTCCAGAGCTTCTCGAATATTTTTGATTAGTATCGGCGAGAATGGTCCTGTCATCATCTTTTTGCGCGCAAGCTCTTTTATGTCTACCAGCTCTATGTGAGGCAACTCAAGATCTTTATATCTCTCATTAAGTTCTACAAGTGCATACTTGCCGGTAAGAGCATTGTAATAACTCTCCACACTTGGTGTAGCTGTTCCGAGCAATACTTTTGATTGAAATCGTGAAGCAAGCATTATTGCTGCACTTCTGGCATGATATCTTGGAGCAGGATCTTGCTGTTTATAGGAATTCTCATGTTCCTCATCTATAATCACAAGTCCCAGATTTGTAAACGGCAGAAAAATTGAAGATCTCACACCCAAGATAACATCATATTGCTTTTCTGTAAGTTGTTTCTGCCATATTTCTACCCTCTCTGCATCCGAAAACTTAGAGTGGTATATGCCAAGTCTGTCTCCGAACACTTTTTTGAGACGTTCTGTTATCTGTGTAGTAAGAGCTATTTCTGGAAGCAGATACAGGACCTGTTTACCGGCTTGGAGTACTTTATGTATAAGATTAATATAAATTTCTGTTTTACCACTTGATGTTACCCCATGCAGAAGGCACACATCTCTTTTATTGAAACTATCAATAATGGAGTTGTAGGCATAAACCTGAAAATCATTCAGAGTGTTCACCTCAGAAAGTTCTATCTTTGAATCGGATATTCTTCCTATCTCATGGAAATAGGTCTCAAGAATATTCTTCTTCTCCAGTTCTCTAAATATAGCAGCCGAGAATCCGCTCTTCTGAATAAGTTCAGCTTTTGAGACCTCCTTTTGAAGATTCTTGTCGGAGAACCATTGTGAAAGTTCAATGAATTTCATCAGCATTGCCTGCTGTTTCTGGGCTCTGCTCAATGAATCAAAAATGGCATTCAATCTATCTTCATCAAGAGTGTTATCCACAAGACGTACACGAGCCTCTACTTTTGGTTTGTAGTTGTTCTTTAACTCCTCTTTTATAAAAACAGCCTCTTTATCGAGCAGGTGATTTACTATCCTAAGGATATTTTTTATGCCACTATATTTCTCAAGCAGATTGATACATAGCTCATTATCATTTTCAAGTATATCGAGTACCTTCTGCTCTTTATCAGATAGAGGGGATGATGCTTCAAACTCTTTATTATATACTATTACAGTCTCGCTCTCAATCTTGAGTCCTGATGGTATAGCAGCCTTATATACATCACCAAGAGTACAAAGATAATATGATGCTATCCATCTCCACAGTTCCAGCTGATCGGCAAGAATGATAGGATGATTGTCGAGTACCTCACTCACCTCTTTCACTTCATATTCCTGTGGCTTGTCATAATGTACCTTTGCTACAATAGCAGTATAATATTTCTTTTTACCGAAAGGTACAACAACACGAAAACCTACATCCACATCCTCTTGCATCTCTTCAGCAAGGGAATATGTATATAGGTTTGATAAAGGAAGCGGCAATATTACATCGACATACTTTTTCATGCCGCTAAATTACAAATATAATTTAGAAGATGTATGCCAAGGAAACTTGCCAAGTATTATTTTTTGCATCAAAATCTATATTATGAAGAGTATCCTTAATAGTTGCTGTGTTGCCTAGTGCAAAATTGTAGTTTACTCCGGCTTGGATATGATTTATCAGTTTCACACCTGCACCTACATTGAATGTTGTAGTATTCTTCTTCAGGTGTAAGATTGAATCCCATTTGTCGCCTATGTTAAATCCGAACTGAGGACCTGCTGCAATATATGCTCCAAGTGTGCTACCCAATCCGAAAGACATTTTTAAGTTAACTGGAACCTCAATGCTCTTTAGTGTTGCATCAGATCCATCAGCAGATAATTTAGACTGCGAATAGAGAGCAGCAGCATCTACACCCAATCCAACGATAGGAATTGTAAACTCAGCCATAGGCCCGATAAACCATCCTGTTCTATTATCTGTAGATAATGCGCTTTCAGAGATATTCAATTTAGAGATATTCAAACCTCCCTTTACACCGAATTTTAATTGTGCATTTGCCGGTACGCTTATAAATAGCATAGCTACAAGAGCAAAAAATAACACAAACTTTTTCATGACTTTCAATTTTAGTGAATTTTACAATAAAAAAAGACAAAAAGCGGAATGAATAGTATAGATAAACTAATATTAAGTCAAACCTAATTTAAACTATAACAATGTTATGCAATAATTGTTTGCCCGCTTGTCATAACAAAAAAACCCGACAAAAAGAGTCAGGTTTTGTATATAAAGATATAGTTAGAATAATTAAATTCAATTAATATTCCTCTTCGTTAAAGAAGAAATCTTCTTTGCTTGGGTAATCAGGCCAAATATCCTCTATACTCTCATATATTTCACCTTCATCCTCCATCTCCTGCAAATTTTCGATAACTTCAAGAGGTGCGCCAGAACGCATTGCATAATCAATTAGCTCATCTTTTGTAGCAGGCCATGGAGCATCTTCTAATTTTGAGGCCAATTCTAATGTCCAATACATAGTATTCCCGTTTTAGTATTAAAATAATATGATTTTTTTATTTGCCGCAAAAGTATATTATTTTTTGTCATTTGCAACTTTTATTCCAAAAAACTTCACTTCTATTTGTTAATAAATTTAATCTCCTTGATAAAATAAATAGATAATCAGACAATCTATTAATAAAAGTAGTTATAAGTTCATCAATATCCTGATCAGATTTCAGTACCCAAATACGTCTCTCAGCACGTCTACAGACTGTTCTGCATACATGAGCCTGAGCAGAGGCACGACATCCACCAGGTATTATAAATGCTGTCATCTTAGGAAGGGTCTCATCAATCGCATCAATTTCATTTTCCAGCCTCACTATATCCTCAGCAAAAAGCTTTGACTGCGGTTTATATTCTGTCTGATCAGGGTCAGTTGCTAGATATGATCCTATAGAGAAGAGCTTATGCTGGATAAACAGGACTAAATCCTTGTCTCTATCTTCTGTTAAATAAGTTTCAAGCAGACCTAGATGAGAATTCAGCTCATCCACAGTACCATAGGCTTCAAGACGTACATGAGTTTTAGGAACTCTTACTCCACCAACTAATGATGTAGAGCCGCTATCTCCTTTTCTAGTATAAATGTCACTTTTTTTCATAATCTTATCATAAGAAGTTAACTATATAATTCTGTTTATATCTATCTTTTGGAAAAAGAATAATGCCAATATCGTAAAGGTCGAATGTCAATACAACCCTGTTATCTCTCTGCAGATTGTTCCACCATTCTCTCTTTTTATCAGATGAATATGGATTGCATACTATAATAATACTCTTATCATTAACATGGTCTATCGCCTTATCGAAGATATCTTTATAATATGGAGTAAAGCCTATATGAAGACAATCAATCTTATCCATCTCATCCAACAGTTGATCTAATTTTTTGACAACCTCATCATCTTTCGCATCACTTAATGAGTAGAAGGTAAGCTTCTTCGAAGCAGCCTTCATATACGACATACTTATTCCACCATCACAAGCTATATCTATAACAGACTCAGGAGTATAATAGTTTATAAGTCTGAAGAGTAATCTGTAAACTTTGGTACGATACCTGTTGCTTTTACAGCATACTCCTTTCTGAAGTTCCTTGTATGCATAATATGAATAGTTCTCGTAAATAACTGATGTTATAAGAAAAAAATCAGATGGAGAATGAACTCCATACCCACAACGATGACGAAAACGTCTGCACCAATTATATAATCTTCTTGTAAATGTTATCATTTTATGTTTCCTATTGTCTTCAATGACTATACTACAAATGTAACAAAACATCAATAATGCATAAGATATAATCATAATAAAATTAGCTTTATATTTGTGCTATATAAAGAAAGATGCCGTATGGATATAAGAGAAGCAACCTATAAAGATATTCCGGAACTGATGAAACTATTCTCATCAGCAAGAGATTATATGCGTAAAAATGGCAATATGATTCAATGGGTAAATGGCTATCCTTCTGAGGAACTTATAAGAAGTGAGATTGAGAATAAGCACTGCTACATATGCATTGAAGGCGAAAAGAGCATAGGCACCTTCTGTTTCATCATAGGGAATGACCCAACATACAACTATATAGATGGTGGAAACTGGATTAATGAGCACCCATATGCAGTAGTACATAGACTCGCTTCTGATGGAAGCTACCCGGGAGTGGCAAAGAGTTCCCTAGATTGGTGTTTTAACAGATGTAACAATATAAGAATAGACACCCATGAGGTAAACAGCAAAATGCAGAATCTACTTATTGACTATGGCTTTAAAAGATGTGGTATAATTTATGTTGCCGATGGAACGCCTAGAGTATCATTCCAAAAAGAGACCGACATCTGATAATAATAGAGTATCACAAGTATTATTTACTTAGGGAAAAGATTTTAGCATATCTCATTAGCTCTTAGTGCCAAGACATATTACACAAAAACCAGTCTCTTTTATTTACAATAAAGAGGCTGGTTTTAATTTTATATTTCATATGCGCTAAAGCGCTATCTAAATCATCTCACTATCTGTTTAAGGAACCAATAAAGGCTGTTCAGCAGTTGATAAATGTATATCAGTGCCGCCTATTACAGAGACATTATCTTTTATTGTAACAATCTCACCTGTATTAATTTTCTGACCCTGAATTTTATAGTTAGCACTAAATAATCCACTAACTCTAAAATAGTTGTTTTTTAGTGTATCCGAAACTGTTGAGATGGTATCACCGGCAGTATTAATTGTGAACACACGAACAGCCTCCTTAGCAGGTGACAAATAACCATCAATGAATGATGTGTTAGCCTGAATATAAGACCTAATAACCGGTTTAAGTGAATATGATCCGTTACCTCTTGCAACAATAGATCTTGCTGCATCAAAGTCAATGAGAACCTTATATCCACTTGTCAGTGAAGGTACAGACTGTACATTTAATTTCAATCCGGAAGTATATCCACTTGGTACTATCAATGGTTTAACTGTTCCATCATTAAGTACAATTGTGTTGTTTATGCCTAATAGCAAACGTATCTGTGTAACCTTAACTCCTGCATCAAGAACTATATTGGAGAGTAGAGAATCTTTACCATTTGCAAATTTAGTGATTTCTACAACTTTTCCTGCAATAGGTAAATTAACCCAATGTATAGAATCCGTTGAAAAACTAATGGATTTCACATCAATGTTTACTGCTTTATATCCTTTTACTATAGGAGCATCTGTCAGATAAAATCCAACTTGAGACTTACCATTTGCGTTATTGTCATTCAAATCACTTCCACAAGATGTGAAGAGTAGTGTAACCAATCCTAAAAAGGGAATAATACTAAATAACTTTTTCATAACAATAATTATTAATTAATAATACGAAACCAATACCTTACATAGAGCATTTATGAATTACTCGCGACAAAAATCAGTAAATGCCTATAAAATCGCAAAAAAGTGGCCATATAAATACAATGCATTAACCATAAATAACATAAGATTTAGGATTATAGAAAAATGTTAGCCTTAACCAATAATCAATAAAATAGCGCCGTAAAACCCATTACATAAAACAACTTTATGTCACTAAACAATCAAATATTATGACCTTTTTGTTTACAAAAACCTTCAAAAATAAGCTATTATCTTTGCGTAATATTTTATAGTAAAATATAATATATGAGCCATGGTCTTGAACTAAAATTCAAAAAATGAGTTTGAAAATAGAATAAAATATATGAAATCAGAGGTAAAAAGGTTATGTTAGACTTTGATTTGGCTGAGCTTTATGGAAGTGAGACCAAACGATTAAAAGAAGCTGTAAGAAGAAACCTTATTCGCTTCTCAAGCGATTTAATGTTTGAATTATCAAAAGAACACTAAAGTATAACATGCCCTTCATACAACAAATTAGAGGATGCCCCTTTGGAGACATCCTCTCATTGTAAGTTCCTTTGCTTTATGAAAGGAACATTAATAATTAATAAAATAGAATAGATTAATCTTCAAGTTCATATGGAAGTAACTCCCACATATCATCGAAATAGTAACTTCCTCCGCTACCTCCTGTAACTATAAAACCTCTGGTACCAGTAGAGAACGAAACTGATTGATATCTTGCCGTTCCTTCAAATGGAGTGTATTCATCATCACTGTCACCATACCATAAGTCTGTTTCCGGATAATAGACCCAATAATCGGATAGATTCCCATTGTTATAGCCGCTTGTTATATATCCTTTACCATCAATAACAAACGAAACAGCATTCCATCTTACTATTGCATAGTCGTCATCATAGTCATAATCACTGGTATCTTCAATATCTCTAAGTTGTGTCCAGGTGGTGCCGTCGAATTTCCAAAAGTCGTATACAGCCGAACCATTATTCTGTCCACAACATATATATGCTACATTATCTATAACAAAAGATGTTCCATATACACGCTTTGTACCTCCATATCCATTCACAATCTGCCACTGGCTGCCTGATGGCGCTGTTGGGTCAAAGCGATAGAAATCTTTTAGATAGTTATCGTTCTTTCCACATCCTATATATCCGTATCCGTTAATTGAAAAAGCTATTGCTCCAACTCTTTCTCCACCAGGAAAATCATCCATCTTGGTCCAAGTGTCTGTATCTGGATCATATTCCCATGTATCCTTAAGATATGTCATACTCTCTTTATTATAACCAACAGTGATGTATCCTTTCCCATTAATACTGAATGCGGCAGCATCCAAACGAGATAGAGCTTCATCAGGCATTGAAGCACATTTTGACCAGTAATTTTGATCGGCATCGTATACCCATAGATCATTAAGAGTTTTTTTGCCTGTATATCCGCAGCATAGATATCCCTTATTCCCTATGGTGAAACTACTGGCTTGACTTCGTGCTACTCCGTCAAAATCTGATTTACGCTCCCATACTCCCTGAGTATATGAGTCTTCATCGTCAACGCAACTGCTCAGTGTTATCAACCCCAGCAGAGCTATACTTAAGTACTTCTTAATGTTTATCATTTTTTTAATCAAAATTTTATCGGCGAATATATATCCCTCTCAAAACTGTTGCAAATAAGGTCGATAAACAGCCATTATTTATCGTTAAACCCATTAGAAGACAAAAGCTATTGGTTCGACGATTACTTTATGAACATACAATATCAATTATTTTTCTTTGCAGCATAAAGAAATAATGAGTATGATATTGACCAGAAATAAATCATTTAGTTTAATTGCATGTTTTGTTCTTTTAACCGCTCTCTTCTCTTGTCAGGATGAGAATTCCTACTTGGGAGAGAGCTTGGTTGAGAGTTCATTCAGGAACGTTTTTACAGATACTTGTAGTGTTGACATAAGTACGATATTGGTCGATTCTCTTAAAACATTGGGTGACAGTGTGACTCAGATAGGTTATTATGAGGATTCTGTTTTTGGTAAGGTTACTTCATCTTTTTACGCCGAATATAATAAGGCAAGTTTCAGCGTAGATGATGGTAGCACATATACTTTCGATTCTATTACATTGAATATGACTCCATCTGGACATTATTGGGGTGATACGCTTGTTACACAGAGAATAAATGTATATAAGTTATCAAAAGCTATAGCTCTCAATTCAGAAGAGACTCTGTATAACACATCCAAAGTAACGACAGAGGATTCGCCACTTTTCAGCTTTTTGTATAAGCCAAAACCAAATACGGACAATGATATTGAAGTAAGGATGCCTGATAAATTTGGTAAACAACTATTTGAAGATATTCTCTCTGAAAATGAAGCTTTAGATAGCCAGGATAAGTTTCGTGAATATTTTCATGGCCTTGCTTTTAAACAAGATAATTATGGAAGCTGCATTACAGGCTTTATGGTTAATGATTCTTCAATGTATATGAAAGTTTATTACCATGAATCAAATAATACTCTAGAGGAAAAAGAATTGATATATACTGTAAATACAGACTATTCATATACTCATGTAGAACACGACAGAAGTTCTTCACAAATCTCACAGTTAATTCCAGGGCAGAATAACTCGATATTATCCTACAAGACAGGGAAGCGTGCCTATTTGCAGGGGCTTACAGGTATATATAATTCTATAGAGTTCCCCTATCTTAATAATATACAGGTGGCTGGTGACATTGTATCGATTGAAAGTGCGACTCTTTATTTGTATCCATTAAAGAACAGTTATGGGAAGTATAGCCAACTGCCCTCTACACTCAGGTTATATATAGCAGATGACAACAATAATACAGAGAACCAGGTATACGATTCTATGGGAACAACGATACAGAATGGTAACCTTGTTGTAGATAATATATATGGTGATGAGACATACTATTCGTTTGACTTGACATCGTTCATGCAAGACAACCTTGGTACATGGGGCATGAACAGGAAGAAACTGTTCCTTATACTTGATGATGATGACTTTGTATGTACTTTCGATCAGGTCGTGTTTTCAAATGATCACTCAAAAGATAAAGGACAGATAAGATTGGATATAAGATATAAAGCATATAATAAATGAAACGAAATATAATTTTGGTTGCTATTGCTTCAATTTCGATAGTATCTGCAACGGAAGCACAAAATACAACAAGCCTGCCTACCTCGATGTATGGCTTAGGTGAATTGTCTATGGGAGATGGAGGTAAATATTCGGGGTTGGGTAATGTGGCAATAGGCCTTAGAAAGAATGGTCTTATGAATTCACAGAATCCTGCATGTATAACAGGTATGGACAGTACCGGCCTAGTCTTTGATATTGGTATGGTTGCATCGTATAGTAAATACAGTATGCTTGGCAAGACTAGCACTGCTTTTACGGGAAATCTTAATAGATTTTCAATGGGAATAAGATTACTTCCTAAGTGGTACACAATGGTAGGCGTAGCTCCTTATACAAGTGTAGGGTATCTGATAAGTGTGGACCAGGAAATTGAAGGAACAACTAATTCATATATTACCTCTTCTTTCGAGGGTACAGGTGGATTGTATAGGTTTTATTTATCTAACGCCTTTTTATTGAATAAAAGGCTCTCATTAGGAGTTAACATTGGATTTATCTCAGGAATGATAGAACAGAGTGAGACTGACGAAGGAGTTGTTGTTAACAGAGAGTCTAAAAAAAAGTACATTCTATTCTGATTTTGGATTACACTATGCTTTAAGCAAAAAATGGTCAATGGGACTTGTTTATGGGCTTTCTTCTAAATTAAATCAAAAAAATACACTGACATATGATAATAGTTCTGAAGATACTGACATTGAAACTTATTACCATAATGAAAAGCAGTACATACCTCAGCGTATAGGATTAGGAGTAACTTATGACAATAATAAGATAACACTTTCCGGAGATTATAATTGGATACAATGGAGTCGCAATTCATCTTCAGTAAGTTCATATGACTACATAGATCAACATAAATTCAATGTAGGAATGATTTATAACAAAAATCCAGAACGACGTTCAATAGAGTATATGTGTGGCATTGGCATAAGCAATTCCTACATAACATTCAAAAAAGAGAAAATGAACTATCTGAATTTAAATGCAGGTATTGCTATACCATTTATGCAATCTACTTTATCTATGGGAGTTTCATGGAAACAACAGCTCAATACTAAGGCAAACCTTATGCAGGAGAATCAGCTTTCACTTAACTTCAATATGACTTTTGGAGAGAGGATTCAAAGAGGAAAAATTAATTAGTTATTATAGTATAGGCAAATTATCAATATAGTTTTGGAACTTTTTACGATAAGAATCACCAATAGGGATATTTACAGAATTAAAAACTATGTGCCCTTTTTTTATTTCTATTATTCTTTCTTTTCTGACGATGTATGATCTGTGAACTCTTATAAAGTCGTCCTCAGGAAGGACTTCTTCTATACTTTTCATACTGCAAAGACTTAATATAGGTTTTACTTCATCAGTGCAATATATTTTAATGTAATCTCCTAAACTTTCTATATAGTTTATTCGGAACAAGTCAAGACGAACCACTTTGTATTCTGACTTTATATAAACGAATGGTTTCTTTTCTTTCTCTTTTTCAGGGAGATTTAATATGGTGCTTTTTTTATTATTGAACCACCTAAGAGCTTTGTTCGTTGCATCAAGGAATATTGGATAGGTGAAATTAGAAAGCAGGTAGTCAAGAGCGTCAAGGCGGAAACAGTCGGCTGCATATTCTTTATCTGATGATATAAAGATCACTCTTGTTGAGTTATTCAAAAGCTGACAAAACTGACATCCGTTCATCTCATCGTTCTCGATGCCAATAAAGAAGAGTTGAATTTGCTGCTCGTAATATTTAGATAAAGCTTCCATCGGATTGGTATAGACCCCACAAAGTGTAAGAAAAGGTGTTTGTTCAATATATTTTTGCAATGTATTAATCATCGACTGGTCATTCTCTAAAATTGCACAAGTTATAGTCATATCAAATCAAAATAATAGTTAATGTTAGGTACTTAATTTATTCTTCTTATGCCTATAACTAAAAAAAATCGACGAAACAGCGGATTTTCTCATTATGTGTTCGAATTTCAACAAACTTAACAAAATTCAATTGCTTATTTATTTTAATATTAACTTAAAAATAAAATAATTACGATAAGTTCAAGACCGCTTCTACTCTATTTTTTATACGTAGAAAACAGTATAATTATGGATGGAAATGACAAATAGTTGTAATATAAGTATGCGATAATTCTGTCTATTCTTTATTAATAACATTATCTCTGTTCAGAAAATGGATCATGATAAACCGTTAAACGAATCATGATTCGTTGCTCAACCGATCATGATTCGTTGACCAACCGATCATGATCGGTTCATCATCCAATCACGACAAGTTTTGCGACACAGATAATATACCTATTCATGAATACTCTAATTGATTTTTTCTATAATCCTCTCATTTTTTAATTGGTGTAAATAGAATAAAAACTGATGGGAAAGCATCATCCACTTGGCTCGTCGTACTTTTGTAGGAAATTAATATAAGCAGGTAAAGGATCCAAATTTAGTTGGCTCACTTAGTGTACACAAAGAAGGAAGCAAAGTATTCGCTCTATATCGAGATATTGATGAAAAAATGAAGAAAGAATTAGTAAAAGCATCGGAATAATAAGTTCATAGTCAGAAGAATATCTATGTAATAGATACTGCAGGTGTATTTCTGAAACGAAATGAGTTTCTTCCTTCGGTGCAACTTTGTAATACATTTCTAATCGATTTCGAGGGGAATGTTGTTACAGTTGGAACTCCAATTAATAACCCGACAATGCAAAACATAATACTGAAACGTATTCATAAAAGAATTATAAAATGATTCTTTTAGTGTACATTGTATTACGAGTTTGCAGAATTGTTTTGATATGAATAATTAAAAGATAATTAAATTAATAAAGTACCAATCTTTATGAAATACATATCTTACATAATAGGAATAGTGTTTGTGGCCTCCGGTATTCTTAAGTCAGTCAATATTGATTCCTTCACTCAAGAAGTACAGCAATATATTGATTTGTATATGTTGGATTATATTTATGGATGAAGCCGTGGTATCGCTATGCTGTATGTGCATTGGAACTGTTGATTGGAATTCTAACATTGACTGGATTGTTCAGAATGTGATAAGCATGACATTCTTAGTGATGATCTAATTCTTCTTGTATCTCACAGGATTAAATGCTTTCTTTCCATCAGAGTATTTCGGAAGTGTTGAGTCTTGTGGGTGTTTTGGAGAGCTGATCCATTTCTCACCCATGGCATCGTTCATTTAGTCCGTGATATTGTGGATTCTTGCTGTCATACTACTCCTGATGAATATATTCAGAACTAGTATCATCAGTGCTTTGTAAGAATTTAAACTGAAGATTCGTGATGTTAGAACTTATATATTAATGGAATTATAGTTTTTTGTAAAAAAATTTGGAAATATTGTAGTATTTAATTACTATTGCAACTGAATACTATGATTCGTACTATTACCTATCCTACTAAGAAAAAATTAAATTAGATTTGTTTCATCATCTTTTCGTTTTTCGACTTGCAGTTTCTGTGAGTATCACCTTATGAAAATCGCTATTACTCTATAACCTTTGATAGATTATTTTAGCATTTTGTTACATATAGTTATCCGATTAAAAAACGGAATCTGATCTAGTGCACAAGAGAGGATGACGTATTAAATAATTAACCAAAAGATTAAAGAAAAATGAAAAACATTATTAAGACCACACTTGCTGTGACAGTAGTGGCTGCATCAGCTGCAATCGGTTATGCTACTTATAACCTATAATAACATGACCCGAGTGACAGAAAGACAGCGCAGGGAAGTAGTCAACTTTCCTTTATTAACAAGTTCATGGTTGACTGCTGTGGTCGAGTGGATGAATTTAATCGTCATCCACTTGCTATTATCCCTAACGATCAAATAGAAACACTTAAATTCATGGTAGGCAATAGCGATGTGGATATAAACATCGAATCCATACGTTTGAAGAATGGTGATGCTGTGAGAATCACAAGTGGCCATCTCTGCGAACTCGAAGGTTTTGTCCATTCCTATAAATCGGATCAGGCCCATGTGTTCGTCAAACTCAACAATCTACTGTGCCAGTATGATGGTTTCACGACAGGATATAGAACTGATGTAAGTCTTCTTGTAATTATTAGTGATATAAACATTACAAAAAAAATGATAAAATGAATATTATATTAAAAAAAATTGCACTAAGTACACTTTCTCTATTTTGTTTAGTTGCTTGTAATCCAAATCTGGATTTTGCTCTTGAACAGGCCGGAGAGAACCGTGCAGAATTAGAGAAAGTTCTTGAACATTTCAAGAATGATCCTGATACGCTGAAGTATAGTGCAGCCAAGTTTCTTATAGAGAATATGCCATATCACTATACTCAAGAGGGAAAGAGCGTTGAGTCTGCAGATTCTGCATATCTCGCTATGGCAGATTATCCTTTGGAGCAGCGTGAAAAGTTTTTAACGGAAAAGACAAAAGACATCAGTTTTACTACTAACAAAATTGCTATTGACATCAGGAATGTAAAGTCAGACTATCTTATTAAGGTTATTGATGAAGCCTGTGAACTTTGGCATGAGGTTGCATGGAACAGAGACTATAGTACTTCTTTGTTCTTTGATTATGTACTCCCATACCGCCTGCTTGATGAACCATTGAGTGACTGGAGACAGTCTGTTAAGCAGATATTCCCGTCGTTAAGACTGAACAATGTGTACAGCAAACGAGGTGCTCAGATGGAAATAGAAACACTTGACCTTGAAGGTTGTGTTTCTTCTGATAAAGTTGGGGCATCGCAGGATAAATATGTCCTGCTCACAAATAGTGGGTCTGTCGTATCCTTTAATATAGATGTCATTGCCGAGTGCCAAAAGAATATGTCTTTTAGATATTCTGCAACCAAAAGACATTCAAGAGCAGTCGTGATGATAAATGATCAGTTTGTAGATACCTTAAGACTAGATCCTACCAATGATGCAAATAGTTTCCGTACAAGTAGAGTTGGACAGCTCCTTAATCTGAAAAAAGGAATCAATAAGGTAAGTATAGGTTTTGCTGGTGATACCATTGGTCTAGACTATGTTCAGATATGTGCAATTGAGAAATGTGATGAGGGTAAAATCGAAGACTACTCTAAGACATTTTGCATGATTAAGAACATGCAGAACGGTTACTATTTAACATTTGATACTCTCCAATCTTCACTCCTGAATTTATTAGAGGTGAAGCCCTTGCAAAAGAATGACAGCACGCAGATGGTAAGGATGGATTACCTTGGTCGTGCTTGTTGGAGCATATCAGCATTCAAAACTGACACCATAGATCTTTGTATGGAAGTAATGTATGCACAAATTGATATAGGCGCTCCGATGAGCCAGTATAAATACATCAACGGTAATAATCAAAAGTGGATAGTGATTCCTATAGGTAATGGTTTATCACGTATTATGAGTAAAGATACAGGTCTATTCCTTGATATTGAGAAGGACAAAAAAACAAACAAGGTTATTTTAGTCCAGAATCCATATACTGGGGCAAAGACTCAGCAATGGAAAATTGAGCAGAAAGGCACTAATCCAATTGTAAACTCTAATTTTACATTTGGTTCTCAGATGTCAGAAGCACTCCGTGTATTTGATATCATGGGGCAGTGGGAATGGGTAGGTGCAAGTACAAGTTTTGCTCCAAAGGCTTCATCATTGCTCAAAGCTCGTACCGGAAACTGCCGCGATGAAGCTAGTTTTACGGTCTTCACATGTAGGAGTTTAAGTATTCCTGCTGCAATAGATTTTACTCCTCATTGGGGAAATCGTAGTCTTTCTCACCAGTGGAGTGTACTTATCTTACCTGATGGAAAGTCAACTCCTTTTTATATGGGATGTGTACCGGGAGATACTGCTCACTACTATCACAGCTATCTTAAACCAAAGATTTTCCGTCATCGTTTCCGGTTGAACAGACAGATTGCCATGGATATGAAGGATGAGAAAAGCATTCCACAGCTTTTCAGGTTAGCAGACTGGATTGACGTGACAGAGGAATATTATGAAACAACAGATGTTACACGCAATGTACCAGAAAAGTATAAAGAAAAGAAAATTGCATATATCTGCGTTTTTGATAATCGAGAATGGGTTCCTGTACACTATGGTGTGATAAATGATGGCAAAGTTACATTTCCGAAGATGGGCCGTAATGTAATGTATGTTAGCGCGTTCTACGAGAAAGGAAAAATTGTCACCTTTGGTGATTCTTTCCATATTTTGCCTGATGGAACAATAAAGAATGTACATATCGATACCAAAAAGAGATGTACATTAAATCTCACTCGTAAATATCCATTCTTTGGTGCACAGGATTTCTTTAACTTCCGTATGATGCAGGGCAGATTTCAGGGAGCTAATAAAGCAGACTTCTCAGACGCAACAGACCTGTATTACTTTAACGAAGTGACAAATGGAGGTTGGTACGAATTTCCAGTAACAGATACTGGTAAGTACCGTTATCTAAGATACAAGAGTCCAAATGGTTCCTATGGTAACATCAATGAACTTTGGTTCTTTGACGAGAATGGAGATACCATAAAGGGCGATATTATCGGAACAGAAGGTGTCGATTGGGGACCCAAGGAACGAGTTTTTGACAACAATATCCTCACTGGCTTCCAGGGTACTAGTCCCGATGGGCACTGGGTAGGACTCAAACTCAAAACTCAAAAACAAGTGACGAAATTTCGTTTCATTCCTCGTAATGATGGAAACAGTATCGAGGTGGGTAACAAATACGAACTTGTATACTGGAATAATGGAGAATGGAAAGTCTTGACGACGATTACTGCCAAAGAAAACATTCTTAAACTAAAGAATATGCCACGTAACGGACTATATGTGCTCAAGAACCTGGCCAAAGGGCATGAGGAACGAATCTTTACGTATGAAGATGGAAAACAAGTCTGGTGGTAGTAAAAAATTAATTGAGAATTATTGACTGTTTCAAATCTGTGCTTTAGTGTGAAGTTGACTTAATGCACACAACTTCGTTTTGGAATATGATATATAGTGAGGACCGATCATCCTTGCGAAAAGGTTGATTCTGCAATACTCTCCGATCAAGAATCTGCAGATGAAGCCTGAGAGAATAATTATTTTAATTTTAACCCTTTCTCGCAACTTACTTTTTTTTGTTGTGAGGAAGATTAACAAATAAACAACATGAAAAAAAAATTTAAGGCTACTCTTGCTGTAGCTGCTATTGTTGCTGTTTGCATAGGTTCTGTAAAGACCTATCAGTCGTATTCTGTCTCAAATCAAATGGGAGAAGATAACATGTTACTTGCAGAAAATGTTATGAGTTATTCAGATGCACCTGGAATTCCTTGGGGCAGGGTTTGTAAATGGGCTGGAGCTCTTTTTGTTTGCGTTGATGCTCTTGGTAATGTTATTGATAATGCAATATACGTACACTATCATGTAGAAAAAGAGGATTGTATAGCGGGTTATGATAAAGATAATAAACCTATCCCAGGTAAAAGAGATGTTGCTGTTCAACAGCAGGGCAGTGGTGAAAATGAGTGTAGGTCAGATTATAGAGGTATATGCAAAGCGATATAATTTATTGAATCTTTTTAATTACAACGAGCAACATTGTTTACTATGAGTAATTACATATGTAAACTTTGTGCTCGTTTTTAAATAAAATTAAGTATGAAATTAAATCAGATTTTGCTGAACAAGTTAGCAAGGCATTTTACAATATGTAGTGTATTTTTATTGATTATTTTTTGTGAAGCATGTTCAAGTGCTGTAGAAGAAGATGCGTTAGATAGTCATGAGGATGTTTTTATAAAAATAGATCCAGAACGTCAGACGAATCCATTAAATAATAGTCAGTATTCCATTGATTCTGTTCGCTCTCTTTCTATGCCAGCTAATAAAATATTTCAAATATCCAAGTTAATTGTCAAAGATAACAGAATATATATTCTAGATTCAGAAATAGCACGAACAATTTTTGTGTTTGACACTACTGGACGTTATTTATATAAACTTGGGGAAAGAGGAAGGGCATTAAGTGAATATATTGGTAGACCAGTGGACTTTTTTGTCGATAAGCATAATGATGTACATGTATTTGATAGAGGTGGACAAAAAATTATAGTATTCAAAAAAGATGGGAATCCAACTAGAGTTATTGGTACAAGTTCGTCTTTTCCATATACTTTTGGATTAATTGATCATAATAATTATGCATACTGTGTTCAGTGTCCAAATCCTGATAAAAAAAATAATACTCCTGCGTTACTCATTTCAGATATTACCGGAGAAAACACAAAGAATATATTGTATTTGAGAAATACATATACTTATATCCCTTCAGAAAGGATGTTTTTTAAGAATGGAGACAGACTTTCACACATACCTATAATGTCAGATTCCGTATTAGTTTTCAAAAATGATTCAATAGAGAAAGTTATTCATTTTGATTTCAAAGGAAAGTTTTTGACAAAAGTAAAGCCAGAGTTAGCTACTGCTAATGTAACGTCTGGTCAAAAATGGGATGTCAAAGGATTAGTGTGGGGATTAATAAAATATCAAGAAACAGACTCTCTTTCAATGTTAGAATACACTTATGATAGAAGTTTTATGTTTTGGCTCAAGAACAAAAAAAACGGGGAAATAATAAATGCCAGGAGTATCATAGATGGTATTTGTCCTTTTACATATTATTATTTAAGGGGCAATCAAATAGTTGCATTTATCGATGAGGAATTTGTCAAAGCAATTAGGGCAAATGCAGGAAGTGAAATAACTAAGAAACAATTAAGTGAAACTAGTCCACAAATCAAAGATGTATTCGAAGGGAAAATACTAACACCTGCAATTATTTATATTAGTATAAGGTAACCATGAGAAATTTTTTAGTATATATTTCCGCATTATATTTTACATTTTTCTGTATAGGATGTAAATCTCGAGAAGGAAAAGTTGAAGAGACAATAAATCAGATGAAATCAAATCCTGTTTCTATACCTTTTTCGAGTATGTCATGTTGGATTAATGATACAATCCAAAACAATCGCCCTTGGGAAAAAGCTAAAATGAAACTTCTAGTTTATACAGATTCATCATCTTGTTCAAAATGTACATTAGAACGGATGTACATTTGGAACGATTTTGTAGAACTTGAGCATAAATACAAAAATGATTTCTATATTATTTTCGTATTTCAAACAACTCCAACAATAAACTCCAAGAAAATGGCTTCTGATTTTCATTTAACTGAGTTAAACCATCCAATTTATATAGATTCATTGAGTTTATTATCAAAGAACAATCCCCATATACCTTTTCAGGATCCAATGTACCAAATATTTTTACTTGATGAAAAAAATAGAGTAGCACTTGTAGGAAGCCCTCTTTACAATACAAAAATTGAGGACTCTCTTTTGGAAACACTAAATGATAAACTGAAGAATAAATAGTTAAGATAAATTATTGTAAAATACATTGCCATATGGTTGTTTATTATACTACAAAAAGATTCATAATTAATCTTGGGAAAAATGTATTGTCATTAGTATTCCTAATGTCTTCCATCCTCAAGTCTGTAAACATTCACTCATTTGTGCTTGAAACACAGTTGTATATTGATGCATATATGGCAGATGGGTTACATCCTTTGGCAATGATTGGAGCTATAACTGTATGTGCAATCGAGATGCTGATAGCTCTCTTGGCTATGAAGAAAGAGTATGGAAGAGTTGCAGTATTGGGTTTCTGTATTATGCTCTCATTCTTTGTGTATCTCACAGGGTTAAATTTATTCTTCCCTACTATCATGGGAAGTATAGAATCCTGTGGATGCTTTGGGGAGTTGATACATCTCACACCTACTGCAAGCTTTATCAAAAGTGTAGTGTTATGGATAATGTCTCTTGTGCTTGTGATTAACAGCTATAGGGAACATGAGACTTGGAATATTACCAAACTGATAAGAGATAAATATTTGTATGTCGGTATTGCTGTTATTATGGTGTTACCATTGTACTCACTTTGGTTCTTTGAGGAATTGGATCACACGACCTACATTTCTGGCTTTACGGTATTGTGTATTATTATCTCGTTTTATGTAATAATGACATTAAGATATAGCCTAAAAACAAAAAAATACACATGAAACAGAAAATGCTGTTTAAATTGGTAAAATACCTATTTGCTGCATTCCTGTCAGTGCCATTGCTCTACGGAGCATGGCTTCTGGCAAGGATGTTAATCTTCGATTATTTCACAATCCCTACTGTGTCTATGTACCCTACATTAAAACCAGGCGATAAGATAATTGTGAATAAGTTAAAGCATGGAGCAAGAATATATACAGATTTAAACTTTAATCCTAGTGGGCAGGAACTGAAAGCGTTCCGTCTGAAAGGTTATTGCGGTGTCAAACATAATGACATTGTTGTGTTTAACTTTGCTAATCATTGGGGAAAGCTAAACTTCATCATAAACAATGTGTTTTGCAAACGTTGCATAGGTCTTCCTGGCGATAGTGTAAGTGCAAAAAACGGTCATTATGAGAACAACAACTATACTGATGTACTTTGCCTTGAAGAGGAACAAACAAATTTGGAGAATACACCTGACTCGTTGATAATCGAGGGCTTCTGGATACCACCATACTGTAATGGATGGAACATAAAGAACTTTGGCCCGATGTATATTCCAAGGAAGGATGACATTATAAAGATTTTTGCTCTTGAAGCAGCCGTTTATAATGTTATGCTTGAATGGGAACTAAGAAAAAAGATTACATGGGACTGGCAAAAGAACGAAGCTTATGCTGATGGCAAGCGAATAACACATCATAAGTGGGAACACAACTATTATTTCATGGCTGGTGACAACGTGATGAACTCATTAGACTCCCGACACTGGGGCGTCGTGCCAGAGGAATACATTGTAGGTGTGGTTCAGAAAGTGATTAAGAAAGATAAATGATGAATGAAAAATTAAGAATAGACATAAGCAAGGCCAAACCTTGTATATTTTTGTTTTTACAAATGTTGGCTATAGGTTTTCTGCTTTGGTTAACATTACTACCTGTGGAGGTGCGATGGGCAGATGCCAATGAAATGCTTTGCATGGGCACTCCTGTCATAGGAATTATGGGTATTATATGCATTCTCCTCAACAATGTAAAGATGAAAGTTACAATTGTGGATGGTCTTGTCATGATTTGGACTTTGTATTATGTAGGTAGAGTATGGATTGGAGCAGAATATCCTTGTGGTACAGACTGCCTGAAGGTAATGGGGATAATTCTGTTGTACTTCACCTTAAGATGTGTGCTGAATAACACCTGCTTATCTGTATGGTGGTTGGTTGTTGGTATTATTGGTTGTGGAACCTATGAGGCTGCAATAGGAATCTATCAGATGCTTACAGGTACAAGTCGTCACCATCTGTTTATTCTCACAGGTACATTCCAGAATCCCGGACCTTATTCTGCTTACCTTATGATAGCTGCAATAATGGGATTGTACGCCATCATTTTTTACAAACTGGATATTCTATATGAGATTAAGATAAAGTCGAAATATGTGTTTTGCTATTTATATAAGTTAATTAGCAAATTAAAGAACACGAAAAGCAAGGATAAAGCCTATTCGGCTATTTACTCCGTGGCAAATCTCCATAAGATTTTGAGTAGGATTGTTCTAAGTACGTTTTATTTTTTCTCTTCCCTTGTGTTACTGCCATTACTTGTTCTTCCTGCAACATGGAGTCGAGCTGCATTTGTGGGATTTGGCTTGTGTGCTCTGTGGATATACAGGAACTGGTATTGGAAGTACAGATACTTTGTATGGGGAGGTCTTGCTGCACTTGCTGTTGCCTTCTATTTCATCAAACGTGGTTCTGCAGATGGAAGGACATTGATATGGATTGCCTCATTGACATCATGGATGCATGATATATGGCTCGGAGTCGGCGTAGGAGGATTCCGAAATGCATGTACTGAAGGAATTGCTGAGATGTGGAATGCAAATCCTCAATCAGGAATATATGGTTCTGCCGGTGTTACTGATTATTCTTACAATGACTTGTTGAAAGTGCTTGTGGAACAAGGCCTAATTGGTGTCATACTATGTATAACTACGGTTGTGTTTGCTTTGGTAAGACTTTACAAGCAGTCCAAAGTTCTGTTCTTAGGCATGGTCTCATTGATAATCTTTTCCATGTTTTCATATCCATTTGAGCTTCTTCCGTACACAATCATTGCCATAATAGTTATTGCATGGAGTGAATCTGTAAATAATGCGTCATTAAGTTTGAATATTAGTAAAATAATGTGTCTCTTTTTATGTCTGATTACGATAGCCTTTAGCTGTTGCCTGAAGGAGGAAGTATCTGACCGAATAGAACAAGATAAAAATGCAAATCTTTTTGCAAGTATGCAGAATGCTGCTTTCCTGACCGACTATTATAAATTACTCCCATATGAGACAGATAACCCTCAGTATTTGTTTGACTTTGCAAAAACACTTAGTAGTGAAAAACGCTACAGGGACAGTAATGCTATATTGCGTAAGGCTACCCTTGTGAGTGCAGATCCGATATTCTACATCATTATGGGAAACAACTATCGCGATGAACAATTCTATGAGTTGGCGGAAGAGTCTTACAACAAGGCATATGCCATTATGCCGAACCGCCTCTATCCTCTGTATCAGATTATGATGATGTATGCAGATATCGGAGAACAGGCAAAAGCTTATGACATGGCAAAAGTTATCCGAAAGTCTTATGTAAAGATAGAATCGAAGGCTACTCAGCAGATGAGACAGATAGCTGATAGCATATATTATAATGGCGACATTATTCAATGTCCTGACAAGTATATAAATAACAAAATTTTTAGATAAGAAACATGAGAAAACTCTTGTATATTTATTGTCTTATGGTAATGACCTATGGAAAGGTCCATGCTCAGCAGCTTACTCTTACGAATGCCATAAGAATATCACAGGAAAACTCCTTTGACGCCAAACTGGCACAGTTTCAGTTCACTGCCGACTACTGGACTTATCGCTCCTTCCGAGCGGAATTGTTGCCGGCTGTCAATCTGAGTGGAGGACTGATGAACTTCAACCATTCAAGAGTGGAGGCACGAGATGCTGAGACAGGTAAGATAAACTATGTGGACAACAACTCTATGACCAACAACCTGATGCTCTCGGTCGATCAGCAGTTGCCATCATTGGGAGGTACGTTGTCTCTCCAGTCATATCTCAATAGGTTGGATCAGTTCAACTATGATTTGAAAACTTATAACTCACAGCCACTTCGGTTGTCTTACACCCAACCACTTCGGTCATATAATGCACTGAAATGGCAAAAGAAGATTGCACCAAAGGAATATGAACGTGCAAAGAAGGTATATCTTGAAGGTATGGAATCAGTGGCCATCCAGACCACCAATCTTTTCTTTAGTGCGATTACAGCTCAATCAAACTACAATCAGGATGTGGCTAAACTGGAAGACCTGACGCGACTTTATGATATTTCGTTGAAGAGATTCGAACTGGGTACAATCACAAAATCTGATATCCTACAGCTTGAGTTGTCAAAACTCAACGCAAAGGTCGCCGTGACGAATTCACGTATACAGATGGATAATTCTCTGTTCAGCCTATTTTCCTACATGGGAGTCAGGGATTATCAGCAAGTGAGACTGATTCCTCCATCTAATGTGACGGACATTACGGTGACTGAGAATGACATTCTCTCGAAGGCATTGGAGAACTCATCTCATCAAATCAGTCAGGATCTGACCCTTCTGGCTGCTAAGCAGAATTTGGCCTCGGCTAAATCGGCTAAAGGCATACAGTTGCAGTTGAACGGTGAAATTGGTTTTAACCAAACAGCCGACAATTTCTCGTCAGCCTACAGTCATCTTCGTGACAATGAGATAGTGGGGCTTACACTGGCCATGCCGATCTTTGATTGGGGTGTTAAGAAAGGCCGTGTAAAGGTGGCGCAGTCCAAACTAGAACTGGCCAAGACGCAGATAGAACGTGCCGAGGAAGAATATGTGCAAAACATACGTCAGCAGGCATTGCAGTTCAGTTTCCAGGCTGAACAGTGCCGCACCTCAATGCGAGCTCAGGATATTTCTAAGGAACGCTATGAAATAACTAAGAAACGATTTGAAACCGGAACCGTGAGCGTAACGGAACTGAATACAGCCATGCAGGAACAGGAGACGGCCAAACTACAGTATATTGGTCAGTTGCAATTGTACTGGTCTTACTATTATACACTTCGCAAAGCAACTCTATATGACTGGGTGGATAGAAGAAACCTCACGGCAGACTTTGATAAAATTGTAAAAAGAAAATTCTAAAATATGAAAACATCAATCCTATATACATCGCTGATAATTCTCAGCATGCTGACATCGTGCAAGAACAATAAGAACGCGGAAGAGAAGACGGACATGGGAAAAGCTGAAGCGGCTCCGACAGAAATCTATGTGGATACTATTATCCTGAACCCGCAGACGTTTCACCAGCAGTTGATTTGCAACGGACGGTTAAAGGCAATAGCAAAGAGCGAACTATCATTTTCAAATGGCGGAACGGTAGTGGCTGTACATGTACACAATGGTGACATGGTGCAGAAAGGAGAGGTGATAGCGAGACAGACCGTCAGAGCTTGGTGCTTGAAGAGGAACGTGCTCAACGTGACTTGGAACGTGCAAGAGTGGAACTCTCTGACAAACTCATCGGACTGGGATATGATGGTATGGATGATAATGTACCTGCCGATGTGATGCACCGAGCAAAGGTGACATCAGGATATTTCTCTTCACAATATGCGTTGGAGTTGGCTCAGAAGCGTCTGCAGGAGTGTAGTCTCAAAGCTCCGTTCAGTGGACGAATAGCTGACTTGACAGGTAACCGTTTTCAGCGTATGGACAAGGTCTGTACACTGATTAACGACAGCTATTTTGATGTTGAATTCAGTGTGATGGAAGCTGAACTGAAGAATATACAGAAGGGACAGCACGTGATGGTGAGTCCGTTTGCTAATGATGCCATCCCAGCGAGCGGTGAGGTGGTGAACATCAATCCTACAGTCAGCGAAAAGGGACTGATTCTCGTGAAGGCCAGAATCAAGAATGACTCAGACAAACTGATAGACGGTATGAACGTGAAGGTCATCATAGAAAATGAAGTGTATGACTCGTTTGTGGTTCCGAAGGATGCTGTAGTGGAACGAGATGGTTATCATGTGGCATTTATCTATAAAAACGGTGAAGCTGTATGGACTTACGTGGATATTGCCCACAGTAATCTGAACAGTCATTCCATCAGGGGATGTGCCGTAAAGGAAACTGAATTACATAAGGGAGATGTCATCATTACATCGGGTAACCAGAATCTGGCAGACGGAACTAAAGTGAAAATCATAGCAAATAGTGAAGAATGATAAAATATATCATACATAGACCGATAGCGGTGACGATGATCATTGTGGCCGTTGTCGTCATAGGTGTTGTTTCCATCACTGGACTGCCTGTGTCGTTGATGCCAGACGTGGACATCCCTCAAATCACGGTTAAGGTGGAGATGCCCGGTTCTTCCGTGCAGGAGGTTGAGCAGCAGGCCATCGAACCGCTTCGCAACCAACTGTCGCAGGTGACAGGACTGAAGAGTCTGACTAGTGATGCCAGAGCCGACGGTGGAAGTATTCTTCTTAGGTTTTCACCTGGTAGTGATGTCGATCTTCTTTTTATTGATGTCAACGAAAAGATAGATATGTCCATGCCGAGAATGCCAAAGGAGATGAACCGTCCGAAAGTGGTGAAAGCCAGTGCGACGGACATCCCGGCCTTTTATCTGGACATAGCCTTCAAGGATGAGAAAAAGGGAGGTGATGCTGATAACCGATTTGCAGGTCTGAGTGAATTTGCCCGCAACGTGGTGATAAAACGCATTGAACAGTTACCTCCTACGGCTATGGTCGATATCAGCGGTACAACCACATCGGAGATAACTTGTATTCCCAATGTTGGTGTTATGGCTGCAATGGGCATCTCGGAGGATGATATTCAACGCGCCATCAGTGACAACAACATTCAATTGTCTGCATTGACTATTGCTGACGGTATTTATCGATATAATATCCACTTTGACAGTCAGATTCTCACCATTGACGACATAAGGAACATATATATTCGTCATGAGGGACGACTGTTTCAGTTAAAGGACTTATGTAAGATTGAAGAACGCCCTGCTGTCAGAAATGGAATAGTACGCCATGACGGACGCAACTGTGTGTCTATGGCTGTCATCAAACAGAGTGACGCCAGAATGGATGACCTGAAAGATGCGGTGAGCGGTGTAATCAATGATTTTGAACAGGCTTATCCGGAGATGGAATTCAGTATCACCCGTGATCAAACTGAGTTGCTTTCGTATTCAATCAACAACCTTGAATGGAACCTCTTGGCTGCAGCTTTCTTTACATTTCTTATACTACTGCTGTTCATGCGCAGATGGAAACTGGCAATTCTTGTGGCTCTGTCCATTCCGCTGTCGCTAATTACCACTTTCATTTGCTTCTATGTCATAGGTATCTCACTCAACATAATCTCATTGTCGGGACTGATACTAGGTGTGGGTATGATTGTGGACAACTCAATCATCGTGATAGACAACATCCTGCAGAAATGGAGAGGAGGCATGCCTTTGACTGATGCTATTGACAAGGGAACGGGCGAGGTGTTTACGGCAATGCTAAGTTCGGTACTCACCACCTGTATTGTATTCATTCCGCTGATATTCATGAGCGGTATAGCCGGCTCGTTGTTTTATGACCAGTCGATGGGTATCACTATCTCTTTGTTCTCATCACTGGCAGTAGCTATGCTGGTATTGCCCGTTTATTTCAAACTGAACTATAGACATGCGACCGTAGCTCCTGAAGACAAGGCAAAGAATGAGAATACTAGACTTTTAAGAGGCTATGAACGAGTGTTCCATTGGGTGATGAAGCATTCAAAAACGTGTATAGTCATCTTCATTCTCATTATACCTGTAACAGTTCTAATATTTTTTTTGATAGATAAACAGACGCTACCTGATATTGATTATTCAGACGGTATGATGAAGGTAGATTGGAACAGTGGAATATCAGCACAGGAGAATGACAGCAGAATCAATGATATCCTGACTCAACAAAAGAACGTGGAAACCTACACATCATTGGTGGGAACACAGGATTATCTGTTGTCGCATACTCCGGATATTACACCATCGGAGGCATTGATATATATGAAGTGTGAATCACCATCTGAACTTAGAAAAGCTATTGATAACATTTCCGGTGAAATAGGACGACGCTATCCTGAGGCAACAGTGAAATCGGAACCATCGAGCAATTTGCTTAATATGGTGTTCTCATCGGATGAACCGGATTTGATGATTATGCTTAGGGATGGCGACGGACGCAGACCAAAGGTGGAAGTGGCCAAGCTTTTACAGACACTTTGAAACGACACTTTCCACAGGTGATAATACCTGCCGTTGTGACGGAGGAAAACCTACAGATGGTGGCAGATGTTGAGAAAATGAGTTTTTATCATGTCAGCTATGGTGCACTTTCCAGACGATTGAAGGAACTGGTGGGCAGAAATGATGTGCTGAGTATAAACCGAGGCGTGAGCAATGTTCCCGTTTTGTTGGGTGCCAACAATGACAATCGCAGTGTGCTCATGCAGAGTAGTGTGATATCGGACGAAGGAAACGAGATACCATTGAGCTATATCATCACAGAGAGAATGGTTGATGACTACAAGCATCTGTATGGCAATGACGCCGGTCAATTCTATCCTGTGAATATCTATGCTTCATCAAGTGATGTGGAGCGGATTTTAGACTTTGTGACGGATTATGACCGCAAACACGAAAAGGTTAATGTAAGCATGGATGGTGCGTATTTCTCAGGACAAAAACTTGTAGGTCAACTTGTAGGCATCTTGGTCATTTCACTCCTGTTGCTCTTCTTTATTCTGGCAGCTCAGTTTGAAAGTCTGGTGCAGCCAACTATCATTTTGTCCGAAATGATAATTGACGTGCTCTTTGTAATTCTCTGTCTATGGGCGATGGGGGAGACGCTCAACATAATGTCGATGATAGGCTTGATTGTTATGGGAGGTATTGTAATCAATGACTCCATTCTGAAGATTGATACGATTAATAGTCGTAGAAAAGCAGGTATGCCACTAATCAAAGCAATCTTGACTGCAGGACATGAACGATTGTTGCCTATAGTTATGACATCACTGACCACTATTTTTGCCTCGCTGCCATTCCTTTCGAAAGGCAGTATAGGTGATGACATGCAGTACCCTTTGTCACTGACCATCATCATCGGTATGACCATAGGAACTGCTGTGAGTATGTTCTTTGTGCCTATGGTTTACTATATTATTTACCGTAACAGAAAATGAAGTACTCCAATTTTACAATCATAATGACGATGGTGGTTCTGATGGTTATCGGAGCCGCTGTGATGCCTATGCTGAAAGTGGGTACGGAACCTATGGAACGGCAAGGAAAAACTCTATCCATTAATTTTGACTGGCCCGGGGTGTCAGCCAAAGTGGTGGAGCAGAACGTGACATCACCAATCGAAGGAATCGTTACATCAGTGAAGGGTATTGAAAGTGTCTCGTCAGACTCATATTTCGGAAGGAGCGAGATTCGTGTACAATTGAAGCCTGAATCTGATGTCTCATCGATTAGATTTGAAATATCATCCTGCTCAGGCAGACATACAGTCGTTTGCCACAAGGTGTCGGTTATCCTTCACTGTCGGGAGGTGAGGTGATAACGGGATCTTCTTCGCATAATGAGAACAAACAGCTGCTCTTGTATATGATCCATGCGGATTTACAGCCAGACCAGATAAAAAATTATGTTGATCAACAGATAGCCCGACCTTTGGAACGGGTTTCCGGCGTATCGAAGGTGGAAGTCAACGGCACCACCGGCCGTTACATCGAGATGTGTTATGATCCTACCAAACTAGCTGCATGCGGTTTGACAGGCTATAACATCGCGGAAGCTATTCAAAACTTCATTGGCCGTGACGAGATTATCGGAAAAATCTGGCAGCAAAAGCCATCCGGAACGATGGAAAGTATGGCACTGCGTCTGGCAACGGCTGAATTCTCTAAATCATTGGAAAATATGCCAATAGCCAACGCCGAAGGTAAGATTTTCTATCTGAATGACTTGGCAACATATCATTACAAGGACTACGAACCATGGTCTTACTATCGCGTGAACGGAATGAACACCATATACCTAAGTATTCATGTTCCGGCGGATGCTGACATGATATCTCTATCGGACAAAGTGCAGGAAGAGATGGAGTCTATCAAAGCGAATATGGGAAAAGGTGTGTATGTGGAACTTTATCATGACGAAGCGAAGACACAACGAGAAGAGCTGTTTAAACTGGTGAGCAGAACACTGCTGTCGCTGATTTTGTTGCTGTTGTTCGTATGGCTCAGCAACCGTAACTTGAAATATCTGTTTATCATTTCTGTAGCATTAGCTGCCAATTTGCTTATTTCAGCCATTGCTTATTGGATGTTTGGCATTCAACTGCACATTTATTCCTTGGCTGGTATCACTGTTTCGTTGGGACTAATTATCGATTCGACCATAGTAATGGCCGACCACTACAGCTATTACCGAAATCGTAAGGCATTTTTAGCTATTTTGGCAGCCCTGCTTACAACCATCGGTGCGCTGATTGTAATTTTCTTCCTTCCGAAAAATCTGCAGGACAATCTCTATGACTTTTCATGGATTGTCATCATAAACCTGACCATATCCCTGCTTGTGGCCTATTTCTTTGTTCCTTCGCTTGTAGAGACCATGCATTATAACAGTCATAATGAATCTCTCAGACATATCAGAGGAGTGGTGAAATGGAACCGTTTTTATAGTGGTTATCTTAATTTCACCAGTCGCCATAGGTGGATTTATATAATCTTGGTGATAGTAGCTTTTGGTATACCGTTTCATGCATTGCCGAAAGGGTTGGGAGAGAATGATTTCTACTATGATAAAGGAAGCAGAAGCGAACAGAAATGGTATGAAACTCTCTACAATAAGACATTGGGTAGTGATTTCTTCCAAAGTACGCTGAAGGAACCTTTGTCGAAGGTGTTTGGTGGAACAATGCGATTGTTTGCCCAGTCGCTGAATGAGGGTAATTCCCGCGAGGAAGAGAAAGACATGGTTCTTAACATCCGAGCACAGATGCCATTGGGAGGAACATCCACCCAACTTAATGAGAAAATGAAAATCCTGGAAGAATTTCTTAAGACCTTCAAGGAAATAAAGACCTTCACCACACGTATCAATGGCGGAAGGGGGTCTGTGGAGGTTGTTTTTAAGAAGGAATATGCACAGACGGGATTTCCTTATCAGCTGGAAAATAAAGTGATTGGTAAGGTTATCAGCATAGGTGGAGCGGACTGGAGCACATATGGCGTGAGTCAGCGTGGATTCAGCAATTCCCTTAACCTACAATACAGAAATAACAACATTACTATATCAGGATTCAATTATGCTCGTTTAAACCGACTGGCAGAGGACATCGCTGACTATATGAGAGCCAACAATCGCGTTCAGGACTTGTTGATTGAAACGCCTGGACAGCAAAGATTAGAAGACGAGTTCCACATGAGATATTCACAGGATCGCTTCAGTCTGTATGGAACTTCTGCAGGTAGCGTGCATGGAACTCTGTCAGGTATGCTGAATGGAAACAGGGCAGGTGTATATCATGATAGATATGTGTCATCAGAAATAGTACTGAAGCCATTGACCTACGACTCCTTCGATCTATGGAATCTGAATAATGCGGCAATACAGGTCAGAGACGCAAGCTTGATGTTGCCTGACCTTATGAAGATTGAACGTAGGACTGCCAAAAACAGTATTCATCGTGAGAATCAGGAATACGTACTAAACATCGCGTGTAACGTGTTGGGTAGTTACAACTACTCGTTCAAATACATCGACGAGGTGATGGAACATTTCAGAAAGACACTACCGGTGGGATATAAATGTTCAACTCCTTCTTTCTCCATGAGCGAAGAAGAAGCAACAAAATACGGGCTTATTGCGCTGATTGTTGTCATCATCTTCTTTCTCTGCGCCATTCTGTTTGAGTCATTAAGGGCTACAGTCGTGATTATTTCTATTATTCCTGTGACACTGATCGGAACGTTCCTCACCTTCTATTTCACGGGAGCAGAATTCGGAGCTGGAGGATTCGCTTCGCTTGTACTTCTTTGCGGTATCACGGTGAATTCGGGAATCTATATTCTCAATCAATACAATATCATCCGTCGTTCCACTGCAAATACCGACTTTATACGACTGTATGTGAAAGCCTACAACCACAAGATTATTCCAGTTTTTCTTACTGTGGCTTCCACGATAATGGGCCTCATTCCGTTCTTCTTCGGTGGCAAGGAAGAACCTTTCTGGTTCTCATTTGCAACTGGTGTGACTGGTGGACTGACACTCTCCCTCGTTGCAATAATATTCGTTATGCCGATATTCATGAGATTTAAGAGGAAGAGACAATAATAGAATTATGGCTGAACATTAAAATGTGAGGTGAAATAACGTTTTTATCAAGTGGTGCAATTGTGGTGCAAATTTAAGAAGAAAAGCCTGTAAATACTTGATTTACAGGCTTGTTTCTTTGTGAAAAGTACCCAGACCCGCATTTGAAATATTAAAACTGGAACAATCAGTTTAAATAGTAAAACGATGAAGTTTAAACTAAACCAAACTGATTATTAAATACTTATATCGGGATATAAAAATGATTCAATTTAATTGGATTGAAACAAATTTGGGATAAACGGGAACAATTTGGGAACAATTCACTATCTTTGCAGTGTTCAATCCAGAAATAGAATCGAAGCTTATGAAAGTGACTGCATTCATACGAAAAACGGCAAAGAAGAATGATTTGGAGACCAAAGCCACCATCTATTTCCGCCTGCGTGACGGAAAGAAAGACATCAAGGCGGCAAGTGAGCTTTCCATTAGCCCCAACCATTGGAGCCCAGAAAAGCAGGGATATAAAGACCGTGTGGCTTTGGTGCCGGAAGATGAAAAGATAGACTTGAACCATAAGGTACAGGCATTGACCCGAATGATTGAAAGGGAATATAGGATGATGCCGACAGCGGATGGTTAGGAGAAGTGATAGACAAATTCCATCACCCGGACAAATACAAGACGGAAGAAGAACTGGCCGCTGAAAATCCACCAACTTTTGCCGAACTGTTTGACGAGTTTTTGGAAAAGCATAGTCTGTCGGAAGTGAGGAAAAAGAATTTCCGTGTGGTAAAAAGAGCACTCATGCGCTATGAGCTGTTCATCAGAGAAACAAGAAGGGGCATGAAAGACTTTTCACTGGACATAAATACAGTTACCAAAGATACGCTTGCAGACATTTGGGATTTTATGGAGAATGAACACGCTTACGCCGAAGAATATCCTGAGATTTACGCTACTATTCCCGAAAAGCGTACTCCACAACCCAGAGGAAAGAATACGCTCATTGATTGCTTCTCGCGTATACGTACCTTTTTTATATGGTGCTATAATCAAGGTAAGACCATAAACCGCCCATTTGACAAATTCCCGATTGAAGAATGTCTTTACGGAACTCCTGTTTATATGACTTTGCAGGAACGTAACCAGCTTTTCGAAGCGGACTTATCCATGCGTCCGCAACTGGCCGTGCAACGTGACATTTTTGTATTCCAAAGTGTGGTGGGTTGTCGTGTAGGCGATTTTTATAAGCTCACGAAGAAAAACCTCGTGAATGGTGCATTAGAGTACATTCAAGGAAAGACACGCAATCATAATCCAAGAACGGTGAGAGTGCCATTGAACGACATCGCCAAAACCATTCTTGAACGCTACAAAGACTATGATGGAGAAACTTTGCTTCCATTCATATCGGAGCAGAAATACAATCAGGCCATTAAGGAAGCTTTCAAACTTGCCGAACTGAACAGAATCGTTACGGTGCTTAATCCTTTGACCCGTAAGCCTGAGCAGAAATATCTGTATGAGGTTGCCACCACACATACGGCTCGAAAGACTTTTATCGGCAATATGTATAAAAAGGTGAAAGACCCTGATTTGGTTTCATCGGTATCTGGACATAAGGAAGGCAGCAAGGCTTTTCGCCGTTATAGAGAGATAGACGATGAAATGAAGCAAGAACTCGTAAATTTGTTGGACTAAACGACAGCGGACTATGGCTCGACAGGATTTTGAAAGATTCAAGCAGGAAATCAAGGAATGGCTTGACGGTCACCCGGAAGAATACGATCGCTTTGTTGCGGAAGTCAATGACAAATCGGCTATCGGACTATACAAGGTTTTTAATGTGGGCATGAGACTTGCGCCCAAACTGATGCGCAGGTATCGGGCGGAATGTCACGGTGACCTTGCCAATGAACGGAAGATTCAAGATTATGCAGCAGACGCAGATACCGCTAAATTATTGGTAGATGAATTTCACAGCATAGATAAAGGGTCAATCGTTCCGGCTATGCTGGCATGGCTGTATTATGGCAAATGCTATGAAACGATGGTCAACCAGCTGGAAGCGGAAGCGAACAATCCGAGAAACAATTTCATAGAACAGAAAATCGCTGCAATCATGATTCGGGTTGTCATTAAGAGTAGTATCCGCAATAAGATGCGAACGAAAGAGGATTGGGAAAATTTCAGGCGTGAGAAGAAAGCCATTGAAGAAGGGAATGTAATGGAATCATGTATTGAGGAATTAGAACCTGTGAATGAAGTGATAACGGAAATGCCAACAAATACGGAACAGCCACTTTGCTTACAGGATTATCTGCTCGGCGATAAAGAAACGCTTTTGAAAAAAATCAAGCTAAGAGTCTCTACACAGCACACTGGCACCGATTTGGCAAGGCTGTATTTTGCATTGCAGGAAGAACAGCTTTTAAGCCATTGCGATGTGACGACATTCCATCGATTGCTTGCCAATGAAATGCCGAACTGCGACCTGAAAAGCGTGCGTAACTTGCAGATAGCCATTAAGAAATTGAACGACAGCACGAATAAAGGGAAAATAAAAGATTGCGGTATTGAACGGACGTACATCAATGAATGGCGGAGTTATCTTACCAAAGCAGACTAAAGAAAATACGAACATAATAGCTTACGAATATGGATAAAGACATTATCGCAGAAGAAGTCAATGCCGAATATCTGAAAGGATTTATATACTATGTCCGGGGTGTTCGAGTAATGCTTGATATGGATTTGGCCAAAATCTACGGATATAGTACCAAGGATTTTAACCGCCAGGTAAAGAACAACATTGAGAAGTTTGAGCAAGACTTCATGTTTCAGTTGACCGATGAGGAGTGCGAAATCTTGAGGTGCAAAAATTCCACCTCAAGTTGGGGAGGTCGCAGATATAATCCATACGCCTTTACGGAGCAAGGAATATATATGCTTATGACTGTCTTGAAAGGTGAGTTGGCAACCAAGCAAAGTAAAGCCTTGATTCGCATCTTCAAGCAGATGAAGGACTACATTGTTGACAACCAGCCGTTATTGGGGCAGAGGGAATATCTCCAACTGTCTTTGCAAACAACCCAGAACACACAAGACTTGCTTGATTTGCGTAAATCCTTATCAGCTGTTGATGACAAGGTTGCCAGTATAATAGACACATTGGGCAATGTTGTAACGAAGTCGGAACTGGCAAATGTCATGCTTGACTTTAGTAATCCTACCGTCAGAAGGGGCTGGCTGATACTCAACGGCCAACCTGTAGAATCCGATTTGGCTTACCAACAGATTTATGCCACAGCCAAGAAAACAATATTCGTAGTGGATAATTATATCGGATTAAAGACATTGGTACTCTTGAAAGAGGTTTCTGCCAATGTGAAGATTACTGTATTCTCAGACAATATCGGCAATCGACTACATCAGGCAGAGTTTAATGACTTCTGTCGGGAATATCCCGATGTTTCTGTTTCGCTGCGAATATCCGGCGGTATATTCCATGACAGATATATTGTCATTGATTACCAAACAGCCGATGAGCAGATTTATCATTGCGGTGCTTCATCCAAAGACGGAGGGAATAAAGTTACGACCATTACAGCCGTTACCGATGGATGCATTTATCACCCCGTGATAGACCAACTTCTGAATAATCCGGTATTAGTGTTGCGGTAATGTCTTGCCAAAATGAGATTTCAAGCATAGCGATAAACGAGATTAATTCAATATCCATTTCGTTTCTTTCGTTTACGGTTTCGTCGAAATAAGCGAAACGCAAACCATTGAATTTTAGCGAAATCCAATTATACTTTTGCACCATCGTTCCGATACGGGAGCGGTGGTGCAATCGTTTATTATGCTGCCGAAGCGGTTGCACCGGATAATCCGGCAGTATTGATTTTGATTATGACAGACTTGATGCAAATTATCTCCAACGGCGCAGCCAATATCAAACTGGAGATTACAGGCGAGGACTTGCGCGTATTCTCGGACGAGCTCATCAATCGCGCGATAAACGAAGTGGCATTGGCTTTCCGTGCAGCGGATGAAGAACGGCTACTAAGCCGGGAAGAAGTAAAGGATATGTGCGGAGTATGCGATGCGACCTTATGGCATTGGAACAAACGAAACTATCTGAAAGCCGTCAAAGTCGGCAGTAAGGTAAGATACCGATTGTCGGATGTAAAACGAATATTAGGTGGAACGAATAAAACGGTTAGTGATGGAAGTAAATGAGAATACTGTTCTACAAAACGGGAAAGTAGAAGACGGATATGTGCGCATCGGTACTACGTTATTTCGGATATTGAACCAACCGATGATGAATGGTTCGTTTCGCAAAATGCGTGTGGAGTGGAAGATGAGTGTGTTCCGGCAAGACCATAGCAAGGATGAAGCGGCTCAGATACCCAAGTACGATGGATTCTGCACCATGCCCAGCCATACGGACTACCGCCACAACGTAAACAATTTTTATAATCTCTATGATCCGATAACCCATATACCGGCAGAAGGGGATTTCCAACATATCTGTTCTTTGGTGGAACATATCTTTGGTGAGCAGTATGAGCTGGGGATGGATTACCTTCAACTGTTATATCTGAAACCGACACAGAAATTGCCGATACTTCTGTTGGTATCAGAAGAACGTAATACAGGAAAGAGTACATTTCTGAACTTTCTGAAAGCAATGTTTCAGGAAAATGTTACGTTCAATACGAATGAGGACTTCCGTAGTCAGTTCAATGCCGATTGGGCGGGCAAACTGATGATTGTTGTGGACGAAGTGTTGCTCAACCGCCGTGAGGATAGTGAACGGTTGAAGAACCTAAGTACGGCACATTCCTACAAGATGGAAGCCAAAGGCAAAGACCGTTATGAAGTGCAGTTCTTCGCCAAGTTTGTGCTGTGTTCCAATAACGAGAATTACCCCGTTTACATCGAGCCGGAGGAAACACGTTATTGGGTGAGGAAGGTCAGCCGATTGGAAAAAGATGACACATCATTTTTGCAGAAACTAAAAGATGAGATTCCAGCCTTTCTGTACCACCTGCAACATCGGAATTTGACCACCAAAAAAGAAAGCCGCATGTGGTTTGCGCCGTCACTCATACGCACGGAAGCATTGGAGAAAATCATCCGCTGCAACCGGAGCCGCATTGAGCTTGATTTGGCAGAACTGTTGCTTGACATCATGGACACAATGCAGGTGGATGTGGTGGACTTCTGCATCAACGACCTTTTGGCATTGTTCAACTATTCGATGGTAAGAGTGGAACGCCATCAGGTGAGGAATGTCTTGCAACAGTGTTGGAAACTGGAGCCTGCTCCCAATGCGCTGTCTTATTCCACTTACCAAATATCCGTGTTGCCGGGGCAGAAGTATTCCGCATCATCTAAGAAAGTGGGACGCTTTTATACCGTTACCCGTGAAAAGTTGAAAGACTACCGTTGAATTTGTTGAGTCTGATGAAACATAAGAAAGAACGTATGTATATGGCCTATATAGTTCAACAACACCCTCAACAGATTTCAACGGAAAACCTTGCCTGCCAAAAGAGAAAATCGGTTGCTGACACGCTGTCGGATGTAAAGCATTCTCTTTTTTCTTCCCTCTTTTTGTATTCCGCTCAACGGATTCAACAAAATCAACGGTGGAATCTGTTTCAGACATCACGACCATAATACCGGACGGTGTGACAGAAGTAGCAATAATGTATGGAGGGGTGGCAAGCGGTACCAAGATACGTATCATACGCATCTGTGGTGCGAAGTCCGCTGCCACCCTCCCCATCAAAACAGAAACGCAAAATGATAACCAAAGTAAGATACAGCAAGAATCCGGGCAAGACCATCGACTACATACTCAATCCCAAGAAAGGGGCGCACGTAGTCATTGCCCGTGGAGTGAGCAGCCTTACCGATATTGGCATACTCACCGAAGATTTCAATCGCCAGTGCGCACTGCGCCCGTCACTCAAAGTAAAGGCCATGCACATTCCTATGTCCTTCCACATGAACGATACGGCCATGCTTGAAGCTCATGCGGAAGAAATAATTGGAGATTGGATAAGGCATATGGAGCGGCATGGCTATCGCTTTGACCAATTCCTTGTCGGTCGCCATCACGACAAGGATAACAAGAATCCGCACTTCCACTTTCTGGCAAACGTGGTGTTGGATGACGGAACACGCGCCAATCTTGCTAATATCGGAAAGGCGGCAAAAGAAGCATCCATTTCCATAACAGAACAATGGGGACTGACACCAGCCAATCATCGGAAGCGGATGCAAGCGGACAAGAATAAGGACATCAATAAAAATGAAAATCGGACAGCAGGAATACATAACCACAGACACCAGAATTATGCAGAATGGAACAGCAACCCTGCATCCAATGAAGACACCAATTCTGGTTTTACAGCAAACAATGATAGAGAAACTGCAATGTCGTCTATCAGTGGCAATCTGATGGAAGGAATAGCCGAACTTATCATTCAACCAACAGTTGCTCGGATAGGTACAGGCAGCGGCAGCAGTGACAACACGCTTGACCATGATAAGAACAAAAACAAACAACGAAAAGGAGGACGCAGAAGATGAAAATAGAAAATGGGAACAAACGCACCAAGCGCAAGGAAATACAGTTCAGTGAATCAGAATATGCCATAATTGAGAAGAAAGCCAATGCCGCACGGCTGTCTGTGGCAGCTTTCATCCGTGAAGCAGCATTAGGCAAAGAACTCTCAGCCGCACTTACCATAGAAGAAAGCGAGCGGATGAAACGCACGGCCAATATTAGCTACAAGATGCAAGTCAACCTCAATCAGATTGCACGGCTGGCCAACATCCACGGCTTACCTTTTGTAACAGACGCTATCCGCGAATACATCTGCCGTACCAACAAATATTTCAAGACTGGTTCATGGCATGAAATGGATTTATCTGCCTATGAATTCGAGCAGAAACAGCGAGAGCAACTTGCCGCAAAAGTACGTGAGCTTCAAGAGAAGAACACGGAATTACAGAAAGCAGCGACCAACTATTACCTTTATACCGCCGAAGGTGAACGCCTTTTCTGCGAACGGCACAACTGCCGGATTTATCCCGACAACCGGGGCATCTACTGGCATTTCAAGGTTGCCTATTATCCGGCTTATACACTTCCGACAGAAATTAGTCGGGCTTATCTTAACCATGAGATTTCAATAAGGGATGTGTATGTGCATTGGCATCGAGATGGTAGAAGTACGATATGACTAATAATGATAACATATAATTCCACTTTCTATAATGTCTGCATAAACTAATAATAGAATTTACTTATTTCCATTTAATCACCCACTTATAAGCAATAATCATATATCGTATCATAATTGCAAAAAAGGGTGAGCCATAAAAGAATACGCACCAAAGTACTTTATAGTCATCATTCAAACATTCTAACCAATCACAAAGCATGACAATACACAAAGTAAGAAGAGAAACCAAGCATCCCCATAAAAATGCTTTGCCATCCGCATATATTTCTTTTGCTATTTTATGCTTAACCAAATCTTTCATGTGAATATTAATTAACGTTTTCGTATAATATATCTAAATTGGGGAGAATTATACCTTTTCTGCTCTTACCACCGATATGTGCATCCTCTTCTTTTTTATTTGAGTTTCATAGGCTGAAACTAATTTCATCTTTTTGTCTACAGCATCGGGAGTTATTGCAACATTAAATCCTAATCGTCCAACCTGCTTAAACTGTAGGTATGTTTATGCTATCTGAATATTCTTTTTTGTTCTTCGGGCAGTTGCCTGTCTATCTCGTAGAAAGCTTCCTTTTTGTCTAAGATGTTTTGCACATAATCATGAATGCGTGAGGAACGCTCAAGTGCTTTGGACACAACTCTTGTAATAGTTAATCCGTATGCTTCCATGATGGTCATTTTTGTCTGATTACCATGAATCGGGGCATAAAGAGTGTAGTGTGAAGGAAATTCGTTTGCTTCCACTACATCAATAACTGCAACACGTGTAATCCATGCCGACACATACAGATATGTTAAATCGGGGTCGCTTTCGTATTCATCAAGCATGTTGGTGACATTTGCAACGCCATTGGAGATTTTTGTGAGTTCTTTCGCCCCACCAAATATTTTAGAGAACAGTCCCATATTACTGAAATTTAGATAGTACATTACCCATATAGGTTTCTACGTCATGCCCAATTTGACGTATCATTTCGTGTTGGTCTGCAAACTCATTGAACTGCCATTCTAACTTATGGTTTCCAAGAGGTATGCTTTTAGAAATCCATTGTATTGTAACTGTTCCGTAGGTTTGGGCGATGTCAAAATATGTACTCGCAGCAGGATTGGCAGCACCGACACGAATGAATGTACTATTTTCCTGAATAATTCGACAATTCTCATTTCCTGTGAGAAAATAATCAACCAATATCGAATATTTCTTTCTCATGCCACCTTGTTTGGCAACAGCATTTGATTGAGCTTTAGAGTCCAAAATGAACTTAAATGCCACAAAAGCAATAATAGCAATTATTATCCACCACATTATTATACAGCTTTAGAATTGATGTGCAAACTTATCAAGAGTTTCTTCAAGTATTTGGTCGAACTCATTTTTATCCACCTTACCCGACTCATACAATTTATTCATCATCTTGATGTTTTGAATGGTCATTGATGACAACATCATTTGAAGTTGTGGATCAACGTCGCCACTCTTAACCATATCAACGACCAAACCACCGAATACATATGCCATATCCTCGTTCATCTTTGCTTTCATCTCATGTGTAAAGACGGTGTCTAACAACTGCTCTACCAAAGAGCGGATGTCACCAGTTGGAAGATTTGTCTTAGATTGGCGGTTTTGTGCTTCCTTCAAGTATATTAGCATAAAGTAGCCGACTGTATGGTTTGGAGAAATGTTGAATGTCTTAGCTTCCTTGGGTATCTCGTTTTTAAGCTTGGATTCCAACATTTCAAAAGAAACTTCATTGAGAAACTCAGAGAGTTGTGCAATAGTGTCGTCTTTAAGTTTAGAAATTGGTTTGCCAGCATTCTCAGACCAGCGAAGGAATGTGCTCACGACCTCAAAGGCATCCTTATCACTCAATAAGTCCATGTTCAATCTAGAAGCAGCAACGATGGCTTTTGCTTCGTTTGGTTTTCTGCGCTTAAAACCTTCCCAGTATTGAGCATTTTGACCATCACCCATAGCATGGACTGCATCCATGATTTTGTTGTTGATATTATGTTGGCTAAGTGAACTTTGTGCCGCTTTCTTTTGCTCAGCAAGTTTTCTCATTTCTTCATTATGTTTATTACCATTATGGTTGATGATGAAGATTACTGCTACAACAATGAGAATAATAATTAGAATTGTCATACGTGTAGTTTCGTTCTATGCCCGATAGCACCCAAACGAGTCTGTTATTAAACGCAGAAGCGTGGTGCCGTATGCCACACTTCTTAATGTACAAGCCCTGAGAAAACCATTGGAAACAGATGTGGGAATAACAGCCCCACGCATATGCGTGGAGACCATTATATCATCTCTTGTTTCCATTGTTTGAAGGTTCTCAGGCTTCGTACATACAAGAAGAAGACATAACGCCTCTTATTTTCAATATGTCTTGGCAAGAGTAGTCTCTAACCAAATACAAAGATAGCGAATTTATATGATACACAATCTTAATTTGGATAAAATCAATGATTTGATGATTATTTTATCTATTTGCACCTCTATTGGTCATAAACTACTTATAACGCTGATTTTTGTAGATATTCAACAATTCTCGACAACACTTATTGCTTTTCATCTATTCAATATATTACAAGGAGAATAATGTTTAAGCGTATTCAATCCCATTTAAAGAACTGGCGAATAAGTCCGTGTGGGAACAAAACAGGAACAATAGGCGCAAAATAAAATCGGCTAAGCATTGATATTCAATTACTTAGCCGATTTACTCGTACCCAGACCCGGGGTCGAACCGGGATGGAAGTGAATCCACTGGTGTTTGAGACCAGCGCGTCTACCGATTCCGCCATCTGGGCATCGTTATTTGATTGCGGTGCAAAGGTATTACAATTTTTTTATTTACCAAATTGAGAACTGCATTTTTTCGAATTTGCTAAATAATTAGTTCATTTATATACTTTATTGGATATGCTTTGAGAAATAAAATTTATATTAGCATGTAATTTAAAAATGATATCAACATGTCCAATAATAATAATTATTGCGTTATTATGGCTGGTGGCATAGGTAGTAGGTTTTGGCCTTTCAGTAAATCATCACTACCAAAACAGTTCTTAGATTTCTTTGGAACAGGACAATCTCTTCTTCAACTAACTTTTGAAAGATATAAGAATATTATTCCAGCAGAAAATATAATAGTTACAACAAATATAAAATACAAAGAAATAGTTCAGGAACAGCTCAAAGATATAAAAGAATCACAGATAATAACAGAAACTGCCAGAAGAGATACTGCGCCAGCTATTGCACAAGCCTCATATCATATTCAGAAAATTAATCCGGATGCAAATGTAATAGTAGCTCCTATTGACCATCTTATCATGAACGAGAATGAGTTCTTCAAATGTATTAAGGATGGTATTGACTTCGTTTCTGACAAAGATGTTATACTGACACTTGGTATAAAACCTACCAGACCTGAAACAGGCTACGGATATATTCAGATAAACGATATCACTGATGATAAATTCATCAAGGTTAAAACATTCGTTGAGAAGCCACAGATAGAATTTGCAAAGGTTTTTGTTGAGTCACAGGAGTTCTATTGGAATTCAGGTATCTTTATTTGGAACAATAAGACTATAATAAAGTCTTTTGAAGAACTAATGCCTGAAATCTGCATGAAGTTAAAAGATAAGAACGAAGATTTTGCATCTTGCCCTAATATCTCTATTGATTACGGAATAATGGAGAAGGCCAACAATGTATATGTTGAGCTATGTAAATTCGGATGGGCCGACCTTGGAAGTTGGAACTCTCTATATGAGATTTCCCCAAAAGATAAGGAGAAAAATGTATGCGTAAATGGCAACTCACTTCTCTACAATTGCAAAGACAACCTTATCGCTGTATCCGACAATAAGCTAACCATCGTTCAAGACCTTGAGGGCTATTTGGTAGCTAGCTCAGACGATGTAATTCTAGTTTGTAAAAAAGATGACGAGCAGTCTATAAGACGTTTCGTAAATGATGTAAAGATCAAATTAGGAGACAAATATATTTAATACTGAATGCTTTAAACAACATATATACCTTATTTGTTTATTCTGTATAAAAGTATGGATATATGAATATTGCAATTAGTGGTGCAAGTGGCTTTATTGGCTCTGCATTATCTTCTTTTTTGGAGATAAAAGGACATAAGGTTATTCCTTTGGGTAGGAAATACTTTATTGATGGCTCAGATTTTCTATATAATGAGCTATCAAATTGCGATGTTATCATCAATCTTGCCGGTGCTACCATCAATAAAAGATGGACAGAAGATTATAAGAAAAAGATTCTTAGCAGTAGAATTAATGCTACAAGGAAAATAGTAAATGCTATTGCAAGAATTCCGGATAAACCTAGACTATTTATATCTACATCTGCAGTAGGATGTTATCCCATAGATATAGAATCTGACGAGGATAGTCCTACCGAGAGTAGCAACTTCTTAGCTTCTGTATGCCGGGAGTGGGAACTTGAAGCAGGAAAATCAAAAGCTTGCAGAAACGTTATTTGTAGATTTGGGGTAGTACTGTCACCTAGTGGCGGAGCCTTGAAGCAGATACTTCTCTCGCTTAAGTTCAAGATAGCTGTTAAGTTCTCATCCGGGAATTCCCCTTTCCCATGGATAAGCCTAAATGATTTAATTAATGCTATCTATTTTATTATAAATAATGAGAACGTAAATGGCATAGTGAATTGTGTCAGTCCGGAGATAATATCATACAACAAGATAATATGCTATCTGAAGCACTCATTTCATGCTATAATATCTATAACAATTCCTTCGTACATTAAGCGAACAATATTCGGAGAGATGGGTTCTGTCATAACAGGAGGACAGAGAGTTATTCCAAGGAAGCTACTATCCATGGGATTCAAATATCAACATCCTAGCATAGATAACTTCATAAAAAAATTATCCCCTGCCATAATGAATGACAGAGGATAAATTATATTATTGATGTAGTTTTACTACTGTATTTATTAGAGGAATTACTTGTATTTATCTTCCCAGATTTTATTTATAGATGTAGCAATTTCAACAAACTCTTCGCTACTTAATTTCAGTTTAGGATTTGAGAATATCATATCCGACTCTTTCTGAATAGGAATAAGATGAATATGTGCATGAGGAACTTCAAGTCCGATTACTGCCTGACCAACCTTTTTACATGGGAAAGCCTCTTTAATGGCAGAAGCGACTCTCTTAGCAAACAACTGCATCTTTGCAAGCTCTTCATCTTCCAAATCAAAAATATAGTCAACTTCCCTTTTTGGAACAACAAGGGTATGCGCCTTTACCAATGGATTAATATCAAGAAAGGCATAGAATTCATTATCCTCAGCCACCTTATAGCTTGGAATATCACCAGATATGATCTTACTAAAAATTGTTGCCATCTTATTATAATTAAATAGGCAAACCTGCACATAACAAGTTTGCCTATATGTTTTTAGAACGAAATGTTTGTAATTTCTAAACTTATCTTACCCTGAGGTATTGTTATCTCTGCAACATCACCAATCTTTTTGCCAAGAAGACCTTGAGCAATAGGTGTGTTAACCGAGATTTTACCAAGTTTAAGGTTAGCCTCGCTCTCTGCGACGATAGTATATGCCATCTTCATTCCTGTTTTCACATTCTTAAGTTCAACCTTTGTCAAGATCTGAACAGTATCTGCATTAAGCTTAGATACATCAATGATTTTAGCATCACTTATTGTAGCTTTTAATTGGGCTATTTTCATTTCAAGTAATCCTTGAGCTTCTTTTGCCGCGTCATATTCAGCATTTTCAGACAAATCACCCTTGTCTCTTGCCTCTGCTATAGCAGAAACAATTTTTGGTCGTTCCACCGCTTCTAAATGTTTTAGCTCAGCTACCAGTTGCTGGTAACCTTCTTCTGACATGTAAGCCATAGTTATTCCTCCTGAGTTTTCTATATTATTAATACAATTATATATAAAACAAAAAGAATTCCGACATTTAAACGTCATATGTCGGAACCCTTTGTGTATTATATAATTTACAAAGTTATATTTATATTTATATAAAACAAATTTTACCTAAATGCTTTATAACATATTATAACAGTAAAATGCTTTAAAGCAACTTCTTAACTTCTCCTTCAAGTTCTGCTATATTCTCACTCCTACCGCGTAGTTCATTAGCTTTGTTAATAATGAAGAAAGTAGGGATATTGGTAACATTATATAAAGCAAGATAGTTTGAATAAGTTCCGTTAGCATCTCTTACGCAGATCCAAGGAAGGTTGTCGGATGCAGTCTTCCAGAAGTGTTCATCTTCATCAAGTGATACCTGATATATCTCAAGTCCTTGAGCAGAGTATTTACTGTACAATTCTCTTAATGCAAGGTTATGTGCTGCAGACATAGAGTGGTTATATATTGTAAAATCAAGTATAACGACTTTACCCTTAAGATCTGTCAACTTTCTTGAGCGTCCCTTGACATCCATGAGATCTATATCGATGATATTAGCCTGCTTAATCTTGTCTGGCGACACCTCCAATTGTTCCTCTTTTACAGCTCTAGTATTTTTCATACCTTTAATAACCATATTATAGAGGTTTCTAGATCTGTCGGCATGTGGATAAACGTTGTTAAGGCTGGTCGCAACAGCTGCGAAGCATTTCAGATCGTCTTTGTTCGCCAAAGGATCGAATATCATATAGTTGTTTAACTTCTGAAACAGTGCAAAATAAGCATATGTCATATTTGGCTGAGCGAAAATGTAATTGCGTGTTACATTAGTCTTATAGCTATCAACCATTTTAAGAATACTATCCTGTACAATTCCAGCAGGGATAGAACTATTCTGAGCCAATTTATTAACAGAGTTCTGCAATGCTATCTGAAGCATTACCAACTCTTTTATCTTCGTATTATTTTCTGAACCCTCCACTGTATAATCTGTAGAGAAGTTCTTTACGTTAGAGTTAATTGTTATAGTCTCTGTTGAATCGATAGCAAAATTAATTATCTCATCACCAAGTCTTAATCTATAAAATTCCGGAGATTCAGGTCTATTGCCATTAAATTCGTAAGTACCTGAGCTACCTAGTTTAACTGAATCTAGTCCGATAGTTCCATTTATGCCCATCTCATCAAGATACAACATCTTATCTGCTGCATCCGAAATTTCTCCTTTAATCTCGAAGCCATTACTCTTTTTACAAGACGAGAATCCTATAAGTAAAAGAGAAACTAAGAAATATAATTTGATTTTCATTTAAGTAAAATTGAATGTTTTTTAGTAATAAATATGGCTACAAAGATACTCCTTTTAATGGTTTGACAAACTTTTTAAGAATCTTCTTATATCTTAATCAAAAAAAAGGAAAATGAAACAAAGTTTTTAATCTCATTTTCACCTATTTAGAAATTAATTGACTATATTCGCACAATTTTTTAGACGAAAAGTATAATAAAAAACATTTTATGATTAATCCAATTGTTAAGACGATCGAGCTTCCTGATGGAAGAACCATCACACTCGAGACGGGAAAGCTGGCAAAACAGGCAGATGGTGCTGTAATGCTTCGCATGGGTAATACTATGTTGCTTGCAACTGTTTGTGCCGCAAAAGACGCAGTTCCCGGAACAGATTTCATGCCACTTCAAGTGGAGTACAAAGAAAAATATTCAGCATTCGGACGTTATCCAGGTGGTTTTACTAAAAGAGAAGGTAAAGCATCAGATTACGAAATTCTGACTTGCCGTTTGGTTGACCGCGCATTGCGTCCTCTTTTCCCAGATAATTATCACGCAGAGGTATATGTAAATATTACCCTATTCTCAGCAGATGGTGTTGACATGCCTGATGCATTGGCTGGACTTGCAGCTTCTGCTGCTCTTGCAGTTTCAGATATTCCTTTCGGAGGTCCTATCTCTGAAGTGAGAGTAGCACGTATTGATGGTAAATTTGCTATCAATCCTACTTTCGAGGAACTAGAAAAAGCAGACATGGACCTTATGGTTGCTGCTACATACGACAACATCATGATGGTTGAAGGTGAGATGAAAGAAGTTTCAGAAATTGATCTTCTTGAAGCTATGAAGGCTGCTCACGAAGCTATCAAGGTTCAATGTAAAGCGCAAATGGAACTTACCGAAGAGGTTGGTAAAGCTGTTAAACGCGAATACTGCCATGAGGTAAATGATGAAGATTTACGTAAAGCTGTTAATGAAGCTTGCTACAGTAAGGCTTATGCTATTGCAGAAGCTGGAAACAGAGACAAGCATGCACGTGAAGATGCATTCAACGCTATCCGCGATGAATTCAAAGCACAGTTTACAGAAGAAGAATTAGAAGAAAAGGGAGACCTTATCGATAAATACTACCACGACGTTGAAAAAGCAGCTATGCGTAGATGCATACTTGATGAAGGAAAACGTCTTGACGGTCGTAAGACAACTGAGATCCGTCCTATCTGGTGTGAGATTGGCTACTTGCCTGGACCTCACGGATCGGCTATCTTCACACGTGGTGAAACTCAATCTTTAAGTACTGTAACTCTTGGTACAAAACTTGACGAGAAGATCGTTGACGATGTACTTGATCAACGTAGAGAAAGATTCTTATTGCACTATAATTTCCCTCCATTCTCAACAGGTGAGGCTAGAGCCCAAAGAGGTGTAGGTCGCCGCGAAATCGGTCACGGACATCTTGCTTGGAGAGCTCTTAAGGGACAAATTCCAGCAGAATATCCATATTGCGTACGTATAGTTTCTGATATCCTTGAATCTAACGGTTCATCATCAATGGCTACTGTATGCGCTGGAACACTTGCTCTTATGGACGCCGGTGTACCTATCAACAAACCTGTTTCAGGTATAGCTATGGGACTTATCAAGAATGCCGGAGAGGATAAATTTGCTGTTCTTTCTGATATCCTTGGCGACGAAGACCACTTAGGTGATATGGACTTCAAGGTAACAGGTACTAAAGATGGTATCACTGCTACTCAAATGGATATAAAAGTAGACGGACTTTCATTCGACATCCTCGAAAAAGCTCTTAACCAAGCAAAAGAGGGACGTATGCATATCCTTGGTAAGATTACAGAATGTATTCCTGCTCCTCATGATGATCTTAAGCCACACGCTCCACGTATTGAAGCATTGACTATACCAAAAGAGTTCATCGGTGCTGTAATCGGCCCTGGTGGTAAAATTATCCAAGGTATGCAAGAAGAGACTGGTGCTACTATCACTATCGAAGAGGCTGACGGTGTTGGAAAAATACAGATTGCCGGAACTAATAAGAAATCTATCGATGATGCTATCCGCATAATCAAAGGTATCGTTGCTGTTCCAGAAGTTGGTGAAGTCTACACTGGTAAGATTCGTTCAGTTATGCCTTATGGTGCATTCGTAGAATTCCTTCCAGGTAAAGATGGTCTTCTCCACATTTCTGAAATAGATTGGAAACGTCTTGAGACAATAGAAGAGGCTGGTCTTAAAGAGGGTGATGAGATTCAGGTTAAGTTACTTGATATCGATCCTAAGACTGGTAAATTCAAATTATCTCGCAAGGTTCTTCTTCCAAAACCAGAAAGAGCTCCTAAGAGCGAAAAAGCTCCAAAGAGTGAAAATAAGGAAGAAAAAAGTGAAACAGCAGAATAATATCTGAATATAATAAATAAGAAAGGCGGCTCATATGAACCGCCTTTTCTATTGTCTTAGAACTACTATTACTCTTGTTCTTCAAAGTCTTCTTTACCTACACCGCATAGAGGGCATACCCAATCATCAGGAATATCTTCAAATGCTGTTCCTGGTAAAATACCACCTTCTGGATCTCCTACTTCTGGATCGTAAACCCAGCCGCAAACTGTACAAACATATTTTTTCATAATCTCTAATTTATATTACGTTATATTACGAAAACAAACATAATAAAGTTTTTGATTTCTCCTTAATTTTTATCTAATAAAATTTTCATTAATTCATCCATGCCTTTAGAAGCACCATTCTGTATGAAATGATAATCGGAGCCTTTTATAGGCAATTCATTAGGATCAATTACATATATCGGTACCCTCGGCGGAAGATAGTTCAAGAGTCCAGCTGCGGGATAAACATTCAGTGATGTTCCTATAACAACAAAAATATCAGCTTTCCTAACCCACTCTATTGCTTCGTCAATCATTGGTACAGCCTCACCAAACCACACAATAAAAGGTCTCTTCTGACTTCCATCGGCAGAATTATCACCCATTTTAACATCGTAATCATCAGTTGCCAATGTTTCAATATACCTAGGGTTATTTGGATCTTTGCTAGATGTAACCTTAGTAAGTTCACCATGAAGATGAATAACGTTGGAACTTCCACCTCTTTCGTGAAGATTATCAACGTTCTGAGTTATGACAGTTACATTAAAATATTTCTCTAGTTCAGCAATTACCTTATGCCCATGATTAGGATTCACGGTAAGTAACTGCTTACGAAGATCATTATAAAAATTGATTACCAGTTCAGGGTTATCATAATAGCCTTCAATAGTTGCCACCTGCTCAACCGGATATTTCCCCCACATGCCTCCTGAACCTCTGAATGTACTTAGACCACTCTCAACACTCATACCTGCACCTGTCAAAATAATCAAGTTTTTCATAATATATCATTTTTTTTAGTAAACATACAAAAAAAATGGTTTTTAGATTGTTAAAAACAATGCCATTAAAATAAAAAATTTACCTTTGTATGTTTTAAAATGAAATATTTACAGCAAAATAATTATGGATAAATTCAGTTATGCAATCGGTTTAGGAATCGGTCAAAATCTATTGAGCATGGGAGCTCAAAACATCAACGTTGAAGACTTCGCTAATGCAGTAAAGGCTGTTCTTGAGAATAAAGAGACTGCAATCACACACAATGAAGCACGCGAGATCGTAAACAAATATTTTGAAGAATTAGAAGCTAAGCTTAATGCACAGAACATCGAGAAGGGTAAGAACTTCTTAATAGAGAATGCAAAACGTGCAGGTGTTGTTACATTAGCTAGCGGATTGCAATATGAGGTAATAGCAGAGGGAAATGGTAAGAAACCATTATCTACAGATAGTGTAAAATGCCATTATGAGGGCACACTAATCGATGGTACTCTTTTTGATAGCTCTGTCAAACGTGGCGAGCCAGCTGTGTTTGGAGTAAATCAAGTTATCAAAGGATGGGTTGAGGCACTTCAACTTATGTCAGAAGGTTCTAAATGGAGACTCTTTATTCCTTCAGAACTTGCATATGGTGCTCAGCAGGCTGGTGAGATGATTCCACCTCACAGCACATTAATATTTGATGTAGAATTAATAGAAGTTTTATAAAAATAATAACAAAAAATTAAAGCAAATGAAAAAAATTAGTTTTTTCGTAGCAGTAGCTGCAGCTGCAAGCCTTGCTTCATGTACTGCTCAGTCTCCAAAAGCAAACATGAAAAATGAGGTTGATTCTTTATCATACATGATGGGTGTCACAAATACTCAGGGTCTGAAAGACTATGTTGTTGGCCAGATGGGAGTAGATTCTACTTATATGGCTGACTTCATCAAGGGTATTGAAGCTGGAGCTAAAAAGACTACTAAGAAAGATGAAGCTTACATGGCAGGTGTTCAGATAGGTCAACAGATCAGTGGACGTATGTTTGACGGTATCAATCAGCAATTGTTCGGAAACGACTCTACTGTACAACTTAGCAAAGAGAATTTCCTTGCAGGTTTTATCGCTGCAGTTAAAGCGGAAAAATTGCCTGTTACTATAGAAGCTGCTCAAGCTTATGTTCAGCAGCACGCTGACGCTATCAAAGAGAAATCTACAGCGAAGCAGTTCGGTGCAAACAAAGCTGCTGGTCAGAAATTCCTTGCTGAAAACGCAAAGAAAGCTGGTGTTGTAACAACTGCTAGCGGTCTTCAGTACAAAGTTATCAAAAAAGGTACAGGTGCTATCCCAACAGATACTACTAAAGTAAAGGTTAACTACAAAGGTTCTTTGATTGATGGTACGGAATTCGATAGCTCTTACAAACGTAACGAGCCTACTACATTCCGTGCTAACCAAGTTATCAAAGGTTGGACAGAAGCTCTTAAGTTGATGCCTGTTGGTTCAATTTACGAACTTTACATTCCTTACGATCTTGCTTATGGAGCTCGCGAAGCTGGTCAGATTAAGCCATTCTCAGCTCTTGTATTCCAGGTTGAACTTATTAGCATTGAGAAATAATAGGTAACGACAGATATTATAAAGGAGCGTCACTATTGTGATGCTCCTTTTTTATGCAAAGTCAATACCTCAAAGTAATTCTATATCAAGACTATTGCAGGTATGATCTTACAAACAGACTTTTATATTATTTAATGATAATATATTGAAATTACATCCATTCCACAAAGCAATATAATCAAACGTACCAATCAACTTTAATAAATCATAAAATGAATATTCAATATTCATTAATTTCAATAGATTGTTACGACTAATATCTTTATTTAGTATATTAACTGCACTTTTCTATATTAGTAAACACGTTTTAATTATGTTACAAATTTGTTGCAAGAATAATAATATCCTTAAAGGCTTCCCAATAGGTAGCTCCCTCTTGGATATTTATAATGGCTTAAACCTTAATCTTCCTTTCGGCCCTGTCAGTGCTAAAGTAAATAACAAAGTCGAAGGGTTGAATTTCAGAGTCTACAACAATAAGGACGTGGAATTCCTGGATATAACAAGTTCTTCCGGAATGCGTACTTACGTAAGATCTTTATGTTTTATACTCTATAAAGCAGTTGAGGACCTATATCCTTCTGGTGAGATTATCCTTGAACATCCTGTATCTAAGGGATATTATTGTAATCTTAAGATTGGCAGAGAGGTTGGGCTCGACGATGTTATAAGGATAAAGAAAAGAATGCATGAAATCATTAAAGACAACATATCTTTCCACAGATTCGAAAGACATACCCCGGAGGTGATTGAGCTGTTCAAAGAAAAAGGGATGATGGATAAGGTTAAGCTTCTTGAGACTTCAGGAAACCTATACTCTTTCTACTACACACTTCAAGATAGCGTAGATTACTATTATGGTAGTCTTTTACCAAGCACCGGTTATATAAAACTCTTTGATATAGTAAAATACTATGATGGTTTATTACTTATGGTTCCAAATAGAAATAAACCTGAGATTCTAGAAGAGGTAATAAAGCAGGAAAAGATGTTTGAGGCATTCAAAGAACACAGAAAGTGGAACCAGATTATCGGTGTAGGTACTGTTGGTGATTTCAATTTTGCATGCAATAAAGGATTTGGTACAGATCTGATAAATGTATCGGAAGCACTACAAGAGAAGAAGATTGCACATATAGCCGACCAGATTGTAAACCGTGGTGACGGTGATAAGCGTGTTAAACTTATTCTTATATCAGGCCCCTCTTCATCAGGAAAGACAACATTCAGCAAACGACTTAGTGTACAGTTAATGGCTAGTGGACTGAAACCATATCCAATATCCCTTGACAACTATTTCGTAGATAGAGATCTGACTCCTAGAGATGAGAATGGAGATTATGATTATGAATCGCTCTATTCCTTGGACCTAAAGTTCTTCAATGAACAGCTCCAAGCTTTGCTTAATGGCGAAGAAGTTGAGCTACCTACATTCAACTTTTCGCTAGGTAAGCGCGAATATAAAGGTGAGAAGTTGATGGTTAGTGAAAACATGATACTTATATTAGAAGGAATACATGCACTTAATCCAGAGCTAATTCCAAATATTCCTAAAGAAAATACTTTTAAAATATATGTGTCTGCACTTACTACTATACTGCTAGACAATCATAACTATATACCAACAACAGACAACCGTCTGTTAAGAAGGATTTTACGTGATTATAAGTATAGAGGGTATTCAGCCGAAGAGACTATCGCTCGTTGGCCAAGCGTCAGAAAAGGAGAAGATAAATGGATATTCCCATATCAAGAGAATGCTGATGCAATGTTCAATTCAGCACTAATCTACGAATTGGCTGTATTAAGAGATTATGTTGAACCTATACTTAGACAGGTTCCTAATAACCGACCGGAATATTCGGAAGCATACCGCTTACGTAAATTTCTAGAATATTTCGTTCCTGTGCGTGATAATGAGCTACCTCCTACCTCACTGTTAAGAGAGTTCTTAGGTGGAAGTAGTTTCAGATATTAATATATTTCTATATCATACATATTCCTTGTTGCTTTAATTAGCAACAAGGTTTTTTTTATTATATCAACCATGTAGGGCGAAATGCAATAGAAAGATTTTTAGCGTATAAGCCTTATAGATATTCACCAAAAACTTAAATAATCTTTGCTCAATAATATCAATATAAAATGGGAAAGCAAATTAATAATTTTATATAAAATATAAGTGTACTCTTATTATGAACAGATATCAAAATATTCATTAATTTTGCACTGTTAATAAAGATGATTTAGTAAATATGGCAGAAGGATTCAGTCAAGTACAGACACAAAATCAGCAGCAAGTACAGACACTATCCCCACAACAGATAATGGTAGTGAAACTGCTCGAACTGCCAACAGTTGAGTTGGAGGAGAGAGTTCATGCCGAAATTCTTGACAATCCTGCTTTAGAGATTGGCGACAATGATAAAGAAGAGTCATCTGATAACAACGAATCGTCTCAATTAGACGAAGACAATGAAGACATTAGCCATAGCGATGAAGACATCTCTTTAGGAGACTATCTGACCGAAGATGATATTCCAGACTATAAACTTCAGGAGAGCAACCGTTCAAAAGATGAAAAAATGGAGGATATTCCTTTCTCGGACATTGTATCCTTCTACGAGATTCTAAAAGAACAACTTGCTATGCAGGACATTTCGGATAGTGAGAGAGAGATAGCTGAATATATTATTGGTTCACTTGATGATGATGGCATACTTAGAAAGGATTTTACTACCATCAGTGATGAACTTGCAATTTACAGAGGTATTAACACCGATGAACAGGAACTTGAAGAGATACTACATATAATTCAGGATTTCGATCCTGCAGGTATTGGCGCACGCTCTCTTCAAGAGTGCTTATTATTGCAGATAAAACGAAAGAGTAATTCTCGTGAGAAAGAGTTACAACTAGAAATCATCGAAAATTGTTTCGATGATTTCAAGAAAAAGAACAGGGATAAGATTATTCAGAGGCTTGAGATAAGTGAAGATGAGTACGATCAAGCTCTTTCAGAACTTGTAAAATTAAATCCCCGTCCTGGTAGTTCGCTAGGTGAAGCTATAGGAAGAATTATCAACAGATTGTACCTGATTTCATCGTTGAGACCCTTGAAGATGGGGTAATAAATCTTTCGCTTAACAATCATAACATACAATCTCTGAGATTGAGCAGAAACTTCACAGAGATGTTGGATGAGTACACAAAGAACAAAAGCAATCAGAGTAAAGAGGCAAAAGATGCATTTCTATTCCTAAAACAGAAGATAGACTCTGCTCAAGGATTTATTAATGCAGTAAAACAGAGGCAAAACACATTGCTAATAACTATGCAGACAATTATAAATCTTCAGAAGCCATTTTTCCTTGAAGGAGATGAATCCCTGCTTAAGCCTATGATACTGAAAGATGTAGCCGAAAAGACTAAACTAGATATATCTACTATATCTCGTGTGAGCAATAGTAAATATGTACAGACAAATTATGGCATTTATCCTTTAAAATACTTTTTCAGTGATGGCTATGTCACACAGGATGGAGAAGAGTTGTCAGTGAGAGAGATAAAAATGATTTTAAAGGAATGCTTAGATAGTGAAGATAACAAAAAACCATACACTGACGACGAACTGGCAGAGATGCTCAAACAAAAAGGATATCCTATTGCCAGAAGAACAGTTGCCAAGTATCGTCAACAACTAAATATTCCTGTAGCCCGATTAAGGAGATCATAAAAATGGAGAATCTGGAGCAAATAGCTTATCACAGAAAAAGAAGAAAGACACTGCTATTAGTGTCACGAACAATATCAGCCATATTCACACCTTTCATGGTGCCAGTGGTATCATTCTTCTTACTGTTCTTTTTTACTTACCTCAAAATAATGCCTTTGCAATATAAGCTTATATTGTTGGGGATGGTATACTGTTTCACAGTACTTATGCCTATGTTTTCAATATTTATTTTTCAGAAGATAAATGGTTTGGGAATAAAAGGACTATCTATTCGTGAAAACAGATTTGTGCCCTATGCATTAACTATAATGAGTTATGTGGCTTGTCTGATAACGATGAACAAGATGCACTTGCCAAGATATCTCTCAGGTATAATTGTTGCAACACTTATCTGTATGATAATCTGTACTATTATCAATTTCAAATGGAAAATCAGTACACATGTAGCAAGTAGCGGAATGATGGTAGGAGGATTACTTTCATATAGTTTCATCTTTACTTTCAATCCTATATCATGGCTAAGCTTCTTTATAATTCTTACCGGACTTTTGGGAACAAGTAGGATGATTCTCGGACAACATACTTTAATAGAAGTTATGGTAGGTTTTATCGTTGGATTTTTTTGTGGTATCATAGGAATTTTGTTTATTTGAAATAATAAATTAAAAACAATAACCTTAAAATTGAAGAATATGGATTTTCCACAAGAACTCATGTATACTAGTGAACATGAATGGATTCGAGTCGATGGTGAGTACGCTTATGTAGGTATAACAGACTTTGCTCAGTCACAGTTAGGCGATATAGTCTTTGTAGACATCCCTACAGTTGATGAGACACTAGACAAAGGTGAAGTATTTGGAACTATAGAGGTGGTTAAAACTATCTCAGACATTTTCATGCCTGTTGCAGGTGAAGTTTTGGAGCAGAATGAGGAGTTGGCTGAGAACCCTGAACTAGTAAATAAAGATCCATATGGAAAGGGATGGCTTATCAAGATTAAACCTAATGAAATAGCCGATGTCAATGATTTGCTAGATGCCCAAGCATACAAGGCACTAATTAACGAGTAACAGTATAGAGAAATCTGTCTGTTTGTACTATTATGAGATATTTTTAATGATGAAACCAATTGTAAGTATTATTATGGGCAGCACATCCGACCTACCGGTTATGGAGAAAGCTGCTAAGTTACTTGATGAGATGCAGGTACCTTTTGAGATGAATGCGCTCTCTGCGCACCGTACTCCTGAAGCTGTTGAAGATTTTTCTAAGAACGCAGCAGGAAGAGGTATAAAAGTTATCATTGCAGCAGCAGGTATGGCTGCAGCATTACCGGGTGTTATTGCTGCAAATACAACATTACCCGTAATAGGTGTACCTATAAAAGGTTCTGTCCTGGATGGAGTTGACGCACTCTACTGTATTATACAGATGCCTCCGGGAATTCCTGTGGCTACAGTAGCAATAAACGGTGCGATGAATGCTGCTATTTTGGCTGTTCAGATTCTTGCACTTGGTGATGAAGAACTGGCTAATAAATTTGCTGCTTACAAAGAGGGCCTTAAGAATAAAATCGTTAAGGCTAATGAGGAATTGAAAGAGGTGAAATTTGAATATAAGACAAACTGATGGATATTTTCAACTATAGCCGTCGCGATTCAAAAGAGATAAATGTTGGCGCCACTCCTATGGGTGGCGCTAATCCTATACGTATACAGAGTATGACCAACACCTCGACTATGGATACTGAAGCTTGTGTAGAACAGGCAAAACGTATAATAGATGCAGGCGGAGAATATGTTCGACTTACAACCCAAGGAATACGCGAGGCAGAAAATCTTAAAGAGATAAATATAGGATTACGCTCACAAGAGTATAATGCCCCACTTGTAGCCGATGTGCACTTCAACCCGAAAGTGGCTGATGTTGCAGCACAATATGCCGAAAAGGTGAGAATAAACCCAGGCAACTATGTTGATGCTGCAAGAACATTCAAGAAGCTAGAATATAGCGACGAGGAATACAAGAATGAGATTCAGAAGATCAAGAATCGACTTGTCCCATTCCTGAACATATGCAAGGAGAATCACACTGCTATAAGAATAGGCGTAAACCATGGTTCACTATCCGATAGGATAATGTCACGCTATGGAGATACTCCGGAAGGTATGGTAGAATCGTGTATGGAATTTCTACGTATATGTCTTGAAGAAAATTTCGAAGATGTTGTCATCTCAATAAAAGCCTCAAACACCATTGTAATGATAAAGACAGTAAGGCTGCTTGTCGACACTATGGAGAAAGAGGGCATGGACTTTCCTATACACCTTGGTGTAACAGAAGCAGGCGATGGTGAGGATGGAAGAATAAAATCCGCACTGGGCATAGGAGCACTGCTTGCGGATGGTATAGGCGACACAATAAGAGTATCTCTAAGCGAAGCTCCTGAAGCAGAGATTCCAGTGGCAAAAAAGCTCGTTGACTATATAGCAAACAGAGCTAACCATCCATTTATCCCAGGAAAAGAGGCAGAAGGATTTAACTACCTTTCTCCTACTCGCCGCAAGACAATAGCTGTTAATAATATAGGTGGCGACAACGTACCTGTAGTTATATCAGAGAGACTTGGTGGCAGTGCAGAATTTAATCCTCAGTTCAAGCCAGACTATATCTATTCAGGAAGCAAACTCCCTGATTGCAGAGTGGAATCTGCTACATATGTCGTAGATATACTACATGGGATGAGTCTATGAATAATGTCTATCCGGCATTCAACTATCAGCAGATGATTGAACTTCATCATAACAATGCAGCTATAAAATTCCTCTTCCTGCCTTATATGGCGATGGGTGAAGAGGTTATTGCAGCACTGAGGATGCACCCGGAAGTGGTAATCATTGCCCAAAGCAATCATGACAACCGTGTAGGTGAATATCGAGGAATGATACAAGAGATCATGACTGAAGGATTAACAAATCCCGTTGTTATTTTCATGTTCCAGAACGAAAATGACAAAGAGGATATGCAATTGAAAGCTGCAGCCGATATGGGAGCCCTAATATTTGACGGACTTTGTGATGGTATATTCTTACTCAATCAAGGGAAAATTGGAATTGAGGAGGTAGATGCTACTGCTTTTGGAATACTTCAGGCAGGAAGAGTACGTACAAGTAAGACTGAATACATATCATGCCCTGGATGCGGACGTACATTATATGATCTTCAAGACACTATAGCGAAGATAAAAAATGCAACATCACATCTGAAAGGATTGAAGATTGGTATAATGGGATGTATAGTAAATGGACCAGGTGAAATGGCTGATGCTGACTATGGATATGTAGGAGCTGCTCGCGGAAAAGTCAGCCTATACAAAAAGAAAGAGTGTATTGAGAAAAATATACCTGAAGAAGAGGCTGTTAACAGGCTAATAGATCTTATAAAAAAGAATGGAGACTATACAGAGAAATAGATAACAAAAAGGGATACTCTTAGGTATCCCTTTTTATTGTAATTATATAGCTATGCAATAGTTATTGGACTGTAAAGAGCAGCTAACTCATCTTTATCATCTATCATTTTCCCTTTTCTGCCCTTATTCTTTATAACAGAGACAACACTTTTTGATTTAGGCATCAAAAGTTTTTTATACTCATCAATATTTCCTAAAACATCTATTCCTTTTTCTACATCAGGATCATCTTTCAACCTCTCCTCAATAGCTCCGGAAACAAAATAATATCTCTTAATAATCTCCTGACGTATGGTAGTACGTACAATTTTTGAGAATGTGTTCAAATCACGCTCTGTATTATGATTGAGCTTTTTCTCAAGAGCATCAAACTCTGATGATGCATCCTCAAGATACCCTTCGAACTTAGCAACCTCCTTAAGGTTTTTAAGAACCTTCTCTGTCTGTTGATCATATTTGAAGTCCTGTGTCTTTACAAACTTCTTGAATTCAGTATAATCAGCATCAGTATAGTGGAAATCAGCAACTTTTCCTATACGTGGATGTTTTAATACATACTGAGTTGCATAGTCGAATATCACATTGCTGTTAACAAGATAGAATAAAATATTTGGAACCTTCTCCTCTTTCACCTCTATATCCGGGCGGATCCCACCACCATCTCTAACCTCACGTCCTACTGATGTCTTGAACACATTAGTCAAACTATCAGGTGTACGAGCAATAGAACCATCTTCATTACGTTTTGAGTAGTCAATAGCCTGGATACATCTCCCGCTAGGAATATAATACTTAGCAGTTGTAATCTTCATGCTACTGTTGTATGGTAATTCACGTAAAGTCTGCACAAGTCCCTTTCCAAAGGTTCTGTTTCCTACTATTACCGCTCTATCCAAATCTTGTAAAGAACCTGATACAATCTCTGATGCAGACGCAGTTCCACCGTCAACAAGTACAACTATAGGAATTTCTGTATCTATAGGTTCATGGGTTGTCTTATAAACACTTCCTACCTGCTTAATTTTTCCCTTAGTGGTAACAATCTCCTTACCTTTAGGAACAAATAGGTTTACTATTTCAACAGCTTCGCTTAAAAGTCCTCCTCCATTACCTCTTAAATCAAGCATGATAGAAGTTGCTCCATCATTCTTAAGGTCAATTAGTGCCTTCTTAACATCTTTAGAGCACTTCTCTGTAAAATCGCTTAATACAATGTAACCAACTTTATTCTTCAACATTCCATAGAATGGTACAGAAGGAGTCTGTATGGTGCGACGAGTAATCTTAAACTCTTTGATCTCTTTATTGCCATTCAAGGTAGGACGTTCAATCTTCAGGATAAGTACTGTTCCCGGTTCTCCTCTCAAGGCATTTCTTACCTTATCAGAGAAGTCCATTATCTCCATCTTACCTCTGGACATATCCTTACCATCAATAGACAATATAATATCACCGGCTTTCAGCCCTACTTCAGTAGCAGGCATTCCCTGTGTAGGCTCAACGATTGCTATTCTGTCTTTCTTATCATAATATCTGATTGCAGCTCCAATACCTCCAAACTTACCAGTAGTAAGCTCTTTCAGGGTATTATCACCTTCAGCATAATATTCAGTATATGGATCAGTCTGTGCAAGCATAGCATCAATACCATATTTGATAACTTTCTCCGGATCAATAGTATCTACATAAAGCATGTCAAGCTCTTTATATAGGGCATTAAATATATCCAGATTCTTGGCAATCTTAAAATTTCTGTCATCACTGTTAGTGAAAGCGACGAAGATAAAACCAAATAAAAGAACCACAGCTAAAGCTATAGTATGCTTTGCTTTATATCTCTTCCAAAAATTAAATCTCATAATCCATATTATTTTATAACTTCAAAATAATGAAATATTTCCTTTAACTCTATAATAGAGAAGAAATATTTAACTTAATTTCGTTCCATTTCTCTTTAGGTAGAATGGTGCCATACACCTGAATTACTTGGGAAGCTAGTATTGAGCCAATATAGCAACATTTCTCGAGAGATAGTCCGCTAGTAAGGCCATATAAAAAACCTGCTGCATAGTAGTCACCTGCACCTGTTGTATCAATAACTTTCTCAACAGGAGGGATCTCGAACTTAATACATTCAGTACCTTTTTTGATGCATGATCCTTGTGCACCAAGTTTTACCACTACAATACTGCAGCATGAAGAGATATCATTTATAGACTGCCACGCATCTTTTCCTGTAAAGGATTTAGCTTCCTCCTCGTTTGCAAATACTATATCTACATATTTATCGATAAAAGAGTGGAAAAAATCATGATTCTCCTCTACTATATTATAGCTAGCCATATCAAGGCACACTTGTGCCCCTGCCTCTTTGGCAAGTTGAGCAGCACGAAGAATCAGGTTTTTGTCCTGAACAAGATATCCTTCTAAATAAAAATAAGAATATCCTTTAAACATCTCCAATTTCAATTCCTCGGGAGCCATCTGTGATGCAGCACCTAAATATGTACCAAAAGTACGTTCCCCATCCTGAGTAATAAAAGTAGAAGCTATACCTGTATGAAGGTCACCTTTAAGGAGCTTCATATCTATTCCGAAATTAATTCCGGAGTTTTTAAAGAAATTACCATATTCATCGTCTCCAATCTTTCCTATAAATCCAGGTTCTGTTCCAAGATTAGCCAACGCTAAAATTGTATTACCGGCAGAACCTCCAGTAGATCTATAAGTTTTCATTTGAGAGAGCTTATTACTGATATCCAAAAACTTATCTTTTTCGATAAGCTGCATGCTTCCTTTGGGCAAATTCATTTCATCAAGCAAGCTGTCATCAGATAGCGTCACAAGAACGTCAACAAGGGCGTTCCCCATACCTATTATTTTGTCCATTTAGCTATTTTTTTTGCAAAGATATTGCATAATTCCAAAATACCTATTATCTTTGCACCGCAATTAAGAAAAAAACACTCTTCCTTAGCTCAGTCGGTTAGAGCATCTGACTGTTAATCAGAGGGTCCTTGGTTCAAGTCCAAGAGGAAGAGCTCTGAAATTGATTGCGAAATTCTTCCTTAGCTCAGTCGGTTAGAGCATCTGACTGTTAATCAGAGGGTCCTTGGTTCAAGTCCAAGAGGAAGAGCAAAAAAGAGATTTACAAAAGTAGATCTCTTTTTTGTATCTTATAACTATTGCTCCTTTACTCCGTTTTTAATACATTTGTCACATTATATATAAAATGACAATGAAAAATGCCATCTCGATATTACTATATGTTATAATCTTTTTATACTCTAACAGCATATGGGGTGGTACAACTTACTTCTCTCAATTCAATTACACATTCCTTACCGAAGATATAGGTCTTCCAAATAACTACGTAAAATTCATTACAAAAGATTCTGACGGATATATATGGGCTACAACTCATAATGGGCTTGCCAGATATGACGGATACAACTTCACTACATTTAATGCATCATCAAATCCAGTAAGGTTAAAAGGTGATGTAGTTTATAAAGTCTGTGAGGATAATTTCAGAAGATTATGGGTTGTATCCGAAGGTGGAATAGACGTCATTGACTTGAACAAATACGAGAATGTTAATTTTAATATTACTAAGTATTCCGCTCTTTGGAATATAATGAACACCCATGTTTCAAATATTTATAAGGACAAAGATGGGAACTTATGGATATCAGCATTAAATACCCTATACCATATCAAATTAGACAAACAGGGTAATATCAATGACTATTATTATTTAGAGAAATCATCCTCACAGCATGTTGTTAATTCTGTTATAGATATGAAATGGGGAATATGTGCAGATATAAATAATTCACTCTGCACAATTGAGATATCAGCCAACCATCTGCTAAAATGCAACCCTGTATCGAAGATGACAGCCGCAACTACAAATGACTGGATTATAAGCTGTATGGCGCTTGATAATGAGATATTATGGATTGGAACCAACAAGGGCCTTTACAGATATGACCATTATGGAAGAAACATTAAAAGGTATTCTTATGACGTCAATGATAACAGTTCAATAAGTAACTCCTATATAACAGATATAAAGTTTACCCCCGAGGGCAAGATGTTGGTTGCTACAATGAACGGCATCAACTATTATGTAAAGAGCAGTGATAACTTTATACATATAAAGCAGGACAATGAGTTCAAGGAACACTCTTTAAACTGCAACATCATAAACTGCATATTCACGGAAGGAAATAGAATATGGATTGGGACTGAAATTGGTGGAATAAACCTTCTAACCTCATCAAGACTCAATACTATAATATGGCAAAACAGAAAGAAAGACCCATACTCACTCTCGGCTAACCCTGTCAGTGCTATAAACATGGACAGAGAGGGCAATCTTTGGGTAGGTACTGTAGAGGGAGGTATAAACATAAAGAGAAAGGGAGAAAACAGATTCGAACATTTCGTAAACATCGAGAATCTATCTAGCTCAATAAGTCACAACTCAGTGAGTGGTCTCCTTATAGATAATGAAAACCATCTATGGGCATATACATGGGGAGGTGGAATTAATGAACTTAACCTTAATGAAAAAGGTAATAAAATTTTCAAGAGATATTCCAGCATTAACACCCCACAGATAAAGTCAGACTACATATCAAGTGCATGCGAAGATTTGGTGAACAGAGGTATATGGTTTGGCTCACCCGAGGGACTACTCTTCTACAAAAAGCAGACAGGAGAGTTTATGATGGTACAGTTTAATATTCCGGACAATCGTTTCGAAGCCATAAGAGCACTATATATCGACAAACAGAGTAAGTTGTGGGTTGGTACTACAAATGGTCTATTTATTATTGACCTCTTCTCCTTTGCACTAAGCCATAGAAATTTTGACTATAAATACTATAAGAAACTATCAGACCCTTCACTAAGTATTGCCGACAAGATAAATAGTATTATAGGGGATAAAGATGGCAACATATGGTTAGGAACTGATGGTGCAGGCCTTTATAAATATTTCAAAGAGGAGAAAGGTCTCCTTAAGTTTCACAATTTCACCATGAAAGATGGTCTGCCTAATAACAATATCATAGGAATTGTTGAAGATATGAACAGAAACCTTTGGTTATCTACAAACCATGGCATATCTAAATTCGACACTAAGAAAAAAACATTCAGCAACTTTACTAAGTACGACGGACTACTGAACAACCAATTCTATTGGAATGCGTATTACTATTCAAAGAGTGAAAACATAGTATATTTTGGTAATATCGACGGACTTGTCGGCATACACCCCAGTAATCTGAAGGAAAAGAGTGACAATGTAGTAGTTTCACTGACAGACCTTATAATACAAGGGGAAAATATATATCCGGCATCAGGCGACTACATATCCGAAAACATCTCATCAGCAAATGAGATAAACATACATGAACGAGATCACGGGCTTGAAATATATTTCTCTGCAAAAGACTATGCATACAACAATCAGATATCTTATGCATATCGACTAAAAGGATACGAAAGCGAGTGGAATGAGACCAAACGAGGTGAACACTCTGCCAAATATACATCTATACCTCCAGGAGACTATGTCTTCGAAGTAAAAGCAACGGATGACAAAGGCAACTGGTCCGGAACAGTTACCGAAATAGAGGTGCATGTCTCTCCTTACTTCTATAAATCATGGTGGTTCTATATCATCTGCTTCATCATTGTTGCAGTCTGCTCAGAAAGATTCTATGTCTGGAAGACAAACGCATACAAACACCAGAAGAAGATTCTGGAGGATACTGTGCAACAGAGAACATCACAACTTGCTATTCAGAACGAGAAACTCATTGAGATGAGTAAAAAGCTTGCTGAAACCACAGAAGAGAAGATTACTTTCTTCACAAATATCACTCATGAGTTCAGAACACCAGTAACCCTTATAAACGGGCCTATAGAACAAGCCATAAAAAGCAATAAAGATCCTGAGGTAAACCAACAACTTAAGCTTGCAGAGAGAAGCTCCAAATACCTGCTTGCTCTTGTTAATGAGCTTATGGACTTCCGAAAAATTGACGCACAAAAGGTACAGCTCGATAAAAAATGTGAAGACTTTGAAATATTCCTTGAAAACGCCGTAATACCTTTCAAGCTTTTGCCGGCGATAGAAATATATCGCTTAATATATTATATCATTTATCCAATAATTATATTGTTCTGGATTATGATTATATGAAGCGAGTTATTGTAAATCTTGTTTCTAATGCAATTAAGTTCACTCCAAACAATGGTACTATAAACATCTACATAACTTCGCTGAACTATAAGGACAACTCTTTACTCTATATTTGTGTTGAAGATAACGGAGCAGGTATAGATAAGAAAGACCTCACTAAAATATTCGAACGTTTCTACCAATCGAAGACAAGCGTTAAATATCCTGTGCAAGGTCAGAGCAGTACAGGAATAGGGCTCTATCTATGCAAGAAGATTATCGAGATGCATGGTGGTGAGATCTATGCTATAAACAATAAAAAGGGAGGTACATCCATCCGAACTATTTTGCCTCTTGTCAATGGTGATATAAGCACTTCCGAGAGTAGCATGGATAATAATGAAGAAAAAGCTATTGAAATAAATATAGTACCTTCAAACTCGGAGACTATTCTTATAGTTGATGATAATGAAGATATGAGAATCTATGTAAAGACGCTGCTTCAACAGAAATATAATATTCTCCAGGCATCAAATGGAGAGGAAGCACTAGAATTGATATCCAATCAGAAGGTAGATCTTATATTAAGTGATATAATGATGCCTGTAATGAATGGTATAGAACTTTCAAAGAGAGTAAAAGAGAATCTCTCCATATCGCACATCCCATTTATTATGCTTACTGCTATTGTCTCTGAGGAGCAGAAAAAAGAGAGTTTTGAAATAGGTGTTGATGAATATCTGTGTAAGCCATTCGACGAAGAGATACTACTTCTTAAGATCAGAAATATCTTTGCTATTCAGCAAAAGTATAAAGCTAAGTTTGCTGTCAGCATGAACAGTGAAAACATAGCAATAGCAGAAGATTCCAAGGACAAGAAGTTCTTCGACAGGGCTGTCTCTCTTATGAAAGAGAACTATAGCAATGCAGAATATGATATCGAGAACTTTGTCAGTGATATGGGATATAGCAAGACACTTGTTAATAGTAAACTACAAGCATTAATAGGCCAGTCTATCGGCCAGTTTATGAAAAATTATCGTCTCAACAATGCACACGAATATATTATTGCACACCAACAGTGCAAGGATATCAACATTGCTGAAATAGCCTACAGAGTAGGATTCAATGACCCAAAATATTTCAGTAAATGTTTCAAAGAGATGTATGGAGTGTTACCAAGCGCTTTATTGAGTAAAAAATAACCACACTTTACTCTATTACTCTTTTTTTGTTCGATTTTCTCCCTTAAGGTTTATTCATTGTTATATATTTGACTTAATAAACCTAAGTTTACGAACTTCATGAAAAAACAATTATTCCTACTTATCACATTGCTCATACTCCCACTCGCTTTGGTAGCTAATCCTATTAAAGGTCTTTTAGAAAGAATAGACAAAGGAGCATCACAGAAATTCATTATTGAGCAAGTAAAAAGCAACAAAGATTTTTTTGAACTTGACCAGCGTAATAACAAGGTGGTCATAAAAGGAAATAACTATGTCTCTATAGCTACCGGCCTTAACTGGTATCTGAAATACTATGCAGGAGTCCATCTCTCTTGGAATGGAATGAAAGCAAAGTTACCTGCACAACTACCAAAAGTAACGAAGAGAGAGAGACATGAGACCAACATGAATCTTAGATATGACCTCAACTACTGTACATACTCCTACTCCATGGCTTTCTGGGACTGGAAACGTTGGGAGCAAGAAATTGACTGGATGGCTTTGCATGGTATCAATCTTCCACTATCCGTGGTCGGTGAAGAGTGTGTTTGGTTCAACATGCTAAAGAAGCTTGGATATAATAAAGAGGAGATTAATAAATTTATTGCCGGCCCTGCATTCCTTGCATGGTGGGAGATGAATAATCTAGAAGGATGGGGAGGCCCTAATCCTGATTCTTGGTATACTCAACAAGAGGCTTTACAGAAAAAGATTTTAAAAAGGATGAGAGAATATGGCATTGAGCTGTATTCCCTGGTTACAGCGGTATGGTCCCTCATGACGCTTCTGAAAAACTTGGTTTGGAGTTGGCAGAGACACCTCTTTGGAATGGATTTACACGCCCTGCAATACTACTTCCTACAGATCCACGCTTTGAGGAGATTGCCAATTTATATTATAAAGAGCAGGAGGCTCTCTTTGGAAAAGCTAATTATTACTCTATGGACCCATTCCATGAGAGCAAGACAGTAGGAAAAGTTGATTTCGATGCTGCCGGTAAAGCTATAATGAAGGCAATGAAAAAGGTTAATCCAAATGCTGTATGGGTACTTCAGGGATGGAGTGAGAATCCACGTGATGAGATGATTAATAATCTTAAGAAAGGTGATTTATTAATCCTAGACCTATTCAGTGAATGCCGCCCTATGTGGGGAATCGAGTCTCTGTGGCAAAGAGAGAAAGGTTATGGAAAACATGACTGGCTCTTCTGCATGCTCGAGAACTTCGGAGCAAATGTAGGACTTCATGGCAGAATGGACCAACTACTCAGCAACTTCTATCAGGCAAAGACAAATCCTATAGGGTCAGAAGTAAAAGGTATTGGACTTACCATGGAAGGTATTGAGAACAATCCTATCATGTATGAACTTATGAGTGAACTTCCTTGGCGTGATGAAGAGGTGAAAAAGGAGGAGTGGATTAATAATTATACTTCTGCACGCTATGGGGCAAACGATGAGACAATAAACAAAGCATGGCAGCTATTGGGTAAAACTATCTATAATTGTCCACGTGGAAATAACCAACAAGGCCCTCACGAATCAATATTCTGTGGACGTCCATCATTGAACAACTTCCAGGTATCAAGTTGGTCAAAGATGAAGAACTATTACGATCCTAAATCAACAGAAGAGGCAGCAAGAATTTTTATCAGCGTTGCCGATAAATTCAGAGGAAACAATAACTATGAGTATGATCTTATTGATATTCTACGTCAGGCAATATCTGACAGAGGACGTGTTGTTTACAATCATACTATAGCCGACTTCAATAGCTTTGACAAGAGTAGCTTTGAAAAGGATTCTAAAGAGTTCTTGAATCTCATCTTACTACAAGACAAACTTCTTGGTACACGTAGAGAATTCAGACTTGGCAGTTGGATAGAAAAAGCGCGTAGATTAGGAAATACCGCTGAAGAAAAAGATCTTTATGAGTGGAATGCCAGAGTTCAGATCACTACATGGGGAAACAGAGAGTGTGCCGATGCAGGAAAGTTGCGTGACTATGCACATAAGGAGTGGAACGGCATATTAAAAGATTTCTATTATAAGAGATGGGAAGCATATTGGAAAACATTGCAAGACCAGTTTGATGGCAAGCCGGAGGTGATAATTGACTTCTATGCTATGGAGGAGCCATGGACTCTTGCAAAGAATGAGTACTCCTCTAAACCTGAGGGAGATCTTATTAATACTGCAAAAGAGATTTTCAGTGAAGTATTTGGTAAGTAAAAACTTATATACTCAAAATGGAGACAACAAATAAAAGATTATTATCGCTTGACGTACTTAGAGGCATAACAGTAGCTGGTATGATTCTAGTAAACAATGGTGGAGGGCACGACATCTTTGCTCCGTTGAAACATTCCGACTGGAATGGATTAACGCCTTGCGATCTTGTATTCCCGTTTTTTCTCTTCATAATGGGAATATCAACTTATCTTTCTTTGAGTAAATTTGATTTCAAACCATCTAAAAGTGCTATATATAAGATAGTAAAACGTACTCTCCTTATATTGGTTATTGGATGGTGCATAGGCTGGTTCGACCATATATGTGAAGGTGATTTTCTTCCTTTCGATCACTTAAGAATATTAGGAGTACTTACAAGAATTGGATTATGTTATGGAATAGTTTCTCTCATTGCTCTATTCATTAATCACAGATTTATGCTTTGGATAGCTGCAGCTCTTCTTATTCTTTATTCAATAATACTGCTTACAAGTAATGGATATGTGCATGATGAGACAAACATCCTTGCCATAATAGATAGGAGCATCTTTGGTCAGGCTCATCTTTACCAGAAAAATCCGATAGACCCGGAAGGTTTCGTAAGCACAATATCTGCAATAGCTCATACAATGATAGGATTCTATTGTGGTAAGATTATTGTAAAGTCAAAGAGCATTGATGAAAAAGTTATTAAGCTCATGATATTCGGTTTCATTATAATGAGCATCGGTCTGCTTCTGACATACTCTTTACCAATAAACAAAAAGATATGGTCACCATCTTTTGCACTTACTACATGCGGACTATGTTCTATGCTACAGGCAACACTTATGTACATCATTGATATAAAGGGTAAGAAAGAGTGGAGCAAATTCTTTGTTGTTTTTGGTGTGAACCCACTATTCTTATATGTTTTGAGTGAGGTGTTAGCTATAGTATTCGGCAATTTCGGAATAAAGCATATGCTCTATAACGGGATAAATACATTTATTGGAGAGCCATATACAGCTTCAGCAATTTACGCCATTGCATTTACATTAATGTTAGGTGCAATAGGATATCCATTATATAGAAAAAGAATTTACATAAAGTTGTAAACAAGCAGAAACAAGTTTAGAAAAACTTTGTAACCAAATTAATTAATATTATTAAAAACAAAATCTTAAAGTTATGCTAAAAGTACATTTATCATGTAAAAGACTTAGTGCACAGATATTCATCTTTGCTCTATTGCTTCTTAATAGTACATTGGCATTTGCACAAAGTAAAGTATCAGGTATTGTAACCGATAAATCGGGCGAGCCTCTTATTGGTGTGAATGTAATTGAGAAAGGTACCACCAATGGTGTTATTACAGACTTTGATGGTAAGTTTTCATTAAACGTAGGAAATGGAAAAATCCTCGAATTCTCATATGTAGGATATATTAAAAAAGAGATGAAGGCAGCTCCTAACATGAAAGTTATTATGGAAGATGATTCAAAGGCTCTCGATGAAGTAGTAGTCATCGGTTATGGCTCTATGACTCGTAAGGATGTCACAAGTTCCATAACAACAGTAAAATCCGACAAGTTGAATGTAGGTGTATATTCTGACCCTGCACAGCTCTTGCAAGGAAAAGTTCCTGGACTGACAATTACACAGAGCAGTGACCCTAACGGAGGTACATCATCTATCCAGTTACGTGGTGCATCATCATTAAGAGGTAGCGGTGCAATGGAACCTTACTATGTTATCGATGGTGTTCCTGGACTATCATTATCATTGGTTGCTCCTGAAGATATTGAGAGTATAGATGTATTGCGTGATGCTACAGCTACAGCAATCTATGGTTCTAAAGCTGCCAACGGTGTTATCATCGTAACAACAAAGAAAGGAAAAGCAGGTAAGACAAGCGTTACATACAATGGCTATGTTGCTTTTGATAATGTAATGAAAAACCTTGATATGTTGACAGCTTCTGACTTACGCAGCTGGGCTAAGACTAATAACGTATCATTAGATAATGATATGAATGCAAGTACTGACTGGCAGAAAGAGGTACAACGTACAGCTGTTAGTCACAATCACAATGTATCTATCACAGGTGGAAACGACCAGACTTCATATAATGCAAGTTTCACATATCTTGAGAAACAAGGTGTTATCAAAGGAACAGATATGGATAGATTGATTGGTCGTGCATTCTTACAGACTAAAGCTCTAAACAATAGATTGAACCTTGCTTTCAACTTGAATGCAAGTATAACAAATAACCACTCTGTAAAGACAGACAGTGAGGGTGCCAGTGTGTACGATGCAATGAACTATTATTCTCCATTAATGCCTGTTACTAATCAGGATGGCTCATGGAGTAAATATGTAGGTGTATCACAATATTATAATCCATTGTCAATGATTAATGAGGATACATATGATCATGAGACAAAGAAATTGCAGGGAACAGCTAAGGCAGAGTTAAAGATTATTGATGGTCTTCTTTGGAATACTACTATCTCTTATCAGAACGAACAGTTTATATGGGGTGAGTATCACAGTTCAAAGACTCAGCTTGCCGGTATAAAAGATAACGGACAGGCTCACAGACGTGCTACTTCAGATAATAAAAAGGTATTCGAATCATACCTCAACTTTGATAAGACATTTAATGAAGTGCACAAACTAGGCTTGATGGCTGGTTATTCATGGGAAGAGTCAAAAACTGCTGACGGATTTGGATTGACAGTTTATGATTTCTATAATGACAACGTAGGATACAAGAACTTAGGTCTTGCTAATAAGATGGATGGTATCAATGGTATCTGGTCATCGGCAGAATCGGCTCTCCGTATGATCTCATTCTATGGACGTGCTAATTACTCTTACAACAGCAAATATTTACTTCAGGCAACTGTGCGTCGTGATGGTTCTTCTGCTTTCGGTAAGAACAACCGTTGGGCTACATTCCCATCTGTCTCTGCAGCTTGGCGCATCACTGAAGAGGAGTTTATGAAAGACAATAAAATCTTCGACGATTTGAAATTCCGTGTAGGTTACGGTGTAAGCGGTAACTCATTAGGTTTCGATCCATATATTGCAACTCCTGTATACAATGGAACAGGATGGTTTACTTATACAGATGCAAATGGTGTATCTTCTGAGTATCGTACTTTTGGCGTTTCTCGTAACGCTAACCCTGACTTGAAATGGGAGTCTACTTCTATGTTCAACATTGGATTGGATTTTTCTGTACTTGGTGGTCGCTTAAGTGGTACTATTGAGTATTATAACAAACAGACTTCAGACCTTATATATGACTACCCGGTATCAACAAGCCGTTACCCAATTAGTTGGATGACTGCAAACGTAGGTGATATAAGCAATAAGGGTATCGAATTAACTATCAATGCAATTCCTGTCAGAACTAAGAATTTTGAGTGGAGTACCTCTCTTAATCTTTCACACAACAAGAACGTTGTTGAAAAGTTGTCCAATGATACATATTCTGTAGACTATATCAACAGAGCTAACCCTAATATTGGCGGTTTCTCACAAGCAAACAGCATACAACGTATTATGGAAGGTGAACCTATCGGTACATTCTACATGTGGGAATGGGCTGGATATAATGATAGCGGTGTATCAGTATTCAATGAGTATGATGAGGATGGTAATGCAACAGGAAATACAACTGCAAAACCTGGAGAGAAAGATCGTCGTAAAGTCGGTTCTGCTCAACCTAAAGTTAATCTTGGATGGAACAATACATTGAATTATAAGAATTGGTCATTAACAGCTTTCGTTCAGGGAGTATTTGGAAATAAGATTTTCAATGCTACACGTGCACAGTACAACAATGTTACAAACATTATGGTTGGAAAGAATGGCTTGAAAGAGGTACTTGAGCAAAAAGCAACTGATACAAATGCTCAGGCTCCTTCAGATCGTTATCTTGAGAATGGTAGCTATTTGCGTCTCTCTTCTTTGAGTTTAGGTTATAACTTCGGTAAGTTAGGTAACTGGGTTAACAGCATGAAACTTACTGCTACTTGTAACAACGTATTTACTATTACTAACTATAAAGGAACAGACCCTGAAATTAGCTTAGGTGGTTTGGAACCTGGAGTAGATTTCCGTAACTCATTCTACCCACGTACTCGTACTTTTATGTTAGGACTTAATGTTAATTTCTAATTGAACAATGTTATGAAAAATAGAATAAAATTATATTTAGCAGCAGGATTAATGGCAGCTACATCAAGCTGTACCGATCTGAACGTAGATATTGACTCACAGTTGACTGAGTTCCCTAAATCTGAAATTGCTGCAGAAGCTAAATTAGCTGATATTTATTACTCTTTCCGTGGTCCTTTAGGCCGTCGTTATAGCGAAGTTATGTCATTCTCATCTGATGAATTTTCAGGTATCTCATTTGATGGAGACTACTATAATTCAGGTGAAAATTCAAACCCTACACTGCATATGTTGAATGCCGACGATCCTACTATCGGTTGGTATGAAGACATATCATCAGGTATCACTAAGTGTAACCGTGCAATTTTGGAATTAGGTGGTGAAGACAAAGCTGAAGCAGCTCCTGCATTGGCTATGCGTGCTTTCTATCATTTCATCTTGATGGACTCATATGGTGATACTCCTATATTAAACTTCCTACCTGAGGAGAATCAAGCTATAGAACGTAGCCCAAGAGCTAAAGTTGCAGAATTCATTGAGTCTGACCTATTGAAAGCTATGGACAATCTTAATAAGAAGGTCGACGAGAGCACTTATGGAAAACCTACATATTGGATGGCTAAAGCTTTGCTTGTAAAGCTATATATAAACTGGAATGTTTATACCGCAGCAGATGTTGCAGCATATTCACCATCTACCAATAATCCTAAGTTGAATGAGTGTATCAGCATTTGTGATGAGATCATGAATTCAGGCCTTTTCAACTTGAATGCAGGTTATAGAGAGAAATTCTTCCCTGAGAATGGACCACAGATAAAAGACTTTATCTATGCAATGCCTTTCGATAGAATAAGCCAGCAAGGAATGACATATGCACGTTTCCGTACATGGCGCCAGATGAATAAACTAGACCCTACAATGTATGGATTTAAGTTAAGTAATTCTGTTGGAGGTAACTTCGCTGTAAACCCAAATGTGGTTGATTTATTATCACTTCCAGGTGACGAACGTAATAAAGTTATTGTAGGAGGTCCTATCTGTTTCTTTGATAAAGACAGAAATCTTACTACAACACCAGTTATGTACGATGGGGCTCAACTTAACTTCACTAAAGAGATTACTCTGAAAGTTGTTGATGCCACTCTAAATACAGGTAAAAATGTTAGTGGTTGGTCACAAGGTTATAAATCTGTTAAGTGGTTTCCAACTTATGATGACTATATAAATGGCAGAAACCAAAGCAATGACGTACCTATCTTCCGTTTTGCAGATATCATCCTTACTAAGGCTGAGGCTATATTAAGAGGTGGAACTGCTACAAATGGCGATACTCCACAATCTTTGATGAACAAGATACGTACATATGTAAAAGCTCCTCAAATTGCAACAGCTCCAACATTGAAAGACTTACTTGATGAGAGAGGTAGAGAATTTTTCGACGAGAACTGGAGACGTAATGACCTGATACGTTTTGGAAACTTCGAGGATGATTGGGGATTTAAACATGTTATAAATCCAAAAGCAAAGGGTGAAAAGTTCCGTCGTATCTTCCCTATTCCAACTTATGTATTGGAGAAAAATACTAACTGGAAACAGAATACAGGATACTAATAGTAATAATTAATATTGCTTTACCTCTCTGCAACGAGAGGAACAGAGAGGTAAAGCTTCATATAACAATTAGGTTGACAATAAAATGAGAACAGGTAAATATCTATTATTTGTATTTATAAGTTTTATAACTGCATCTTGCTCTATTACAAACAGAGGAGATAAGTTTATAACTTATGTAGATACACGTGTAGGTACAGATGCAAGTATCACAAAAAGTGCTGGAGTCTTCGGTAAAGCTAAAGAAGATTTCGGACAGACTTTGCCTGCTGTTCTTGAACCTAATGGCATGAATTTCTGGACCGCACAGACTCAGGATACTGAGAGAAAGTGTAAGGCTCCTTACTACTACAGAGACTCTATTATACAGGGTTTCCGCAACTCACACTGGATTGTTGGCGGTTGCACACAAGATTATGGTTCAATGACACTTATGCCACTATTCGGTAAAATAGTGTGTCAGCCGGAAATGAGAGGAAGTAGGTTCTCACACGATAATGAGATTGCAACTCCAGCATACTACTCTACATATCTTAAGGACTACGATATAAATGTAGAGATGACAGGAAGAAGCAGATCTGCAATATTTCGTTTTACTTATGACAAAGCAGGAGATGGATATCTCGTTGTAAACCCTAATAGCGATGAGGGAGAAGGATATATTGAGATTGACACAATAAACAGAGAAATCAGAGGATATAACCCGGTACACCGTATCTATCAGGGCTGGGGAGAGAGTGCAGGCTTCAATGGATATTTCATTATCAGCTATGATAAGGAGATAACTGGTTTTGGAACATTCAAAGATGATAGCATATACTACAACAATACAACTATTTCGAATAAAGAAAACATTGGAGCCTTTATACGCTTCAAGACTGATAAACAAGAGAGAATTATCATTAAGGTAAGCTCATCCTTCACAGATATGGATGGAGCTCGCAAGAACCTAATTAGTGAGATTCCCCATAACGACTTTGAAAATACTCGTAGAGAGTTGACTGAAATTTGGGAGAATCAATTAGGAAAAATATCTGTAGAAACAAATAGTTCTGAGGATAAGGATAAGTTTTATGGTGCTCTTTATAGAGCTTCATTCCTTCCTAGAACATTTAATGATGTAGATGGACGTTACCCATCCTTTGCAAAGGGCAGTCCAATACTTCAACTACCAAAAGGAGAAAACTACTACGAGGACTACAGTATGTGGGATACATACAGAGCATTACATCCGCTTCTTAATATAATTTCGACAAAGAAGAGTGGTGAAATGATGCAGTCACTGGTAATGAAATATGAACAGGGAGGCTGGCTTCCTATATTCCCATGCTGGAACAGCTATACTGCTGCAATGATAGGCGATCACTCAATATCTGTATTAGCCGATGCTTACTGTAAGGGAATAAGAAATTTTGATACTGAAAAGGCATACGAGGCTATGCGCAAGAATGCCTTTACATCTCCTGCCTCTTTTGATGAATATAAAGATGGCATGGGAAGAAGAGCTTTGAAATCGTACATGAAGTATGGATATATCCCTTTGGAAGACTCTGTCAACGAAGCCTTTCATACAAACGAGCAGGTTTCGAGAACACTTGAATATGCATACGATGATTTTGCTTTAGCACAACTAGCAAAGGCTTTGAACAAAAGTGATGATTATAAGAAGCTGATAGAGAGAGCGAAGAATTACAAGAACGTAATCTCTCCTATCACAGGATATGCTCAGGGAAGATATGCCGATGGCTCATTCCTTGAAAAAGATAATGCATTTAGTTTTACCAGATTCATAACAGAAGGTGCCCCTTGTCACTATACATGGTATGTACCACAAGATGTCTATGGACTTATGAAGTCTATGGGTGGCAAGGATAAGTACTATGAGAAACTTGACTCCATGTTTACTCAAAGAAGATATTGGCACGGCAATGAACCTTGTCATCAGGTTGCCTATATGTTCAACTATGCCGGTACTCCTTGGAGAACTCAAAAAGAGGTGAAGAATATAATGGAGAGCGAATACTTAAATAAACCTGGAGGTATTTCAGGGAATGATGATGCCGGACAGATGTCTGCATGGTATATCTTCTCTGCTATAGGATTCTATCCTGTATGCCCTGCTTCACCATACTATATCATAGGGACACCAACATTCGATAAAACTGTGGTGAAACTTGAGAACGGAAAAGAATTTGTGATATGGGCCAACAATGTCTCAAAAGAGAATATATATATCCAGTCTGCCACATTGAATGGCAAGGTATATGACAAAAATTATATATCACACGACGATATCATGAATGGTGGAGAATTAAAGTTTGAGATGGGTGCTGAACCAAATAAAGAGTGGGCAAGCAAACCATCATCTTGTCCACCGGACCTAATGGAAGAATAAGATAGATGAAGAGATATATTTCCATATTAATCCTTTCTTGTATTATAGCTGTCACCAAAGCACAGAACTATAATATAATGAATTATGGCGCTAAGTCGGATACCACTCTACTATCAACTACTGCTATTCAGAGAGCAATAGATGAGTGTAGCAGCAAAGGTGGTGGAACAGTCCTAGTACCTGCAGGAAACTATCTATCGACAACTATAATGCTTAAAGATAATGTCAATCTCTATCTGGATAACGGAGCTACAATCTATGCCAGCAGAAAAATATCTGATTATGGAGGAGAGAAGGTCTCTGTCGGGGCTGCCGACAATGAATTTATTGAAGTTCTTGTATCAGCCAATAATGTAAAAAACATATCAGTTACCGGTAAAGGAACACTAAACTGTCGTGCCGAAAGAGTTGCTTATCGTCGTGAGCCTAAAACAAATTTCAATGACTCGATTACTGGAAGAGAGATATTAAATGCCATTAAATATGGTGTTGATTATAGAGATAAGTTCAAGAAAGTTCCTCCATTTACCGGAGCCATAAACTTTACCGGCTGCGAGAATGTGCATATTGAAGATATTCAAATTATAGAGTCATCTTTCTGGTCTGTACACCTTCAGTGGTGCGATAGAGTTTATGTAAACGGAATTTATATCTACTCAAATCCAGACAATGGAGTTAACGCTGATGGTCTTGATATTGATGGATGCAGTAATGTAATGATTAGTGACTGTAACATAAATACGGGTGATGATGCACTCTGCTTAAAAACGACAAACAGAGATGGATATTCAAGAGCTTGCAATGGAATTGCTATAACAAATTGCATACTCACATCATCTTCAGCCGCCCTGAAGTTTGGTACTGAATCTAACAATAATTTTGAGAACATAACAATATCAAACTGCGTTATAAAAGATGCCAACAGAGGAATAAATATGATAATGCGCGATGGTGGGACAATTAGAAATGTAACAATATCAAACATTACAATAAACACTGTACGTAAAGCTACATTCTGGTGGGGAAATGGAGATCCTATATGGCTTACCATTCAGAGCAGGAACAACCACTCTAGTGGAGGCAATATTGAGAATGTGACACTACAGAATATAATTGCACACGGACAGAGTGGAATAAGAGTTGAAGGATTCAGCAACAGATTGAATAATATACATTTCAACAATATACAACTCTTTATAGAACCTGAGAGTGCTAAAGATAAAAGAGCTCGTGACGGTTACCTCTTTGACGGAGTGAATAATCTATATATGAAAGATTGCTCTCTTGTATGGAACAAAGAAAGAGTGCAAAAAGAGTGGGAAAATGCATACAAATTCAAAAATATAGATGGGCTATTCATTAAAGATGTTATAGGCGAGAAATCACCTAATAAAGGATATGAAATCTTTTATTATGAGAATGTGAATAGAGCCAAAATAGAAAAATAGAAACTTAAAACGAACAAAATAAATTATATGAAGAAAGTTAACCAAATATTCATCCTGTTGATACTGGCGTTTCTTGTCGGAGGATGTAACGCCTCTAAAAGTGAAGGAAATATTTACAATATAATGGACTATGGAGCTAGTGGAGACGGCAAGTCTGATGATGCTTCTGCTATACAAAAGGCTATTGATAAATGTTCTGAGAATGGTGGAGGTATAGTTTTAGTTCCTGCAGGACATACTTTTCTATGTGGACCTATACACCTAGCCTCTTTTGTAAATCTACAACTTGAACCAAATTCAAGACTTCTTGCCAACTGACGAGAAGATTTATAAAGAGAGCGCTTTCAAGGAGAATGAAGGTGAAGGTATGATGTGGATAAGTGGAAAAGATTTGAAGAATATTTCAATAACAGGTCGTGGAGAAATAGATGGCAATGGTGTTGCTTTTATGGGAAAAGAGTTAAGCGACTCATACGAATTGAAACCTATAACAGATTTTGATCCTCGTCCACATGTAATAACACTTATAAATTGTCAGAACATCACAGTTAAAGATGTGACTCTTAAGCAAGGTGCTTATTGGACTCTTCATCTTATAGGATGCTATGATGCCAATATCGATGGAATAAATATACTTAACAATCTGAAGATCAGAAATGGAGATGGAATAGATGTAGATCACTCAAAGAAAGTAAGAATATCAAACTGCTTTATCGAATCGGGTGACGACTGCATATGCCTAAAGAACAGAAGAGAGTATAGCGAATACGGTTCTTGTGAAGATATAGTTGTAAACAACTGCATCATGACCTCTCGCTCTTGTGCTATCAAGATTGGATCGGAAAATATGGATAAGATAAACAATGTACTCTTCAACAACTGTATCATAAAGGATAGCAACCGTGGTATCGGAATACAGAACCGTGATGAGGGAACAGTTACCAATGTTATCTTCTCGAATATGCTCGTTGACTGTAAATATTACTCTGATGTATGGTGGGGAAAAGCTGAGCCAATATATGTTACATCATACCCAAGAGCTATCGGAAACCATAAGGATGCAGGATGGCGTTTCCCTAAAGGTGCTATAGATGGAGCATGCGGTGAAGTAAACAATATCTATTTCACTAATATAAAATGTACAAGTGAAAATGGTATTTTCATAGGTGGAGATACTCAGGACAAGGTCAACAACATCTTCTTCGACAATGTTGATGTACAGCTCTACAAACGTTCTACATTCCCTGGAGGTGTATATGACAAGAGACCTTGTAAAGGAGAGCCATTTGTATACGATAAGACCTATGCTTTCTATATAGAAGGTGCTTCAGATATTACAATCACAGACAGCAATGTATTCTGGGGAGATACTGCTCCTGACTATGCTGCCGGAGATATTAAGCAGATTAATACAAGTAGAATAAACATAAATAAGAGATAATATGACTCTAATTCCATTCAGAGTTTTTTTGTTTTGGCTGATTCTTCTGTCCCTTCCGTGATGGCGTCGGGACAGAAAGGCAGTCATTTCTCTTTCGAACAGAAAGAGAAATCAAAAAGGGTGGAATCGACAAACTTTTCATCGTATGTTGATCCCAAGATTGGATCAGAAGGTCTTGGAAGAGTCTTTATTGGTCCTTCAACTCCTTTTGGTATGGTGAAACCTTCGCCTGATTGTACTGCCGATCCTAACAGCGGATGGCTTCCAATGCCGGCACAAGTAAATGGATTCGCACAGGTACATGTGAGTGGCACGGGAGGTGGCCCCAAATATGGTAATATACTTGTTACCCCATTCTGCAAAGATCTTGACAATATCATTCATATAGACTATCGTAAAAATGAAGAGATAAAGTTGGGATATTACTCGACTACATTCCAGAACAGTGGAATAAAGACAGAGATTACCACCGCTCCAAGAGCATCTTTCTACAAATTTACTTATCCAAAGGACTCTCTGAAGTCACTTATGATAGATGCAGGATTTTTCTTAGGAGAGAGCCCTATACCTGATGCTCGCGAGGCACAGCAGTTTGTAGGCTCGGAGATTAGGATTGTATCTGATACACAGATTGAAGGATACTCAAGAATACGTGGTGGATGGAATAATGGGAAAGCATATACAGTATACTTTTTTGCTGAATTAGACAGACCCTTCGTGGAATGGAATACATGGAAAGGAACAAAGATAAGCAAAGAAGCTATTCAGTTTGATTCATATCAAAAAACCGGTGCACTTCTAAGGTTCTCTGACAAAGACTCAGTAGTAAACTTAAAGATAGGAATATCATTTATCAGTTCAGCCAAAGCTCATGAAAATCTGAAAAGAGATATTCCACATTGGTCATTCAACGAAGTACTAAACAATCTCACATCAGAATGGGAGAAGCTACTTAGCAAAATCTCCATATCCCAAAATGCCTCTGATAAATATAAGAAAATGTTCTATACAGGACTATATCATACTATGTTGATGCCTGTTGACAGAAGTGGAGAAAATCCATTATGGTCTGATAATGAACCATACTACGACGACTTCTACGCAATATGGGACACATACCGTACATCTTTACCCCTGATAACAATTATAGACCCTCAAAGAGAGGTTGACCTGGTACGCTCATTGATTAATATATACAAACGTGACGGATATATGCCGGATGCACGTAGCGGAAACTCAAACGGAAGAACACAAGGAGGTTCAAATGCCGAGATTGTTGTCGCCGATGCTTTTGTAAAGGGACTCAAAGGCATAGATTATGAACTTGGCCTACAAGCTATGCTCAAAGATGCCACTGTTCCTCCAGGAGGGAATGAGGAAGCAGAAGGCAGAGGAGGCCTCATCCATACCTTGAGTTGGGATATGTACCTTTCGGAATAGACCGTGCCGGCAATCGCACCGTTGAGTATTCATTCTGTGACTACGCTATTGCTGTTGTTGCAAAAGGGTTAGGCAAAGAGAATCTATATAAGAAATACTTGAAGCAATCAGGAAACTGGAAGAATCTATGGAGAGATGACTACTTACATGAGGGAGCTAAGGGATTCATAATGCCACGTGATAAGGATGGGAAATGGCTCGACAGACTTCCATTCGGTCACTCAAATAAGCAGAAACCTACCTATCTCTATACTCCTGTAACATCTGAAGCACCTTGGTACACTCCTTGGTGGAGCACCTTCTTCTATGAAGCAACTTCATGGGAATATTCTCTAAGTATTCCTCACGATGTAAATGGACTTATAGAAAAGAGTGGAGGCAAAGAGATGTTTGAAAAGAGACTCGACATATTCTTTAACAAGGGGTTCTTTAACGTGAACAATGAGCCGTCATTCCTCAGCCCATGTCTATATCACTGGATAGGTAAACCATACAAGAGCAGTGAAAGGGTAAGGGAAATTATCAATAAGAACTATAATGATTCGTCTATAGGATTACCAGGAAACGATGACTCCGGAGCAATGTCCTCATGGCTCGCATTCCATATAATTGGGCTATATCCAAATGCCGGGCACGACTATTATATTATAAATACCCCTATCGTAGATTATACATGTATAAACCTTGATGGAGGTAAGAAGTTCGAGATATCTGTTCCTTCATTATCAGAGAAGAATGTATATATAAAATCGGTCACATTGAATGGAAATGATTATCCATATTCAACATTAAGACATCAGGATATTGTAAATGGTGGCAAACTTGTCATAGAGGTTTCGTCAGAACCAACAAACTGGGGAAAGAAGATGTTCTCCGATAAATAATTATTATGAAGAAGATCATATTCATATTATCTGTTATACTCTGTACATCCATTAAACTTTGTGCACAGATTATTGAGAGTGAGAATTTACTTTTCGTCTACTCTCTGCATGGGCAGACAAGAAAATATAACACTACTTTCTATCTATACAATGATACCCTTTCAGTGAGATTGAGTATTGAGAGAAATACAAAATGGCAAAGCAGCGAGTTTATAACTCTTCCTGAAGCATTGAACAGTGGAACATCGCTCAGTTTTCTTCAGCCAATAGATAAGAATATAGTAACTCTCCCTAAGAATGAAACATTCAACATATTATCGCGCAAAGCATACAAAGAACTTAAAAATAGAGGTGCTTTTGTATATAGCAATGTAGCATATCGTATCGCTCCGACAAAGGAGATTTTAAACAGCAAGCAACCGCTGCTTCATGTCATTGAAGATTATGAAGGTTGTGAGATGTGGATTCTTGATAACCCATCTCTCCCAATAATATGGAAGATGAAAAACAATCCTCTGGAGATTGACTGGGAGGTAAAGAGTGATGTTGAATCTATCTTCGACATAAAAGAGCAAATTACATTGATGCCGGAGAAAAGTGGAAGCACCTACTTCGCCTACCCTGCTTACTCATGGCAACAAACCCCTGTTCCTGAAGGGTACACACCTTTCTATATAAGTCATTACGGACGACATGGCTCAAGATGGATATCTGAAGAGAACAGATATACCGATGTAGTAAATGCTTTTGAAAATGTTGAGCTGACAGAGCTCGGGAAAGATGTAAAGAGAAGGTTAGATATCATATATCAGAATGCCAAGGGCAATGCCGGTTTGCTCTCTCCTATAGGTGAACAGCAACACAGAGAGATAGCAAGACGTATGTTTGCCAGATTTCCTGAAGTTTTAAATGGAAATAGGAACATTTCTGCATACTCTACAACTTTTCCCAGATGCATAAAAAGTATGCAATGTTTCACTGACGAACTAATTAGACTTAATAAAAGCCTTAAGACTAAAAAGGATTCCGATAAAAAGAACATGAGTTATATGGCATTCGACACTCCCGAGATGACAGAGTGGAACAGAAAGGATGCTGAATGGAGAGAGGCTTTCACTAAGTTTGAAAAGAGAAACATGAACTCCGAAAGATTAATCAGCTCTCTATTTGTAAATCCAATCGAAAAGAAGAAGGCTGACGAGCTGATGATGGGGCTTTATTGGATAGCATCGGATATGCAGGACACAATGCCTGACATGTCACTATACGACCTGTTTACTACTAACGAGCTATTCGGTATATGGAAATCTATTAACTACAGGATGTACCTATGCAATGGTGGTGCCCCAATAAATAAGGGTATCCCTGCAATGAGTGCCTCTTCACTTCTGAAAGATGTCATCGACAAAGCTGATAGAGCTATAAAAAATGGTAAAGAGTCAGCTACATTAAGATTCGGACACGACACCAACCTTCTCAGACTTATTACTCTTTTAGGCATAGAAGAGTATTCAGCCAGAGAGCGTGACGAAGATAGATATCATCTGGCATGGCAAGATTTCAACATCACTCCTATGGCAGGCAACTTACAGATTATTTTCTATAAGAATGATAAGTCGGATATTGTAGTAAAATTTATGGTGAATGAAAAAGAGGTACATCTCCCTGTAGAGACCAATAATTCTCCATATTACAACTGGAATGATGTACGAAGTTACCTATCCAAGAAGATTCAATAATCACTTTATTAATATTCCCTTGTATAAACAAGATTTATACAAGGGAATATTTTATAAGTATCTATACAAATAATCAGAATTTAAGCGGTTTGTTTATAAAGAATGGAGCACTCTCGTTGCCGTATCTGTCTACCGATGTAACTGCATAATATATCTTGCTGTTCCAAGGTAACTTAGGTGCAAAACTGTACGAATTGCTCCTTATATTGATATCTATAATGTTTTCGCTCTTACTAATATCGACAGGGTATTTGTTTGAACCATAAATATTAAACATTATTCCACCCTCATCAACAGTATCAGGAGATTTCCAACTGAGCTTTATCACAGAGCCATCCATTACTATATCTCCATACTTAGGAGATAAAGGTTTTGCTTTATTCACCCACCTCATTGGTGGTACAAGTGCCGGTGTGGTATAAAGCTCCTCTTTCAATTCACTAAGTATACTCTTAGTATCATTAAGAAGGAACTGAGTTCTGAAGAATGCTTCTCCCTCCAGGTTATATCTTCTTATGAAAAATATCTGACGAGCAATCTCATCCAACGGCCAATTTTTCTCAGATGGAGATAAAAAATATATACCTAGTCCAGGAACAATCCATCTATCCGACGAGTTCTCTTTCCAATCCAGAGCAAAAGGATAGAAATTGTTTCCATTAAAATACATCATAGGGAATAGAATATCATGTATACCATCTTTAAGCCACTTCTGTGCATCCTGAAAAACGATGTCATAAGCATTCCATCCTTTTGATGAGAATCGCTGAGTATCTCTGTACTTACCGACAGGCGAGCTGCTAACCTTTATCCAAGGCTTTTTGCTCTTTACCTCATCATAGATAGAGCGTACAATAGAAGTTATATTGTCTCTCCTCCACTGCTTAATATCCTTACCTTTGCCATACTTTCTGAATGTATCTTTATCCGGAAAGAAAGTTGCATTCTCAGGATATCTTATATAATCAAGATGGACACCATCAATATCATACCTAGATACAATTTCGTTGATGATTCTTGTAAGATAATCCTTTGTACCGGGGTTACCTGGATCGAGATACCAGCTATTTTCAAAATACTTACATAAACTTCTGTCCTTCTTTACCACGCTGTTTTTTCCAAGCATATTCACTTGTCGAGCATTACCTATAGGTATTGTAACAATCCAGGCATGGAACTCCATACCCCTTTTATGACACTCCTCAATAGCAAACGCTAAAGGATCATAGCCTGGATCACCACCTGTCTTTCCGGTAAGAGCCTCTGAATAACTTTCAATATTTGATGGATAAATTACATCACCTCTCAACCTTGTCTGGAAAAGTATAGTGTTGAAGTTTGCCTCCTTAAGACGGTCTAATATATCACATAGCTCCTTTTTCTGTTTATCAATAGAGGATGTACTCTGTGCCTTGCATCTTGGCCAGTCCATTCCTCCAAGTGTAGTTAGCCAAGTAGCCCTTATCTCATATTTATCACTATTTACCTGACAACATACTGAGAGAGGGATGCATATATATATAAATAAAGTCGTTATTAATGTCTTCATTATCTTTAATTTTGATACAAAGATAAAAAGTAATAATAGAATTCATTATTTTTGCGATAATAAACAGACTAACTATATGGTAACTTTTACTATCGCATTACTACTATTAATTTGTGGTTATTTCTTATATGGTAAATATATAGAAAGAGTTTTTGGTCCTGATAAGACAAGAAAAACACCTGCCTTAACAATGACAGATGGAGTTGATTACATTCCTATGCCTACTTGGAAGATATTCATGATTCAGTTTTTGAATATTGCTGGACTAGGCCCTATATTCGGTGCAATTATGGGAGCAAAATTTGGAGTTGCCTCATACATCTGGATTGTGGTTGGAACTATATTTGCAGGTGCTGTACACGATTACATTTCGGGTATGCTCTCTTTAAGACATCAGGGAGAGAGTCTTCCGGAGATAATTGGTAGATATCTTGGAGTGACTACCAAACAACTTATGCGCGGTTTCACTGTAATATTAATGGTCCTGGTTGGAGCAGTCTTTGTTGCAGGTCCTGCTGCCCTTCTTGCTAAACTTACTCCTGACTACATGGATGAAACATTCTGGATTATTATTGTCTTCCTATACTATGTGATTGCCACTCTGTTACCTATAGACAAGATTATCGGAAAGATATATCCGGTATTTGCCGTTGCACTTCTTTTCATGGCTTTTGGTATTCTGATTTCACTATACGTAAATTGCCCAAATCTTCCTGAAATTACAGATGGATTACAAAACACCCATCCTGATCATCTTCCTATATTTCCTATCATGTTTGTCTCTATAGCATGTGGAGCTATCAGCGGATTCCACGCTACTCAGTCACCACTTATGGCAAGGTGTATGAAAACTGAGAAAGAAGGACGTATTGTATTCTTTGGTTCTATGATTACAGAAGGTATAGTTGCTCTTATCTGGGCAGCTGCAGCAACATATTTCTTCCATGAAAATGGTTTTGGAGAGAGAAATGCCTCAATAATAGTCGATAGTATAACCCACAATTGGTTAGGAACTGTAGGAGGTGTACTTGCTATACTTGGTGTTATCGCTGCCCCTATCACCAGTGGTGACACAGCACTTCGTTCTGCACGGCTTATTGTTGCTGATTTCATTCATCTTGATCAAAAAATCATAAGAAAGAGATTATATATTAGCATACCTATCTTCACAGTTACAATAGCAATCCTTCTGTATAGTCTTAAAGATAGCGCAGGATTTGATATGATATGGAGATATTTTGCTTGGTGTAATCAGACATTAGCTGTCTTCACATTATGGGCAGTAACCGTATACCTAGTAAAAGCAAAGAAAAACTATTTAATTACTCTACTGCCTGCACTCTTCATGACAGCAGTTTGTTCTACATATATATGTATTGCACCCGAAGGGTTATCTCTTTCAACTACATTATCATATATTGTTGGAGGTTCATTGACTTTATTAGCATTAATATTATTTATTTACTGGTTTAATAAACAAAAATCATCAGTTTATGAAAAGATATAAGAAATCTAACTGGCTACCAGCCATGCTATTTATATATGCCACAGCAATGGCAGTATACTTCGTGCCTCGTAACCATGAATCAACCGATACAGAGAAATTTCTCTTAGTATTTTCATCTTACTTAATTATATTCTTGCTTTGGATATCTCTTCGCGCTCAAGAGAAGAGAAGAGATAAAAGAGAGAACTATTTAAATAACAGCCACAAAAACAATCAATGAAAAAAATAATTTTACTTGTAATACTTTTTATTGTAAGTACTACAACGACTTATGCTCAATTTGAAAAAGGTAAATGGCATATAAATGGTTCATTTACCGGAATTAATATTTCTCATAATGGATTTATAGAAGACAATTTCGGGCTAGGGCTTTCAGTAGGAAATTTCCTTGAAGATAACTTTGCTCTTATTGTGAACTCTGAGATTGCTCATTATGAGAAGAGTCTTGGAGCACAAGTAAGGTACTATCTACCAAATACAGGTGCGTTCGGAGGCATTGGAATGGAATATAAAACAATAGACTACTTTGATGGAGGAGACAAGCATATAACTTGTTTCACACCGGAAATTGGTTATGCATTTTTTTTAAACAAAACTGTTACTATTGAACCTGTAATTTATTATAACTATAGTCTTACAAAACCCTCTGATTATAGTAAGTTTGGAGTAAAAGTTGGTTTGGGGTTCTATTTCTAAAAAAATTATTTAAGTAAATTTAACTTATCGCATATTAAACATTATTGATTTATAATTGTTTACTTAGAATTAACCATAATAAATCATAATAAAATGTGTAAGTTAAATTTACCAAACAACTTTTCATTATTTTCAAAAAGTTTGTTGATTGCACTATTTTATATGTTTGTAGGATGTTCTTCAGAAGATGAAGAAGATTTACAAGCAGAGATGCCGGAATTGAAAATTGAGGCATCAATATATAGTGACAAAATTGAATCCAGATATTCTGGAAGTAGCATTAAAGCTCTATCATTCTCTCAAGACGACAGCATTTGTGTATTCATGGATGGTAAGAAGTTATGTAAGTGGTCTCTAAAAAATAATAAGTGGAACCCGTCAAGTAACTCCATCTGGGCCGATACAATAAACTCTCACCAATTCGACTCTTTCTATCCTTACAACGAGAACTGTACATACGACTCTGTCTTTTCAGCTTCTCTCGTTACTCAAAATGGTACTTTTGCAAACTTGAATAAATATGATTTATTGATTGCCAGTAAATCAACCGATTATAAAGTATCCAAAGGTATCGTCTCCTTTACCGGAGAAAACGGATTCAAACATGCATTATCCCTAATAAGAATTAACATTGTTGGATCAGGAGAGTTTGCAAACGCTACCATTAACACAATTAAGTTAAGTAGTCCGAGACTCTTCTCCACATTGATATATTCATTTGAGGATAAAAAATCCCAAATTGATACGTCCATCGACTTAAATGAACTCACTATATCTCCCAATCATCAGATGAATGGAGTTTCTAAAGAGTTCTTTATCATTACGACTCCTAAGAGCACTGAATCTGAAATAAAATTCACTATAAATTATTCTACACCTCTTGCTACCAACGTTGAGAAAGTATCATCATTATCTGATCATTATTTAAAAACCGGCTTTATATATCAGTATAATATCCACTTGAAAGATGGTAATATCGACATTGAAGAGCCCCAAATAACAAGTTGGGAAGAGGGCAATATAATTGAAGATATTTACTTATAATAATAGTGGCATGCATATATTTTCAAGGCTAATAAACATTGTATTGGGTATAGCTTCTATATTATGTTTGTCATACTGTCAAAAGATAACTGATGAAGATATCGGTAATTCTGATCCTGGTGATAATGGTGAGACTAAATTGATAAATGTAAAGACAAGAAGTCTATCTGATTCAGAGATAGTGTTCCCGTTATATGCTTATGTATTCAAAGAAAACGGCGATTTTCACTCTTATCTGAAGATTAACTCTGTTGCTGATTCAATTCAGTTTAATCTTGGGAAAAGCAGCTACAAGATTGTCACTATTTCCGGATGCGGAGAAGAGTACTCAATACTTGAAAAACCATCTATGAAAGAACTTATTAAGTTTAAGAATGAATCGCTTAAACACTCTAAGAAATCTATGATGATGGGGATTACAAATATAACCGTTGACAAGAAGAATATAAATGTGGAACTCTCAATGACATATTGTGTCTCATCTCTTGAGGTAGCGCTTAGTGGAATTCCTTTGAATACTAAAAAGGTCAGATTTTCTATTTCACCACTTTATAATGCAATAAACTATAATGGAGAGTACCAAAAGAGTAATAATGGTGATGAACTTAGTTTAGATTGTTATCTTGGTATTGATGGAATATGGAAAGCAGGACCCGTATATATATTTCCTGGGTGCAGTGATAATACCACCTTCAAAATATCAATAGAGAAAGAAAGTTCGCTTAGTAACTATTCATATATATTCAAAGGATCACCAAAGGCATCTCAACCATTTATAGTAAAAGGAAGTTTTGTAGGCGAAGTGACCATAAATGGTAATATAATTACAAAGGGATGGGAAGATCCGTTATTGGCTGAATTCGATTTTAGTTCATCATCAGGCAATGCAACAGAAGAAGGCGATAATAAGGATGACAACAATGATGATGATGCTCCGCAAAAGGGTGAGATTTGGAATGGCTGCATTGTTGCAAATGCTCAGTCAGTAGAGAGTGGTACAGAGCTACTTCTTTTATCCCTCAAAGAGTGGGAATGTACATATCCTGAAGCAGATGATATAATAAGCTCCTACTCTATCAATGGAATAACAGGATGGTCACTTCCTACCTGGGAGCAGGCTACATACCTGAAGAAGACCTTCAATGGGGACAAACTTGATGAACTGAACGATAAGATTGAAGCGGCAAATGGTTACCCTATATTTGATGATTCTGATACAAGATTCCTCTGCTTGAATAAGGACAATATTATAAGTTCATTTAGATTCACAGAGAGTTCAGACATAAAGAAGACCAGCGATGAGTCAAGGATATTTTATCTAAGACTTGTTAAAGCTTACACCTTTAAAAAATAAAAAATTTATCTTTCATTATAGAAAAAGTGGAAATCACCCGGACCGTATGTGATATATAGCCGGGTGATATTTTTATTATCTATGTTTAAAATCTATTATTCATATAGATAGAACATTCGTTCCATAAGTCTCCATTTTTCCGAAGAGGTTGCTCCAGGTTCACATTTCTGGAATTCCGCTACTACACTTTCCCACTCCTGTTGCCTTGGAAGAGTGGCCAGTTTTCCCATTGCCTCATCCCAGTTGAAGTCAAGAGGAGTCTCAACAATCATGAATAGTCTACTTCCTATGATGTATATCTCCATCTCAAGTATTCCTACCTGACGTATACCGGCACGAATCTCTTTCCATGAAGCTTCACTGCTGTGTAAATACTTATATCTCTCTATAAGTTCCGGATTCTCTTTCAGATCAAGAGTCTGACAATATCTTTTTACTGGTTCACTATAGCTCTTTACTCTATAACCATCCTCTTTCATAATATATATTTTAAAATTAGCTCCTACTTATCTGTAATCCTGTAGGTGACAATGACATATCTACAAACCTTGCAGAACCATTTATCTGTCTTGCGAAAGTATATTTTTTATTCGTACTGCCGCTTCAGGGTCTTTTGCTATCATGTATAGATAGCCTCCACCTCCAGCACCTGGCAACTTATATCCATGACATAAATCTTTTATTTTCTCAGTAATCATGTTTACAGAGTCAGGATTTGTCCCTGAGTCAAGAAGCTTGTTCTGTTCCCAAGTCTTTCCTATCAGTTGTCCCATCTGAACAAAATCACCCCGAACTATAGAATCGTATAGGTCGAGAGCATGCTCTTTCATCTCAGCAAGCAGTGAAAGATGTTCATGAGAGTTCAGGAACATACTCCTAACTATCTCTGCCAATATACCTTTAGCCGTTCTGGTAATTCCTGTATAATAAAGAATATGACAACTTCTGTACTCAGCATCTGTAAAGAGAGATTCAGGAAGCCAACGAACCATAGGAGTCTGTATTATACCGGGATTTGTCTGCAATAGCTTAACCCCATGCAATACACCTCCATACTGGTCTTGCCATCCTCCACCAGTAGTAAGCAGCTGTTCCAGGACAAGTGTCCTATTGCATATCTCATTCTTATCCCAATTCAGCCCACAGAAGTCGGATACCGCACCTAACACTGTAGAAGCAAGTATAGAACTTGTACCAAGTCCTGAACCTGCAGGAATAGCAGAGAGAAGAGTGATCTCAATACCTGATCCAAAAGCCTTCAACTGTTCTTCCAAAGTGATATACCTCTCAGCAGAGAAATCATTATGAAATCCTGCAAGAACCAGTGCCGCTTTGGGGATAGAGAATGGTGAGCCTATCTTCTTGAATTCTGACAGTTCTTTATAAGACGTAACTACCTCCATAGCCCCCATATCTATAGAACGCAAAATAATCTTATACTCTTTAGATGGCTTTACATATACCTGCAAAGGTGGTTGCCCGTTTAGTTCAATAGCCAGGTTGACTACATTTCCACCTTCATAGAGACTATATGGCGGAGTATCTGTCCATCCTCCAGCCAAGTCTATCCTGACCGGGCTTCTTCCCCAAACGATCTGGTCACAGAAAACAGATAGTTGAGGCGACTGTTTCTTTGAAAGAGCTGACTCAACAAGACTCTCCCTCATAAGTCCGAAAGCTCTCTCTTCATATTTTTCAAAAGGTCTGCCATTACGTCTCTCAACCTCAGCCCTAAACATGCTATCACCTATCTTTCTCATAAGTGATGCACTCTCAGGAAGAGCTTTTGGCAAATCTATATTGTTCCTTGCAAAGTTCCTTGCCGCATCTTTCAAATCCAACTGATAAAAAACACTGCTATCATAATTTGCCGATAGAGATTCCCAGTTCTCTTTTCTGAAAGAGTCTCTCTGGCTGTATAATCTTTTTATATTGGCTATTGAGGATATTGTATCTGCCGAAATCTTCTTTGACTTCATCCAGATATTCAAGCCTTCACTGTTTTCAGGCTCAGATATCATCCACTTCAATACCTTCTCTATGTCATCAACAGATTTTACAACTGCAAATATCTCAGACGACTGAATATCCTCATTACCGTTTATCTCATTAGGAGAGATACCACGTGCACTAATCCATTCTGTTACAGAATCACCCAAAAAGATTGTGTTATCATAGGCCAAAGAACCACGGAAAGGATCATTAAAGCCATATGGACGCACTACATATTCATCTTCTCCAATAGGTACAATATCAACGCAGACTCCCGATGGAATCTCTATATTCCAATCGTTTACCGGAACTCCTGTTATGATATTTTGCTTGTTCAATCTCCATTTCTGAGCTATATAGCTATTCTCAATCCATATCTCTGAGTTGTCGCATGTAAGAGCTCTGTTGACAATAGAGTTCTGTACGAACATTGCAGGATGTGGCTTAACCTTATAGTGCATTATCTCACGCTGATCTCTGACAATGTTCTGTATTGCAAGAGTTGAGGAGATCAATTCACGACTTGTCCCGAAATGATAGAACTCTCCACCATCAAGAGGTAATATTGCTACTGAGAGTGAGCTCAACTCATCATCCTCTATTTTTGGCCTATTTCCTAGTGCCAATCCGAACTCAGAGTACATATCATAGTAAGATATAGCACCATTTTTCTTTGAGCGTTTCATTAGCAGGCTCACAGCTTTGTCACTTAGTAGCCATATTCCAATATCCATCAAGAATAGGTGGCTTTTCATAAGCTCTGCCAGAGTCTCTACCGAAGGTTTCTGAATCATATACTCCAACTCATCTGGTTTTTCTCTTGACGATACAAATACACCATGGTTCTTTGCAAGCATAGGGTCAGCCCATAGTCCATAACAAACCACATCTGCCGATGGAATGTTCTGTAAGGGTTTATCAGTGCGTATATACACATCACCACTTGCAATAAGCGTATGAAGGCTCACCGGAGCCTTCTTCATAATTTTGTTGTATAGGGGAAGTTGCAGCTGTAGTAAATTCTGATCAAGCCTTTGCCCTTTAGCCCATCTGAAAACAGGAATAGGAGTAAGAATTTTTCCAGAAGGTGCATATCCAGGCAAACGACGGCTCTGTCCACCTGCGTGAAGTAATATTCTTTTCTCTTTTCCTAACCATTCATCTATAGTTATTCCGCTTCTTTCATGTTCGAAACACTCCTCAAGCAGAAAAGTAGTTCCACCTCCAGAACCAAGTTTACTGTTTATAGGATCAGATGTACAGAACCATTCATCAGGATTAACCCGCTCTATTTCAGAGAAATATTTCACCAAATTGGGAGGTAAAGAAAGAAGCCTTTTCATATATAGATTTTTAATTACAAATCCTTTATCACATATCCATACAAATATAATCTCTTTTTTAGGAATTTCAATGAAGCAATATTAAATCAGGAATATTTGAGCAGAAAGCAAACAGAAGTTCATCGCGCGTACAATAATATGCGGCGATTTAATTGCACTTTTTTGCTTTTTTCATAAGTATAATCTATTTTTGTTAGATAATTATTAACATAATCTATTTTCGTGATGAAAGATTTTATCAAATACACTTTTGCAACAGTAACAGGTATTGTACTTTCAGTTGTTGTTTTCACTATTTTGAGCATTATTACAATTTCTGGAATTATAGCATCATCTGATACAGAGACCAAGGTTAAGAGCAATTCAATATTTGTTCTTGATTTTAACGGAGAACTACTTGAACGTTCAGAGGATAATCCTCTTGAAGAGCTCATTTACGGAGAAGGATCTGGCACTTATGGTCTAGATGATGTCCTTTCATCAATAAAGAAGGCTAAGGAAAACAGTGACATAAAAGGTATTTATCTTTGCCCTACCTCGCTATCTACCTCTTTCGCATCACTTGAAGAGATAAGAAATGCGCTGTTAGACTTTAAGAAAAGCAAGAAGTTCATAGTAGCTTATGCCGACCAATACTCACAAGGTATGTATTACTTGTCAAGTGTTGCCGACAAAATAATAGTAAATCCACAAGGAACTATCTCATGGCATGGACTTGCATCTGAGCCTATCTTCTACAAAGATTTGCTTAGCAAATTAGGTGTAGAGATGCAGGTTTTCAAAGTTGGTACATACAAATCAGCCGTTGAACCTTTCACAAGCACATCAATGAGTGATGCTAACCGTGAACAGGTTACTGCATATATCAACTCTATATGGGGAAAACTCCTATCTGATATATCAAAATCAAGAAAGATATCTGTAGATTCACTCAATGCCTATGCAGACAAGAACATGGATTTCCAGCAAGCTAAAGAGTATATTAAATGCAAACTTGCTGATGATCTTATGTATAAAGATGGTGCACTGTCATACCTAAAAAAACTTACCGATTGCAAAGAGGATGATAATTTGAATACACTATATCTATCGGATATGGTTAATGTCAAAAAGAATGTTCCAAAAGATAAGAGTGGAAATGTAATAGCTGTATATTATGCTTATGGAGATATTGTTGATGAAACACCTGAAACCTCTTCAAATTACATAGATTCAAAAAAGGTTACATCCGACCTTCGCAAGCTAACTAATGATGATGATGTAAAAGCAGTTGTGTTGAGAGTAAATTCTCCTGGAGGTAGCGCTTATGCTTCCGAGCAGATTTGGCATGAAGTTGTAGCATGAAGGAGAAAAAGCCTGTTGTTGTATCTATGGGTGACTATGCTGCATCGGGTGGATATTATATCTCTTGTGGAGCATCATATATTATAGCTGACCCAATGACACTTACAGGCTCTATAGGTATATTCGGAATGTTCCCTAACATGGAAGGATTGCTGACAGACAAACTTGGTCTACATTTCGATGTTGTGAAAACCAATAAGTTCGCTGACATGGGAACAATCTCAAGACCATTCAACAACGAAGAGAAAGATGCATTTCAGAGTTATATAAACAACGGCTATAGCCTGTTTGTAAAGAGATGTGCCGATGGAAGAAAGATGCCTGTTCAAGATATAGAAAAGATTGCTCAAGGCAGAGTATGGACAGGAGCTATGGCTAAGAACATAGGACTTGTTGATGAACTTGGAGGTATTGACAAAGCTATCAATAAAGCAGCTTCACTTGCAAAGATAAAGAGCTATACAACACTGAGTTATCCGGAGAAAACTGATTGGTTTACCTCTCTGCTCAGTGACAGTAAGGACTCATATATTGATGGAAAATTAAAATCATCATTTGCAGAATATTACAATGGATTGAAGTTTATCGAATACCTAAAAGATGCTGATAATATCCAGGCTAGACTACCTTTTGAATTGAACATAAAATAGATTAATGGAAAAAAGTCCCAACAAGATAAATTTATTACTTTACCCGATTTCACTTATTTATGGAGTCGGTGTATGGTTACGTAATAAATTTTTCGACTGGGGACTATTAGAGGAAAGATCTTTTAATGCTCCTATTATATCAATAGGAAATATTACAGTAGGCGGTACGGGTAAGACTCCTCATACTGAGTATCTTATAAGATTATTACAGAAGAGATACAAGGTGGCTGTTCTTAGCCGAGGCTACAAGAGAAAATCAAAAGGGTTTGTTCTTGCAGGTGATGATACTGATGTCTCTAAGATTGGAGATGAGCCGTATCAGATGAAGAAGAAGTTCCCAAATGTACATGTAGCAGTGGACAGTGACAGATGCCATGGTATTGAGATGCTTTTCAGCAATTTCACTACTGCAGATACTGAGGTGATTTTATTAGATGATGCCTATCAGCATAGATATGTAAAACCGGGAATAAATATCCTGCTTGTCGACTACAACAGAATGTTATGCGATGATGCACTTCTTCCTGCAGGAAGGATGCGCGAACGTGAACGTAATAAGTCGAGGGCAAACATGGTTATCATAACCAAGTGTCCCGAAGATATCACTCCATTTGAGATTAATGTAGTAAGGAAGAAGATGGACCTGTTCAACTATCAGGAACTCTACCTCACAACACTTTCATACGGGAAACTATACAGTCTTGCTCATGAGGATGGAGAATATCCCCTAACCAAAATTAAGAGTGATGTACATATTCTTGTCGTAACCGGCATAGCCTCAGCATATAAGCTCATCGATGATCTTAAAGAGTATAGTGATAACATACATCACATATCTTTCGGTGACCATCATGACTTTAGCAAAGAGGATATTAAATCTATCAGAGATCAGTTTGAACAATTACCTGATAGAAAACGTATGATTATAACAACAGAGAAGGATGCAGCGAAGCTATCTTCACATCCAGCTCTTGATGATTACCTTAAGCAATATATTTATGTATTGCCTATAGAGGTGAAATTCCTATCAGACCAAGAAAAAATGTTTAATTATAATATAAACGAATATGTTAGAAAAAATCCAAGAAACAGCAGCCTTTCTTAGTGAAAGAATGCACACAAATCCGGAGACAGCCATTATCCTTGGCACCGGATTAGGAAGTCTTGTACACGAAATTACTGAAAAATACGAAATCAACTATAAAGATATACCTAACTTCCCTGTATCAACAGTAGAGGGACATTCAGGTAAGTTAATCTTTGGAAAGCTTGGCAATAAAGATATTATGGCGATGCAAGGAAGATTTCACTTTTATGAAGGATACAGCATGAAGGAGGTTACATTCCCTGTACGTGTAATGCGTGAACTTGGAATAAAGACTCTCTTTGTATCTAATGCTTCAGGTGGTACAAACCCAACATTTGATGTAGGTGACTTGATGATTATCACCGACCATATCAACTTCTTTCCTGAACATCCATTGAGAGGAAAGAACATTGAATATGGTCCACGTTTCCCTGATATGAGCCATGCTTACTCAAAAGAGCTTATCCAAAAAGCTATGGAGATAGCAAAAGAGAAGAATATAAAGGTTCAGCATGGTGTTTACCTTGGTACTCAGGGTCCAACATTCGAGACTCCTTCAGAATATAAGATGTTCCATACTCTTGGTGCTGATGCTGTTGGTATGTCAACAGTACCTGAAGTTATAGTAGCCAACCATTGCGGTATCAAAGTATTCGGAATATCAGTAATCACAGATCTTGGTGTAATAGGTAAGATTGTTGAGGTTTCTCACGAAGAGGTGCAGAAAGCAGCAGATGCAGCACAGCCTAAGATGACTGAGATTATGCGAGAATTAATTAATAGAGCATAATATATGCAACAGACAAACAGAACTGAAATAGCAACACTTGGTGAATTTGGTCTTATCGACCATCTGACTAAAGATATAAAGCCTCAGAATCCTGAGACAGTCTATGGAATTGGTGATGATGCTGCTGTTTTGGAATATAACAATAAAGAGGTTCTTGTTACAACCGACCTTCTTATGGAGGGTGTTCATTTCGACCTGATATATACACCGCTGAAACACCTTGGCTATAAATCTGCCATAGTGAACTTCTCGGATATCTATGCCATGAATGGTACTCCTAAACAGATTACAGTTTCTCTGGCTATATCCAAGCGTTTCAGCGTGGAGGACATAGAACAGTTCTTCGACGGAGTTAAGATGGCTTGTCAGATACATAATGTAGATATAGTTGGTGGCGACACCACATCATCTATGACCGGACTTGCTATCAGCATCACCTGCATTGGTAGCGGCGACAAGGATAAGATTGTATACAGAAACCAGGCACAGCCTACCGATCTTATCTGTGTAAGTGGAGATTTGGGAGCTGCATATATGGGTCTGCAACTTCTTGAGAGAGAGAAAGCAGTCTTCGAAGATGCCGATGAAGTCAACCCCGACTTTTCAGGCAAAGAGTATATACTCGAACGTCAGCTAAAGCCTGAGGCAAGAAGAGATATTATAGAAGATCTTGATAAGGCAGGTATCAAACCTACTGCAATGATGGACATCTCAGATGGTCTCTCTTCAGAGCTTATGCACATATGCAAGCAGAGCAATACAGGTTGTAGAATTTATGAGGATAGAATCCCTATAGATTATCAGACTGCAGTAATGGCTGAAGAGCTTAATATGAACGTTACCACATGTGCCCTTAACGGAGGAGAAGATTATGAACTTCTCTTCACAGCACCACTCACCTACCACGAGAAATTGGAAGGGATGAAAGGCATTAAGATTATCGGCCATATTACTAAGCCGGAACTTGGACTTGGCATAGTAACACGTGATGGCAATGAGATGGAACTTAAAGCTCAAGGTTGGAATCCACTGCAAGAGAAAAAATAGCATAACAAAAAGCATTGATTCATCCCAATAAATCGTTTGAATCGATGCTTTTTTCATTTAACTATTTGGAAATATCAAAACTTTGACTACCTTTGCAACCGCTAAACAAATGGTGCCATAGCTCAGTTGGTAGAGCAAAGGACTGAAAATCCTTGTGTCCCCGGTTCGATTCCTGGTGGCACCACTTCTAAAAGAATTTAAATTTATAAAATCCCTGAAATTCTTATTTCAGGGATTTTTTATTTACCTTAATCCGTACATATTTGGGCTCAGTCATTATGGATCACTATATATCCGTTTGGGGTTGGGAAGAGTTAACGGTTTTAGTCATTTTCACAAATGAAAGCACATTGCAATTTGCCTATTATCCTATGCAAGAATCGGAAATTCTTTATAGAACCTAAGCAGGGATATGGTTTCTACCCTTAGTCTTTTACGAACGAACTTCTTCATATCCTCATCCATTAGTTCACCCAAACCATTCAGAATACCTCTGTCGCTCATACTTTCAAGATGGTCGATACATTTCTGTATGTAGTCAGCAAGTGGCATTTCCATACGGGTTTCAACAATCTCTTTGTTTATCGGTGTTTGTTTCTGCATGAAGAACCAACTATCAAAGATATCACGATTCGTTAATTCTCCCCTGTCAAGTAAAGCGCAGAGTTTATGAGCGAACATATCAGGAGCAACCATTACCTGCATATTGATGCCAAGCAAGTTTTTTCTTTCGTAATGGTTATCCCACTGCCGGTTGGATATTTCTATTTTCAATTTCCGTTCGCCAACACCATAATCCAGTACGATAATCGGGCCATAGAACTTCATTGCTTCGTCGAATATCTTGCCATATTTCAACAAAATTTTTCGCACCTTTTCATACACCGTTTTTTCTTTTGCTAAGTCGAGTAGGTTAAAATCCAAATCGACCGAAAAACGGGGCAAATCATAAAAAAACATCAATGCCGTCCCACCTTTGAAACCGAGGTTATTTGCTAACTCAATATCAGAAAAAATGTCTTTTAGTATCTGCGTCAGAAAAAATTTATGTCTGTTGATGTTAACCATTTGTAAGCAGTTTATTAACCCTTGCTGTAAGCGTTTTGGAATTATATATAGGTAAAAGTTTAGTTATTAAATTCTTATCAAGAGGATTTAGGTTGTCGAAATAGTATGTTGCATCCAAATACAAGATATCTAAAAAGGCACGTTCTGGTGTGGCAATATTTACATTACCGATTTGATTGATACCCTGCGTGACGATAAGAATCTCACCCTTGATTTTTCTATAACCATAAGTGCAACCTTCTATATCTACACTACGGCTCAAATAGCTCACTATAGTTATCCGTTCGTCATATTGGAAAACAACTCCGGCTTTTTGCAACACATATTCCAACGAAATATAAGATGGAGTATATAGCGTACAAGCCAATTCTTGTGGGTTGTAGTTGGGTTTAACATATATACCTTTACGCGGACGGAGTAGCTTTCCTTTGCGGACATAGTAATTCAACCGTTCATTCAACCTCTTAAAATCGCTCTCTCCTATAAGCATAGCAATGTCCTTCAACGAGAATACGCTCCTTGAATCACTATAAACCGACAAAACAAAATCACTATTTCGAGAACTATTCATTGGATTATTTTCAATGTTCAGTTTACAAAACTAATGAAGAATTTTGATATAGCAAATTATATTACTTCGTTTTTGTAATGAACTCTTTTTATTGCACAATAAATGGAAATAATTAACTATTATCTTGAATTTTAATTTGTTGGCATTCTAAAGGATTGCAATAATGAAGACAAGAAATAATGACAACAATTAAATAACTTCTATCAAAATCATACACTATAAACGAAAATAAGTACAACTTTATGCACTCCCACATGTATAACTTTGTTCAAAACTTAAAATTGAGAAAAGATGGATTTTTTAGAACTAGTGAAAAAACGTAGATCAATAATACAATTTGAATCTAAAGAGGTAGAACAAGGAAAATTGTTATAGTCTATAATCTGCACTTTATTGTGTCAGAATAATTATTCAGCTTTCTGGAAACGAGAAGCTTATATTTCATATAACTTTGACAAAAATAATATTATACAATTATGAGTAAGTATAAGCTATATCAAGTTGATGCATTTACGGATAAGTTGTTTATGGGTAATCCGGCAGCCGTATGCCCACTCAGTAAATGGATAGATGAAAAAATAATGCAAAAAATAGCAATGGAAAATAACCTTGCTGAGACTGCATTCATTGTTAAAAGAGATGAGCAATACGAAATAAGATGGTTCACTCCAAAGGTTGAAGTAGATTTATGCGGACATGCAACTTTGGCCTCAGCTTTTGTTCTATTCAACTATGAAAATCATCAAGGTGATTGTATTGAATTTTTCTCCCCCAGAAGTGGTGCACTGAATGTACGTAGAGATGATAAGGACTTAACACTCGATTTCCCTATCGATGAATATTATAATATTACTATTTCAGAAGATATAATAAGTTGCTTTGATAAAAAACCTATTGAGGCATATAAAGGAAAAACTGATTATATGTTGGTCTTCGAAAATGAAGCAGATATTATCAATATAAAACCGCAATTCGAATTTATTACTAAGTTGAAAGGACGAGGTGTTATTATTACTGCAAAAGGAGAGAACATAGATTTTGTTTCAAGGTTCTTTGCTCCTCAATCAGGAATAATCGAAGATCCTGTAACAGGCTCAGCACATACTACCTTGACTCCATATTGGACTAAAAAATTAAATAAGGAGAATCTATCTGCTGTACAACTATCAGAACGTAAAGGATATTTGCAATGCAAATTATCTGGAGATAGGGTAGAAATAAGTGGACAGGCTAGACTATATCTTAAAGGCGACATCAATATTGAATAGAAAACTATAAATTTCGTTTTTTTAGTAGCAACACATAAAAGCTCCCAAACAATTAATAAATTATTGTTTGGGAACTTTTTCTTGCCTACTAGAATTATACTTGCATTCCTATTATTTTTATTAAAACTAAATAGAAAACCTTCCTCCATGTTCTAATGAAAAGACTCTTCTTGCATATTCATATTTTTAATTCTATTCCATAGTAGAAAATAGAATGGCATCTCATAATAAAAAAGTACCTTCTCATTTTGATAAGGTTTTATTTCCCCCTCTGATTACAAAAAATCAATAGTATATTGATACACAACCTATTATAACCCAAATCACATCTTTGGCACAGCTCTTGCTTAATCAATGTTATAATAATAATTAAATAGATATGAATCCATTCACAATTGGTTTAGCAGTCTGTATTCTAAGTGGACTAGGCTGTTTTTTACTGTTCTGGAAATGTATTGATTGGTTTGAAAACATTTAAAAAGGAGAGATTTATGTACACGGTCTTGTTTATTGTAGGTTTAATCATGTTTGGTTATATCATGTATGTATTGATAAAGCCGGAGAAATTTTAAAAGATATTGTAAAGTTCGTTGCATGTGACTTGCAGTCCATCAAAAACAGAAGATATGAATACAGAAATATTAGGTATTATAGCACAAATTGTGCTGATGGTTGTTTTGAGTTACCCGTTGGGTAAATACATAGCAAAGGTTTATAAGGGTAATAAGGTTTGGTCGGATTTTATGAAACCGATAGAGAGAACTATTTTCCGTTTGTCAGGTATCAATCCTAATGAAGAGATGAACTGGAAGCAATTTCTAAGAGCATTGCTTGTAGTAAATTTATTTTGGTTCTTTTGGGGATTTGTGCTTTTGGGTGTTCAAGGATACTTGCCACTTAATCCTGATGGGAATATTGGACAAACAGCCCACCAGGCATTTAACACTTGCATTTCGTTTATAGCCAACTGCAATGAACAGCACTATAGCGGTGAAAGCAATTTGACCTATTTCACTCAATTGTTTGTTATCATGCTCCTCCAGTTTATTACAGCTGCAACCGGCATGGCTGCCATGGCAGGCATAATGAAAGCTTTAGGTGAAAAGAGCACTAAGACTATAGGCAACTTTTGGAATTATTTAGTGTTAAGTTGTACCCGTATACTATTACCTCTATCTTTGATTGTAGGATTTATTGTTATCACACAGGGTATACCTATGGGATTTGAGGGTAAAATAGAGATAAAAACACTTGAAGGCTCAACACAGAATGTCTCCCAAGGTCCTGTTGCAGCGATTGTCCCTATAAAGCAATTGGGTACCTGTGGTGGTGGATATTTTGGCGCTAATTCTTCACATCCGCTAGAAAATCCTACCTATCTGACTAATATGGTTGAATGCTTGTCTATCCTGCTTGTTCCAATGGCAATGGTTTTTGCATTCGGTTTCTACGTAAACCGTAAGAAATTTGGATACAGCATATTTTGTGTTATGCTGGCAGCTTTTCTGATAGGGGTATTTATCAATGTATCACAGGAAATGGGTGGAAATCCTAGAATTGATGCTATGGGTATTGCTCAGGACAATGGCTCCATGGAAGGAAAGGAAATTCGTTTGGGTGCAGCTGCAACAGGTTTATGGAGTATAGCTACAACGGCTACATCAAATGGATCTGTTAACGGAATGCATGATTCTACAATGCCATTGTCCGGTATGATGGAAATGCTGAATATGCAAATCAATACATGGTTCGGAGGTATAGGTGTAGGATGGATGAACTACTTTACTTTCATCATTATTGCTGTATTTATCAGTGGACTGATGGTAGGACGTACACCTGAATTCATGTGCCATAAAGTGGAAACTAAAGAAATGAAGATAGCTTCTATTGTAGCTTTACTTCATTCTTTCTTTATCTTGGTGGGAACAGCTTTGGCTGCTTATTTGTATGTACATGCTCCGTCGTTTGTAGAGAATGAAGGCAGATGGATTAACAATCCCGGATTCCATGGTTTGAGCGAGATACTTTATGAATTCACCTCTTGTGCAGCTAACAACGGTTCCGGTTTTGAAGGCTTGAGAGATAATACTTGGTTCTGGAATTTTTCCTGTAGCATTATCATTATATTTAGCCGTTTCATTCCTATTGTTGGGCAAGTTGCTATAGCAGGTCTGTTGGCACAAAAAAAATACATACCTGAAAGCACCGGAACACTAAGAACAGATACAGCAACATTTGGTATAATGACTTTTGCTGTCATCTTAATCGTAGCAGCTCTTTCCTTCTTCCCAGCTCTAGCTTTAAGTACTTTAGCAGAGCACTTTAGCTTATAATATTAATTCACAACTGCATTGAATCATGAAAACAGATAATAAAACATCTTTGTTTCAGAAAGATCAAATTATAGAAAGTATAAAACAATCATTCATCAAATTGAATCCTAGGATTATGATAAAGAATCCTATCATGTTTACGGTAGAGGTTTCAACGTTTATAATGCTGCTTGTAACTTTAAATTCAGTAGTAAGCAGTTCACAGGGTTCATTTATTTACAATCTCTTGATTTTTGTTACTTTGTTTCTTACTTTGTTATTGGCAAACTTTGCAGAAGCAATTGCAGAAGCACGAGGTAAGGCACAAGCTGACAGTTTGCGTAAAACGCGTGAAGAAACACCTGCAAAACTTATTGTAGATGGTAAGGTAAAGAACGTTAGCAGCTCCCAACTTAAAAAAGGCGATCTGTTCGAATGTGAAGCGGGCGATGTGATACCTGCCGATGGAGAAATCATTGAAGGTTTGGCTTCCATTGATGAAAGTGCCATAACAGGCGAATCTGCCCCTGTCATTCGTGAAGCCGGTGGTGACAAAAGTTCCGTAACAGGTGGAACAAAAGTATTGTCGGATCATATTAAGGTGGTAGTCACAACTCAGCCTGGAGAAAGCTTCTTGGATAAAATGATTTCATTAGTTGAAGGAGCTAGCCGACAAAAAACACCTAATGAAATTGCCTTGACCATTCTGTTAGCCGTATTTACTCTAATATTTTTGGTGGTATGCATTACTTTGAAACCGATGGCAGACTATACCAACACTAACATCACGATTGCAGCCTTCATATCCCTGTTTGTTTGTTTAATTCCAACTACAATAGGTGGCCTGCTATCTGCCATTGGAATTGCAGGCATGGATCGTGCTTTACGTGCTAATGTAATTACTAAATCAGGAAAAGCAGTTGAAACTGCCGGTGATGTAGATACATTGTTACTAGACAAAACCGGTACTATAACGATTGGTAATCGTAAGGCTACGGACTTCTATCCAATAGACGGCCTCGACAAGCGTAGTTTTATTGAGGCATGTATGCTATCCTCTGTATCTGACGAGACTCCTGAAGGTAAATCTATTATCGAGTTAGGCCGTGGCCAGGGAATCCGCATGCGTACCTTGAATACAGAAGGAGCACACATGATTATGTTCACCGCAGAAACTAAGTGCTCCGGTATCAACCTGAAGGATGGTACTCAAATCCGTAAGGGAGCATTTGATGCAATTCGTAACATTGCCAAGGAAGCAGGTAACGAATTCCCGAATGAGATCGAAGGTATTATCCAACGAATAACCAGCAACGGTGGAACTCCATTGGTTGTATGCATTAATAAGAAAATTGCCGGGGTAATTGAATTGCAGGATATTATCAAGCCAGGTATAGAAGAACGTTTTGAACGTTTACGCAAGATGGGAGTAAAGACAGTAATGGTAACTGGTGACAATCCATTGACGGCAAAATACATTGCAGAAAAGGCAGGTGTTGATGACTTTATAGCTGAAGCTAAGCCTGAAGATAAAATGAACTACATTAAAAAAGAACAGGCAGCAGGTAAATTGGTCGCTATGATGGGAGATGGAACTAATGACGCTCCTGCTTTAGCACAGGCTAATGTAGGTGTAGCAATGAATAGTGGTACTCAAGCAGCAAAGGAAGCAGGAAACATGGTCGATTTGGATAATGACCCGACCAAGTTAATTGAGATCGTTGAAATTGGTAAGCAGCTGCTAATGACACGTGGTACACTGACAACATTCTCTATCGCTAATGATGTGGCTAAATATTTTGCTATCATTCCGGCATTGTTCATGCTTTCAGTTCCACAACTTTCGGCATTAAATATAATGAGATTGCATAGCCCTGAAAGTGCTATTCTCTCTGCTATCATATTCAATGCTATAATAATTCCTATTTTGATACCATTAGCACTTAAGGGTGTTGCTTATAAACCAATAGGTGCTAGTGCTTTACTCAGACGCAACCTATTGATTTATGGAATAGGTGGCTTAATTGCACCTTTCATAGGTATTAAGCTGATTGATTTATTTGTAGGATTGTTCTTTTAATAACAACATTCAAAACCATAGTAGTTATGAAAAATTTAATGAAATCCATCCGTATCACACTCGTTTTCTGTCTGTTTTTCGCGGTATTATATATATTAATACTTTTGATATTTGCTCATTTTGCTGGCCCTGGAAAAGACGGGAATGCTGAAACGGTGACTTTAAATGGCAAAGTAGTAGGAGTAGCCAATGTAGGCCAGACTTTTACAAAAGATATCTTTTTCTGGGGACGGCCTTCATGCGCCGGTAATGGATACGATGCGTCAAGTTCTGCCGGTAGTAATAAAGGACCTTCCAATAAAGAATACTTGGCAGAAGTAGAAGCAAGAATTGATACTTTTCTTGTGCATCATCCATATTTAAGCCGTAAAGAAGTTCCGGCAGAAATGGTAACAGCCAGTGCTTCAGGACTTGATCCGGACATAACTCCAGAAAGTGCTTACGTACAAGTGAAACGCGTCGCATCAGCACGTCGCATGAGTGAAGCCAAAGTAAAAGAAATCGTTGCTAAGGCTATAGAGAAACCTCTATTAGGGTTGTTCGGCCCTGCAAAAGTGAACGTTCTGAAATTAAATGTTGCATTAGAGGAAATAAACCCTACAATAAAATAATATTCAATAGTCGTTATATAGAGTAAGCCATTAAAGTACTTTTGTTTATATGCACATCTAAATTTTCAGTAAAAGCTAAAAGCAATTGTCTTAAAATCGCAAAATAATATTTTGAATAGAAATACATATGGGAAATAGAGAAGAAAGCGTACAGCATTTTTTAAATCTGATAAAACGTTCTCAACGAGGTGTTTTTAAGATTTATATCGGAATGATAGCCGGTGTTGGTAAAACATATAGAATGTTGCAGGAAGCCCATGAAATGCTGGATAACGGAATTGATGTACAGATAGGCTATGTTGAAACACATGGGCGTGCAGATACTGAAGCGCAGTTAGATGGATTACCTGTAATACCCCGCAAGATTATATTTTATAAAGGAAAAGAATTGGAAGAAATGGATGTAGATACCATTCTTCAGTTACGCCCGGAATTAGTTATTGTGGACGAACTTGCTCACACCAATGTTGAAGGTAGCCGTAATGAAAAACGATGGCAAGATGTAATGGAACTCTTGGAAGCAGGTATTAACGTTGTATCTGCAGTAAATATTCAACACATTGAAAGCCTTAATGAAGATATTAAAGGAATATCCGGCATTGAAGTAAAGGAACGTATTCCTGACAAAGTTCTGGAAGAAGCAGATGAGGTTGTCAATATAGACTTGACAGCTCAAGAGCTAATTAATCGTTTAAAAGCAGGGAAAATATATAAAACTGAAAAAATACAAACAGCCCTTAGTAATTTCTTCAAGACAGAGAACATACTTCAATTGCGTGAATTAGCCCTAAAGGAGGTGGCATTTCGAGTAGAGAAAAAGGTAGAAACCGAGGTCATCCCAGAAGATAAAGCTGTTCATCGGGAACTGTTCTTAGCTTGTATTAGCAGTAAAGAAAAAACTCCAAGGCATATCATACGACGTACTGCACGCTTAGCATCTCGCTATAATACTGCTTTTTTCGCTTTATACGTGCAAATGCCATCAGAAAGTCCGGATCGTATTAATTTGTCAGTACAACGACATTTGCTTAACAATTTCAAGCTGGTAACAGAACTTGGAGGTGAATTGGTACAGGTTTCATCATCCAACATAGTGCAAACAATTATCGATGTATGTCGCGAACGCCACATTACGACAGTCTGCATCGGACAACCCAATTTAAATTTCAGTAAGATTCTTAAATTACATCGTTACAGTTATTTCCTAAGAAAACTTTCCGAAATGGATATAAAATTAATTATATTTCCACAATAAAATATTTTCGTTATGAGTACTAAGACAAAATTGACTGTAGTAATAGGAATACTTGTTTCTATGATTGTATTGTTAGTGTCACTTTCCATTGTTTACTTACAGATATTGACTGCAACAGATCCCAATAGCCCTGCTGCAGGCATAGGGCTAAAGAATGCTCTACTCTGGATTTCTGTTGTCGGAGGTATTTGTATTATAATAGGCCTTTTCATGCTTACTATTTTTCCTTCATACTTCAACAAACCAATAAAAGAAATCACTGACGGAATTAAAGATATTGCCAATCACAATTATGACCGACGGTTAAACTTAGAAAACCAAAAGGAAGTTTCCGAAAATTTCAATAGAATGGCAAAAAGATTGTCCGATTATCATTCAAGCACACTTGCCCAAATTAAGGCAGCTAAAAATTATATGGAAACCATTATCAATAGCGTAAAAGAACCCATTATAGGTTTGGATAATGAACTTACCATATTATTTATAAATGATGAAGCTTTGAATGTTCTTAATCTGAAGCGTGAGGATATTTTACAAAAGCCAGCTCAAGATGTTTCTATGCACAATGACCTGCTAAGGAGGCTAATTCGTGAACTTATAGATTCACAAAATAACGATAAGGTTGGCAAATCTGAACCACTAAAAATATATGCAGACGACAAGGAAAGTTATTTTCAGATGAATTATATGCAGATAAACAAACCTGATAGAAATAACTCAGGCTCTGTAAAAGAAGGATATGTCATAATGCTTAAAAACATCACGGAGTTCAAGGAATTAGATTCTGCCAAGACCACTTTTATTTCAACCATTTCTCATGAACTGAAAACTCCAATTTCTGCCATCATGATGGGTCTTCAGTTACTTGAGGATAATAGGGTCGGCAATTTAAACGAGGAGCAGAAAGAGTTAGCCAAAAGCATTCAAGACAACAGTGAACGCTTGCTTAGTATTACCAGTGAATTACTTAATATGACACAAGTAGAATCAGGTAACCTACAACTTAAGCCACGTATCACAAAACCTATAGAATTGATTGAATATGCAATAAAAGCTAACCACATACAAGCAGAGAAATTCAATATTCAAATTGAAGTACAATATCCGGAAAGTAAAATCGGTAAATTATTTGTTGACAGCGAAAAGATTGCATGGGTGTTGACTAACCTACTCTCGAATGCTATCAGATATTCACCAGAGAATGGTCGTATCATCATTGGTGCTCAACAGATGGAAGATAATTACATTGAAATGTATGTCCGTGATTTCGGAAGGGGTATAGATCCACGCTATCATCAGAGTATTTTCGACCATTATTTCCGTGTCCCGGGAACGAAAGTACAAGGTAGTGGATTGGGATTGTCAATATCAAAGGATTTTGTGGAGGCTCATGGAGGCACTTTGTCCATAGAAAGTGAAATAGGAAAAGGAAGTTGTTTTACAATACGATTAAAATCATAAAAGAATTTCATCGCTGTTGTTTCATAATTGTTTGTAAGTAGCATGCCTGTTCTACAGCCACTTATAAACAATTTATCTTTAATCGCTAGTCGGCATATTATACCTCTATGTGATATGTTTCAATCTTGCGATAAAGAGTTGCCAGTCCTATTTTTAAGAGACGTGCCGTCTCTGTCTTATTACCATTAGTGTATTGTAACACTTTTATAATATGCATTCTCTCAATTTCTGCAAGTTCAAACTCATCTTTCATGACTGGAACTTTAAAATTTCCTTTTTGTAGTTCTAATGGCAAATCTTCAACAGTAATCTGGTTATCACATACAATGGTGCACCTCTCTATAACGTTCCTCAGTTCTCTGACATTTCCTTTCCACTCTGTATTTTTTAATATATCAAGTACCTGTGGAGATATGCCGAGAATTTCCTTTTTAAGTTTCTCTGCAAACTTGTCCAAAAAAATGTGCGACAACTCCTGGATGTCTTCCTTTCTGTCGCGTAACGGAGGCAAGTTTATCTGAAACACAGACAAACGGAAGTATAAATCCTCACGGAAATTACCACGTTTTATCTCTTCTTTCAAATCCCTATTCGTCGCTGATATAATCCTAACATCAACTTTCGTAGGTTTTGTATCGCCAATTTTAATATATTCACCTGATTCCAATACGCGTAAAAGTCGGGCTTGCAATTCAAAAGCCATTTCTCCAATTTCATCCAAGAAAATTGTTCCATGGTTGGCAACTTCAAACAATCCTTTCTTGTCCTTCAAAGCCCCAGTAAAGGCACCAGCCTTATAACCGAACAATTCACTTTCCAACAGATCCTTACTAAAGGCAGAACAATTTATATCAACAATGGCTTGTCCTGACCTTTGGCTAGCTTGATGAATAGCATGTGCAAAAACTTCTTTTCCCGTGCCTGTTTCCCCTGTCAGTAATACAGAAGCATCTGTTCTTGAAACCTTTTGCGCCAGAATAATAGCCTGCTTAATTGCTTGTGAATTTCCAACAATGGAGTCAAAAGAATAAGGTACTGAAGATGGTTTCTTCCCTCTCTTTTGTTCAATATCATCAATAGCACGATTTATTGTAGGTATGATTTTACGGTTATCATCACCCTTGGTTATGTAGTCAAACGCCCCATTTTTGATTGCTTGGACACCATCTTGAATATTACCATGTGCAGTAAGTAATATTATGGCTGCATCACCCGAATACTTTTTTATATCAAAAATAAAATCAACTCCATTTCCGTCAGGCAAAAAAACGTCACATAATATAACATCAAACTGTTGCTTTTGCAGTTGTTTTAACGCATCACTGCAACTGCCTGCTGTCCATGCCTTGTAACCTTCTAGCTCTATTATGCGAGCTAATAATTTACGGATAGGTTCTTCGTCATCTATTATTAAAATTTGCACCATATATTGTTAGAAACATTTTCACAAAGAGAGTAACATACATGAATAACCACTAATACATACAAATATACAATCATCTTATTAAAGTTACTAATAAAGGAAGTGAAAATAAGAAGTCGGTACTTTATATGTATAAACAAAAGGAAACCGCGAAATATTATTCTGTTATTACAGTCCTGAACTTAAAATTATGCTTGTGGACAATAATCCTAAGCCTTAGTTTTATTATCCTAAGCCTTAGGATAATAAAACTAAAACTTAGGACAAAGAATCAGTTGAGAATAATGGCTAAATATTGCCTATTGGTTATCTGTTTTTTGTGGATGTAACCAATATATGTTTTTCGATAAAATGATTCTCTACTTGAAGAACTTATACAAATATTGTACTAAAAGAGTATATTTGAAGAGAATACTAATCGAGCTACATAAAATGAACTAATATGGAGATTAAGTTAAGAAAAATTGAAGATAAGGATCTTGCCCTATTCAAAAAATGGGTGTATCAAGACTATATTCTTAGATGGTATCATCAACCTGAAGAATGGATTAACGAGATTGCCGGCAGAGATACAGAATATAGCTTTCTTAATCATCTTATTGTCTATGATCAAGAGACTCCTTTTGCATTCTGTCAATATTATGACTGTTTCTATGCTCAGGAGGATTGGTATACAGTGAACTCTGCCGGATATACATTTAGCATTGACTATCTCATTGGCAATACTAATTATCTAGGAAAAGGATATGGTAAATTAATTATTGCTGAACTCATAAAAAATATCAGAGAAATAAAAGGTGCCAAGTCCATAATCGTTATGCCTGAAAAAGAGAATATACCTTCTTGCAAAGCCCTTGAAGCCAATAGTTTTGTCTATGATAATATCTTGAGTTACTACCGTCTGAATCTATAACAGACCAACTCTTCTACTTAAGTTTACATATCGAATAGATAAGCCTTTGCAAAATGCATGTAGGGAAAATCCTGCGTAGAATAAGCACAAACTTTGTGGAGGAATCCGAAGTATATCTAAGTTTTGAACTTCTATCATTTGCCGCCTGATAGACTCTTCTTGCATCCAATATCGGGTCATAACCATTATCATAGTTATTTATCAGGTAACTATGCCAATGGGCAAAGTTCTCTCTATACTCCATAGGAAATCTCTCTGCAGACAAATCCAATACTGATCTATAAAGACTTGTATGTACCATTCCGGGCTCTACTATTTTCACCTTGATATTCAGATTTTTTAGTTCATAATAGAGGCTCTCACTCAATCCTTCAATAGCCCATTTTGATGTGTGATATACCGATTGGAAGGGGAATGTTACTCTACCGGCTATCGATGAGATATTTACTATTGTTCCGCCTTTATTAGTTCTGAAATAGGGAAGCATTGCCTGAGTCATATATAGAGTGCCTTTTACATTTGTCTGTATGACATTATTCAGATCCTCTTCAGATATGCACTCCAAGGGTGAGGTTGAGTAAACGCCTGCATTGTTTACAAGCAAGTCAACTCTCCCATAATAATTCACAACCTGTTCGATGCACCTATTTATTGATTCTCTATCTCTGATGTCAATGATAAATGGGCATACATTCTCGGGATATTGCTCTTCTGTATCTATCTCCCTTACTGCTGCAGCAACATTCCATCCCTTCTGACTGAATAGAATCGCCGTTGCTCGGCCAATACCTTTTGATGCTCCTGTAATTAATACTGTCTTCATTTTTTATTGCAAAAATAAAGCAGTGTATCCACTCGCACACCTAACAAATGTTAGTTAATCTGTTTTCTTATACGACTCAGTGATTCCGGTTTTACACCAATGAATGAGGCTATCAGTTTTATAGGTACGTTCTGCACTATACCGGGATGTGTCTCAATAAGCTTGATATATCTTTGCTGAGCAGTAAGTGATATCTGGTCAATAATCCTCTCCTCCTTCTCTATTAAAAAGGTCTCCATAAGTTTTCTACCAAAAGTCCCCCATTTCTCATTTGTAGAAAATAGTATCTCTAAATTGGTCTTGCTTATAGAGAAAAGCCTACAGTCAGTTATACATGTCAACTCCTCTTTCGATCTTTCTTTCTTGAAAAAACTATCAAGAGAAGCTGCAAAGTTATCTGGTGCATAGAGATGGATTATAAGATCGTCACCACTCTCAAGCAGCTTATAATATTTCATATATCCGGAAATAATATAATAAGCTTTATCCGAAACCTCTCCCACTCGTATTATCGGCTCATCCTTCTTATAATGTTCAAAATGAAATAATGATTTGATAAGCTTGACATCATCCACATCAAGCTTGGATAAAAGAGAGATCTTTTTAATGAGCAGTTCATAGAACTTTTCAATCTCATTAGTCAATAATGCATTCATAGTAATTAGCGTTGTCTTTACAAATAAAGTACAATTTGCCTTCAAAGTAGAGATTTATATAAACATCTTTCAAAAATAATTGATTTAGCTTGCATGTTTCCGATAAGTAACATACCTTTGTTCCCGATTGGTAACATGAAAAGAAAATGAATATCACTGCAAGAGAAAAAGATAGAGAATCGACCGAAAAAAGGATACTTAATGCCATCGGTGAGATGATAGCTGAGGAGGGATTTGAAAAGATTGGCGTCAATGCTATTGCTGCACGCTCCGGAGTTTCAAAAATTCTTATCTATCGCTACTTCAGCTCTGTAGATGGATTGATTGCATCATATATACGCCAACATGATTTCTGGATAAACTTCCCTTTAGAAATCACTTCTAAAGAGGAGATTCCCGATTTCATAAAAAAGATGTTTCACCAGCATATAGAGCAATTAAGAAAAGACCCTACTCTAAAAAGAATATATCGTTGGGAACTATCCTCAAACAATGAGATGATTGTTAAGTTGAGGGAACAAAGAGAGAATGTCGGCGTAAAGCTTATTGAGAGAGTTTGCGAACTTACCGGAAAAGAGCAAAGCGAAATGGCAGTCTTTGCTTCAATGGCAACCGCTTCAATAACCTATCTTATCATGCTTGGAGAGTTCTGTCCTGTATACAATGGTATCCCACTTGACAAAGAATCAGGATGGGAACAGATAGAAAATGGAATAGACAGCATGGTAGATAATTTGTTTACCAACTAATCAAGTTTTTTGAATATCGTATAAATACTATTAATATACCCTCGGTGTTACCGATAAGTAACATAAACAATTTACTAATTATAGAACGTAAAATGAAGAAAATGAAACTGTTTTTTATTTTATTCTGGCTAATATGCCTCTATTCTTGTCAGCAGGAAGAGATTGAATACAACAAAGGAGATATGAAAGTTCATATTGAAAAGGGTGATGAGTGGCTGCATGACTTCCCCCTGTTCCTTGGAATATCTAAGAAGAATGCTCCGCAGATAGCTATATGGCTGGAGGACAAACAGGGTAACTATCTATCCACTGTATATGTAACACATAAAATTGCCACACAATCATGGCTGATGTCCGGAGGAAACCGACGCAAGGAGGCATTACCCCACTGGTGTTATTCACGTGGTATAAAGTATGATGACGGCCTTTATCTTCCAACAAAAAAGGAGCCATTGACAGATGGTATTTCCGGGGCTACACCTCAAGGTAGTTTCGATATAAAGCTGAGCCAAAGTTCAATGAAAGAGTTTGTAGTGAAGATTGAGATAAACCACTCTACCGACTTCAACGATAGTTTCCCAAGATCAGCTAAGGAGGGAGACAAAAACTATTCAGGAGGGAAAGAGGGAAGCGGACAGCCGGCATTGGTATATGCAGCAGATATTGATCTGTCAAAAGGAGAAAAAACATTCCAGGCTAAGCTATTAGGACACAGCGACCCTCAAGGAAATTCAGGAGAGATCAGCAATGACCTCTCGGGTCTGACTACAGCCTTGCATATAGTAGAGAACATAACTGTAACAATAAAATGAAAAGACTAATATTACTATTTATTATACTAAGCACAGCATCTATTGCTTCTGCAAAAAGAGGTGATAATGTAATAGTATCGACGAATGTCGGGACAGCCATTGACTTTAGCCAACCTTCCAGCACTCCATTCAACTTACAAATAATAGGTTTGTATAAAATAAGCGACAGGTTTTATGCAGGAGTTGGAACAGGAGTACACATATACGAGAAGGGATTGCTGCCACTCTTTGCCGATGCTAAGTATATCATAACTAAGCCTAAGAAGTTTACGCCATATGTGGAATGTGCTTTGGGCCATAGCTTTGCCCCAGAGGAAAAAACTAACGGTGGCTTTTACTTCAACCCCTCTATAGGTATACAGTATCCTATCTTAAAAGATAAGAAAATATCATTTGCCATAGGATATGAGTTACAAGAGCTTGAAAGGATAAAAAGTTGCGAGAATGAGCTATTCAAAGCTGAGTTTTTGGAGAAACTCAGCCACAACTCAATCTCTATGAAGATTGGTATCATATTTTGATGTTGAGCAATAAAAGAGGGTATGACTAATCATACCCTCACTATTTAAGTTTGACTCTGATAGACAACATATAGTCTACTATATCATTAAGCTCCTATCAACTCATGAATCTCATTTATATGAAGTTGCAGGTGATCAAGATAACCCTCTATCATCTCTTGAAGGGTCACCTTAGTGCCCTCAAAATCGCACCAATAGCTGTCAAGTTTGCTATTATCTACCGACTGAATAAGATGAATCATGTGAAGATTGAAATATTTCCAAAGTGAGATCAGATTCTGCCAATCTTCATCCTGATAATCCTGAAGTGCTATCCATAGATCATTATCCTGACGATAATCAGGGAAAACAAGCAGATACTGACTATATTGAAGCCTTACCATCCTCTGCTGATTATTGGAGGCGGAGTCAACAAGATGTCCAAGAATCATCTTGATAGTTCTATTCTGTCTGTTTCGTCTCTGTGTGATAACATCTATAGGCAGAGTTCTTAGAATATTCTCTTCGCTCTCTATTACAGAGCTTATACCATTAGTAATGGCGCTAAAATCAATCTTTTCCATATTATTATCTGTTTTATGAGTGCAAAATTATATGTTGAGATAGTATACCGACTGTAAAAAATGACATTCACTTATCTATAACGGGCATCACTCCTCTCTATTTTTTATAATATTCAGTTCACTTCCATTGGCAAAGAATGATGAATACGGATTATGTGTAAGCATATATTGTGTAGGAGTATATCCGGAAAAAAGTTTGAACTCCTTCACTAAATGAGAGACATCATAATAGCCACATTCAAAGGCGAGTTCATCAAGTTGGATATTCCCTTTTAGCTGTAGAAGATATAGAGAGTGCTGAAAACGAACAATTCTTGAGTATACTTTCGGATTCACACCTGTTATCGAAGTGAATAGCCTTATATATTGTCGGTAGCTGTAACAGCTATCAGAAGCAAGTTTTTCAACTGCTACTGAATTATCCAAGACCATTGAGGTGACAGATGGCAATAGCCTCTCGTATATATAACTGTCTTTATTTAGTGAAAGACGTGATATAAAGAATGATTCAATAAGTGAAATACACCTAAGACTATCCTCCTCACTATTAATATCGTCTTTGAGCCTATTCAAACCAGTGTCCTCTATCTCTTCAACATCAATATAGGAATCTGTCAGTTCAGACATGTTGACAGAGAAGAATGACCACATACCCATAGGTTTAAAGAGTACAGCTATCATATCCATCTCTCCACTGGAAAGAAGCAGACCGCTTTTCGAGAATTGACCGCGTATAAAACAGGATGGCTGTTTACCTGAACCTACTATATTAACCCTACCTTGTCTATGGAATACTAAGTGCAAACATCCCGACGGTATTGTCTGTAGGTTGAAACTACCATGATCTTCTCTCTTGAGAATCCAATAATATTTAATGTATTGCGACAATATCTCACATGGATATATTATACGGCTCTCATCCATAATCTATTGATAATAAATGATAAAAATACATCTTTTATCAAAAACCGAACATTTACTATAACCTTTATTTTACAAAAAAGTATAATTAATTAAATATAAAGCTAACATTAATTTGGTTTTATATACTTTTGCACTGATTTAATCAAAACATAAATTAAAATGGACGATTCAATACCGCGAACGTACTATATTATTAACTGATTCATAAGAGGCAATATTTCATTCAATTACTGTCTCTGATGGATATAACACTAAAGGAGGCAATAAGATGAGAAAGTATCTTTATTGTGAAACAGGCTTTGTTGAAAAACCTAATTGGATTCCTAACTGCTGGGTGAATGTGGAGTCCCCGGACGAAGATGATTTCAATTTTCTAAAAAATGAACTTAAAGTTCCAGAATCATTCCTAGAAGACATTTCAGATACCGATGAGCGACCACATACCGATGTTGAAGGTAATTGGCTACTAACCATCATCCGTATCCCTATGCAGCAGAACAAGAGTATTCCTTATACTACCTTACCGTTAGGTATCATCACAAACAATGAAATTGTAGTCACTGTATGCTTCCAAAATACAGAAATGATTTCAGATTTCATCAATCACACCCGTAGGAAGAGCCTAAGCGTTAGGAACAAATACGAACTTATCTTAAGACTGATATACTCATCAGCTGTATGGTTTCTGAAATACCTAAAGCAAATTAATAATGATGTCACTGCAGCTGAAAAAGAGCTGGAGAAGAGTATACGTAACGAAGACCTCCTACAATTGATGAAACTGCAAAAAACATTGGTTTACTTCAACACATCAATTCGTGGTAATGAGGTTATAGTCGGAAAACTACAGAGTATATTCCAAGATAAAGATTACAAAAATAAAGATCTGGTAGAAGATGTGGTCATTGAGTTGAAACAGGCTTACAATACCGTAAATATATACAGCGATATCTTAACAGGCACTATGGATGCGTTTGCTTCAATCATATCCAATAATGTCAATACCATAATGAAACGTATGACAAGTATATCAATCATACTTATGGTACCGACACTCATTGCAAGTTTCTATGGAATGAACGTAGATGTACACTTGAATAATTTCCAGTATGCCTTCACTGTTATTGTCATGATATCTATCTTTATATCGGCTCTCGCTTTATGATTTTCAGAAAGATCAGATGGTTCTAAAATCCTTAGAATAACCATTACAAGATATTCATCAACTCTATGTGGATTCATAAATAGTGATCTACATAGAGTTTTTTCATGTATATTAAATTCCTCTTTTATATTATTTTATAATAATTTTGTCTTTAGCAAGATAGGACAACTCCTTTGCTCTGTATAGGTATAAATTTGCTATCGATAAAGGAACTGATACTCGGTTCCGCACGTAAAGCAATAAATATAATAAGATGCAACAGAAACTTTCGACTGCTGAAGAGTATTCCAGACGTATAAATGTCGTGATAGAATACATAAACAATCATCTTGAAGAGGAAATTTCACTTGACAAACTGGCCGGTTTATCAAACTTCTCCTCTTATCATTTCCACCGAATAACGCATGCTATATTAGGTGAACCTATCGGAGCATTTATCACGAGAATGCGAGTCGAGACTGCAGCACGACTCCTGCGTTACTCTGATATGCCTATCAGGGAGATAGCCTATAAGGTAGGATATGATGTTCCAAGTTCTCTGTCGAAAGCTTTCAAGTCATTTTATGGTATTTCGCCTAACGATTATCGAAACAATAAAACTTATTCGATTATGAAACCAATTCAAGTAAATTTAGATTTAAAGTTAGAGCAAAGAGTTGAGACTTTGAAACCTATGCAGGTTATATACATTCACTGTCAAGGAGAATACAAAAAGGTAGATTACTGTGGAGCATGGAAAAAACTATGGAATTTTGTTCGTGAACAGAATCTATTCACAGAAGATATTTCGGATATCTGCAAAAACTCAAAGAAAGAGGAGATTCTTCAGAACATCTGTCAGAAAGCAGGCATAAATCATATTTGTATATATCATGACGATCCGAAGGTTACTGAGCAGATAAGCAGCGTACTGATGTATGCTTGTCAATAAATACCAAAGTTGAGCCAAAGGGAGAGATTGGTATAAAGATGATTGAAGGTGGTAAATATGCTATATTCAGCTATAAAGGTTCATACGATAAACTATCTATGGTTTACGACACAATATATGGTAAATACATATTTGAGATGAAACATCAGCTGGCATCACGTCCGGGATTTGAGGTTTATCTGAACGATCCGGAATGTACAAAACCTGAAGATCTAATAACAGAAATCTATGTGCCAATAGAATAAAAGATAGCACTCTTACAAACCTCATATGATAAAGAATGAATTGCCTGTACTTGATGTATGGGCGATTTTTTTATAATCTCACGCCATTAAACTTTTGTTGATCAGTGCAGCGCAACAAAGAAGATTCACGATATCTATAAACTCCCTTTTAAACGCAATCGTGTTCGCACACAAAAAACATTATTTCCACATAATAACCAAAAAGAAGTATTATATTTGCCATGTAATCATCGAAAATTTACTTACCATGGAAACAAAATATATTAAAATCAATAAAGATGATAATGTTGCTGTAGCAATATCTCCTCTGAAAGCAGGAGAAGAGATCATTATAGATGGCCAGTCAATTACATTAGTCGACGATATTCCTGCAGGCCATAAGGTTACCATTAAAGATATGGCTGAAGGTGAAAACATCGTTAAATATGGATATCCTATAGGACATGCTCTGTGCGATGTCAAAAAAGGCTCATGGATAAGCGAGAAACAGATCAAGACAAACCTTGCCGGACTTCTGGAGTATACCTATAATCCAACAAAGGTTGAACTTGATATTCCAAAAGAGGATTTATATTTTAAAGGATACAAAAGAAAGAATGGTGATGTAGGTGTGCGTAATGAAATATGGATTATACCTACAGTGGGTTGTGTAAATGGTGTAGTAGGACAACTTGCCGATGCTTTAAAGCAGGAGACAAACTGCCAGGGTGTTGATGCAATTGTTGCATATCCACATAACTATGGCTGTTCTCAACTTGGTGATGACCACGAAAACACTAAGAAGATTCTGCGTGACATGGTACTTCATCCTAATGCAGGAGCAGTACTTGTTGTGGGACTTGGCTGCGAAAACAACCAGCCTGATATATTTAAGGAGTTCCTTGGCGAGTATGACAGCGACAGAATAAAATTTATGGTTACACAGAAAGTTGGTGATGAGTTTGAAGAAGGCATGAAAATTCTGCGCGAACTATACAATAAAGCTAAAGAGGATAAACGAGAGGATGTTCCACTATCAAAGCTACGTGTAGGATTGAAGTGTGGTGGCTCTGATGGTTTTTCAGGCATTACAGCCAATCCTCTATTAGGACTGTTCTCTGATTTCCTTATTGCTCAAGGTGGAACATCAGTACTTACAGAAGTACCTGAGATGTTTGGAGCAGAAACAATCCTTATGAACAGATGCGAGAACAGTGAGCTGTTTGAACAGACTGTAAAACTGATAAACGACTTCAAATCATATTTCCTTTCTCACGGAGAACCTGTTGGTGAGAATCCATCACCGGGAAACAAAGCTGGTGGTATCTCTACACTCGAGGAGAAAGCTCTAGGATGCACACAAAAGTGCGGAAAGAGTTATGTAAAAGGTATAATGCCTTATGGGGAAAGAATAAAGGTTAACGGACTTAATCTTCTCTCTGCTCCAGGCAACGACCTTGTTGCTTCAACAGCACTTGCTTCATGCGGATGCCATATGGTACTCTTCACTACAGGTAGAGGAACTCCATTCGGAACTTTTGTTCCTACTATGAAGATATCTACAAACTCTGCTCTTGCAGAAAACAAGCCGGGATGGATTGATTTCAATGCAGGCGTTATAGTAGAGAATGAAGCTATGGAAGATACTTGCAAACGTTTTGTTGAGTATATCATCAAAGTAGCAAGTGGGGAGAAAGTTAACAATGAAAAGAAAAACTACCGTGAAATAGCAATATTCAAGAACGGAGTCACTCTTTAACCCATACCTATTCGGTAAGGAAAAGCTACAGAAAAATTAAAATATTAAACCAAATAATTTATAATAATTATGAAACCGCTAAACAAACAAACTGCTAGTAAAACAGTACGCCCTGAAAGAATTATTCAATTTGGAGAAGGTAATTTCTTAAGAGCATTTATCGACTGGATTATCTATAACATGAACGAGAAGGCAGACTTCAATAGTAGTGTTGTTGTTGTACAGCCTATCGATAAAGGTATGATTGATATGCTTAACAAGCAGGATGATCTATACCATGTAAACCTTCAGGGATTGGATAAAGGAGAAGTGGTAAACAGCCTTACAATGATTGATGTAATAAGCCGCGCACTTAATCCATATTCTCAGAATTATGAATTCATGAAACTTGCAGAGCAGCCTGAAATGAGATTTGTAATCTCGAATACTACTGAAGCTGGTATCGCTTTTGACCCTTCATGCAAACTTGAGGACAAACCTGCATCATCATATCCAGGAAAACTTACTCAGCTACTTTATCACCGTTTCAAAACTTTCAATGGTGATATGAGCAAAGGCCTTATTATATTCCCCTGTGAGCTTATCTTCCTTAACGGACATAAGTTGAAAGAGACTATTTATCAGTATATCGAATTATGGAACCTTGGAGAGGATTTCAAGAAATGGTTTGAAGGTGCTTGTGGAGTTTACGCTACACTTGTTGACCGTATCGTTCCTGGATTCCCAAGAAAAGATATCGATTCAATAAAAGAAAAGATTCAGTATGATGACAACATGGTTGTTCAGGCAGAGATATTCCACCTATGGGTTATCGAAGCTCCTGAGACTGTTGCTGCTGAGTTCCCTGCAAACAAAGCCGGATTGAATGTTCTGTTCGTTCCATCAGAGGAACCTTATCATGAAAGAAAGGTTACATTACTTAATGGCCCTCACACAGTGCTTTCTCCTGTTGCATTCCTGAGCGGTGTGAACATTGTACGCGATGCATGCCAACATCCTGTAATAGGTAAGTATATCGACAAGGTTATGTTCCATGAACTTATGGAGACACTTAACCTTCCTAAAGATGAACTTCAGAAATTTGCAAAAGATGTTCTTGAAAGATTCAACAATCCATTCGTTGATCATCAGGTTACATCAATCATGCTTAACTCATTCCCTAAATATCAGACTCGTGACCTTCCAGGATTGAAGACATATCTGCAACGTAAGGGCGAACTTCCTAAGGGTCTTGTACTTGGTCTTGCTGCAATCATTACTTACTATAAGGGTGGTGTTCGTGCTGACGGAGTAGAGATTGTTCCAAATGACGCTCCTGAGATTATGAATATGCTTAAAGAGCTTTGGGCCACAGGTGATACCGCAAAAGTAACCGAAGGTGTGCTTGCTGCTGAATCTATCTGGGGTGAAAACCTGAATAACATTCCAGGACTTGCTGCAGCTGTAAAGGCTAATCTTGATTCTATCGTGAAGATTGGAATGCTCGAAACAGTAAAAGGTATTTTATAATATTTGTTTTGATTAGTATATTGCTTTCAGCAATATAAAAGGCTGGACTTCTTCACTGAAGTTCAGCCTTATTTCTTATTAAAATAATAAAGCCTTGTAAACTATTAATTTACAAGGTTTTACTTTCAGTACTCGAAGGGGGACTTGAACCCCCACAGCCGTAATGGCCAAGGGATTTTAAGTCCCTCGTGTCTACCGATTCCACCATTCGAGCATCCTTTGTGAAGAGAGCGGAAAACGAGACTCGAACTCGCGACCCTAACCTTGGCAAGGTTATGCTCTACCAACTGAGCTATTTCCGCTTATTTTAACGGGTGCAAAGTTAGAAATATTTGTTATATCTCCAAAATATTAGTTACGAAAATTTACGTTTTCTCTAAATAAATGCTTTTGGAGAAGCCTAAATTCTATATTCTTGCACTATTGAGAATATCTCAATTCAATATTGCAGCTATCTCTGCAAGCTCCTCTTGTGAGAAGTGGAGATTACGCAGTGTTGCTAAATTATCTTTAAGTTGGCTCACAGAACTTGCACCAATTATCACAGAGGTCATCCTGCTATCGTTGAGAACCCATGCAAGAGCCATCTCTGCAAGAGTCTGTCCTCTCCTATCTGCAATAGCACTGAGTTTACGAGCCTTCTCTACCTTATCATCGGTAACCTGCTCTCTCTTTAAGAAACCTGTGCTCTTTGCAGCGCGTGAGTTTTCCGGAATGCCATGGAGATATTTATTAGTCAGCATACCTTGAGCTAATGGTGAGAAAGCTATAAAGCCTGAGCCATTATCTGCAGCCAACTGAAGTGTAGCCTCCTCTACCTCCCTATCGAACATATTATATTTGTACTGACTTATGAGACATGGTACACCAGCTTCTTTCATCATCTTATAAGCTATAGCTGCCTTTTCGGGTGGGTATTTAGAGATTCCTGCATAGAGAGCCTTTCCACATTTAACAATGTCAATAAGTGTCTGTATGGTCTCTTCGACAGGAGTCACTTCATCATAACGATGTGAATAGAATATATCGAAGTAATCGAGTCCTGTACGTTTCAGACTCTGATCTATGCTTGCCATAAGATTTTTCCTGGAGCTATTGCCACCATAAGGGCCTGCCCACATGTCATGACCGGCTTTAGATGATATTATCATCTCATCACGATAAGCAGAGAAATCTTTTTTGATAATCTTCCCGAAGTTCTCTTCGGCACTTCCCGGCACAGGGCCATAGTTATTCGCAAGGTCGAAATGTGTAATTCCACTATCGAAAGCGCATTTTATCATATCTGTAGCTGTGTCGAAATTATCAACACTACCAAAGTTATGCCATAGTCCCAATGAAATAATAGGGAGCAAAATGCCGCTATTACCGCAGTATCTGTACTGCATCTTTTCATAACGTGATGAATCGGGAAGATATTCCATAGTATTATCTGTTTAAAAGTTCTTTCTCAGCTCTTTCAACCTTGTCGAATTCGAAGTTCTTAACAACATCGCCCATCATCTCCTGAATCTTGTCATTGCAAAGATTGCCTACACTACCTTCGTGAGTATGATGAACCTCTTTGTTGTGAGTAAACTTGCCGGCTTCTATATCCAATCCCACCTTTTTATAGGCATCACGGAAAGGCATTCCCTCACTGGCAAGACGGTTAACTTCCTCAACACTGAAGATATATAGATAACGATCATCATCAAGGATATGTTCGTTAACCTTTATCTTATCAATGATATAGGTTGTCATCTCAATGCAGTCCTTAATCTCCTTGAAAGCAGGAAGGAATACCTCTTTTATAATCTGAAGATCACGGAAGTAACCTGAAGGGAGATTGTTCATAATCATCATTATCTGCTGTGGAAGAGACTGTATCTTATTGCATTTAGCACGTGTAAGTTCGAACACATCAGGGTTCTTCTTATGAGGCATAATGCTGGAACCTGTTGTACACTCATCAGGCAACTTAACAAATCCGAAGTTCTGGCTGCTGAACATACATGCATCGAATGCTAACTTAGATATTGTTCCAGCTATAGATGCGAGAGCAAATGCTACGTTACGTTCCATCTTACCTCTACCCATCTGAGCATAAACCACATTGTAGTTCAATGAGTCGAATCCAAGAAGTTCTGTTGTCATCGTTCTGTTCAAAGGGAATGACGAGCCATATCCTGCTGCCGATCCAAGTGGATTCTTGTTGCACATCTTATATGCAGCATGAAGGAACAACATATCATCTACAAGACTCTCGGCATAAGCACCGAACCAGAGTCCGAAAGATGAAGGCATAGCTATCTGAAGATGTGTATATCCCGGCATCAACACATCCTTGTATTTATTACTTTGGGAGATGAGAACATTGAAAAGATGTTCAACATCTTTTGCTATATCTTTTATCTGTTCGCGAGTAAAGAGCTTGAGGTCAAGAAGGACCTGATCATTACGAGAACGACCACTATGGATCTTTTTACCTACATCACCAAGTTTGCGTGTAAGCATAAGTTCCACCTGAGAATGTACATCTTCGATACCATCCTCGATAACGAAATCACCATTCTCTGCTCTCTTGTAGATGTTTTTCAGCTCTGCAAGAAGAACCTTCAGTTCGCCTGCCTCAAGCAGACCAATACTTTCGAGCATGGTAATATGTGCCATTGAACCTAAAACATCATGTTTTGATAAATAGAGGTCCAATTCTCTGTCGTGTCCTACAGTGAACCGATCAATGTTCTCGTTTACTTGAACACTCTTTTCCCAAAGTTTCTGAGCCATAATATTAATATTTAATCATTGACAACATTTCGGCAATCTTCTCAGCACCCTCTGTTAGAGGTTTCTCAGCCATCTTCTTGATAAAGATGTTTAGTTCGGCACCGATAGTCACCTTAAGCTTAGCGTTTTCTCCATCAGGAAGAATCTGTATCCACAAATTAACCGGTATAGGAGTCTTGTCACCCTCGAACTTAATACATTTCATAGGCTCCCTCTCAACAACTTTCAGTGTAACATTCATCCCCTGCACATTTAATGTGATAGAATCCTGATCAAACTGAATATCTTTCAACTTATCACCTACCTGGTCCTTAACTTGATCAAGACGTTCCTTAACAGACGACAAGTTGTTTAGGTCGGATAATTTATTGTATACTTGCTCCTGAGAATAAGCAACATGCTTTACGCTACTTTCAAATTTTGTCATAAAATATACTTAACTAAAACAAAAAAAGAACTTTTCGGAAACTTTTGTTCCCGATAAGTCCTTAAGTTATCTATTTGAATAAAATTCTTATTTTCCTGGTTCCCAATGTGAAGGATCTTTTCTCCATGCATCAAGTACTGGAATATCATCTTCATCGATATATCCTGTCTTCAAAGCGACTTCAAGCACAGCTTCATAGTTTGTCAATGTTACAAGATTAACCTTAGCATCTTTGAAAGCCTCAATAGCTACAGGGAAACCATATGTAAAAGATGCAACCATTCCTATCACCTCACAACCATCTCTACGAATAGCCTCAACAGCCTTCAAACTGCTTCCACCTGTTGAAATAAGGTCTTCAATAACCACTACTTTCATTCCCGGACGAAGCTCTCCTTCAATCAAGTTCTCAAGTCCATGGTCTTTTGGAGTAGAACGAACATATACAAATGGCAGATTTAACTCCTCAGCAACTAATGCTCCTTGAGGAATAGCTCCTGTAGCAACACCTGCGATAGCGTCTACCTGACCAAATCTTTCCATAATAGTACGGCAAATTTCAATCTTCACAAAATTACGTAGAGCAGGGTATGAAAGAGTCTTGCGATTATCGCAATAGAAAGGTGATTTCCATCCCGAAGCCCAGGTAAATGGGTTTGTTGGTTGTAACTTAATCGATTTGATTTTCAGCAACTTTTCTGCGAATAACTTTTCTAGCGTCCTCATAACTTAATCTTAATTTATCATGCAATGCAAAGTTAGACAAATAGATTGAAATTCTCGGGAATATATTTCTTATTTTTTAAAATTAAGCAATTTATTCATCATTCAGTAGCAATTGCAAGGGTAAGGACGCTGATTTGTATAGATTTAATATCTTTAAAAGAGTCACAGCAAGAAACTATAGTTGCACCAGTAGTAAGAACATCATCTACAATAAGTATATGAAGATTATTCAGAGAGGAGACATCTTCTCCTTGAAAAGCTTGATTAACATTACTCCATCTCTCGTACATACCTTTATGTGTCTGAGTCTCTGTCTGGCTGACTCTACGGATAATATCTTTTCTTATCGGAATAGAGGTAACCTGAGATATCCCCTTACAGAGCCACTCGCTCTGATTGTAACCTCTCTTATGTAACTTTTTCTTATGTAAAGGCACGGGGACTATGCAATCTATTCCATCAAAAAAGCCCGAGTCAATGAGTTCACTAGCCATTACCCTACCTAAGAACTCACCAATATATTTATTGCCATGATATTTCAGTTCGTAGAGTAGTTGCCGTACATCGCCACCTTTTGAATAGTAAAGAAAAGAGGTTGCTCTTTTGAGATTTATCTTTCCCCAGAAATTCTTCTCGATCTCGTTATTTTCGATAAGGTGAAGATTAGTCCTAGGCAGAGCCATCAGACAAGAAGTACAGCAGTATTTCTCATCATGTAGCAGACTGTTCCCGCATATACAACAAGCTCGCGGAAATAGGAAGTCGCAAACATCAGTCAGAAAAGTTTTCATCAAGGCCATCACACTTAATATGTTTCATTATTGATTTCATATCGTAGCCTTTTGACAAAGCATATCTTATAATTTTAGCATTGCATTCGTATTCACTCTTACCTTTCACACTTTTACGCTTAGCAGCAATAAGTGATACTATATTTTCATCATAATTATCATCATCAATCTCCGATAGCCCGGCTTGAATATCATCCGAGGATATTCTTTTAAGTTTCAGAGCTTGCACAATTTTATTACTACCCCATTTATTGAATCTATATTTATCGCGGACAAATGCCTTGGCAAATCTCGTTTCATCAATAAACTTATCGGATATCAGTCTTGATAAAATCTCGTTGCAATAGAGTTCACCACCCCACAGAGTTATTTTCTTCTGAACCTCACTTATACAACGTTCAGCAGCACTGCAGTAGGCCTCAGCCTTATTCAGCAGCTCCTCTTTACTATATTCTCTCTTCATAACCTCGCCTTGACCATTCGTTCATTTCCGAAGCAATCTTTTCTCACCTCTATATCTCTATAGCCATACTCCTCAAGCATCGCAACAATCTCTTTGAAGAAACTTCTGTTTATCTCAAAATAAATGCTACCGTCGGGCAATAAAGAGTCTATACCAACTTGGGCAATTTTACGATAGAAGAGCAGAGGATCACTATTATTAACAAACAGTGCCGTAAATGGTTCCCATTCAAGAACATTGCTCTGCATATCATCCTTCTCTGCCTCGGTGATATATGGTGGATTGCTTACTATGACATCATACTTCTCACCATCGGATGAGAAAGAGAGGATATCTACATTTCTAAAAGTCACATCAACATTGTTCAACTTAGCATTATATGATGCAACATTAAGTGCCTCCTGAGATATATCCCATCCCTCAACCGATACTCCAGGAATATTGGCGGCAAGTGAAATTGCTATACAACCACTTCCTGTACCTATGTCAATTATCTTACCACTTTTACCTTCAGAATAACTTATAATCCACTTCACCAGCTCAGCTGTCTCGGGACGAGGAATAAGGACATTTTCAGTAACTTTATATTTCAGACCATAAAATATCTCATAACCAAGTATATATTGTATTGGCTCATTTTTCTTTAGGCGCTCGATAATAACATCTAGCTCGGCCATCTCTTTTGATGAAAAAATTTTATCTTTGTCTCCATAGATTTCTATCGTTGACATAGAAAAGATGTCGGTCAATATTATTTTGATTATTGACGACAATTCTCGCTCTTGATAGAGGTCCTTGAGCTTATCTTTAATATAGAAAAATATTGGATTCATTTTATTCATATATCTTACACAAAAGTAATAAGAAAAAAGATTGGAATGACAATTGACGAAAAATATATGGCAAGATGCATACAGCTTGCAAAGAACGGCAGATGTAACGTATCGCCTAACCCTATGGTTGGAGCAGTGATTGTATGCGATGGTAAGATTATCGGTGAGGGATATCATATAAAGTATGGTGGTCCACATGCTGAGGTTAACGCCATAAGTTCCGTAAAAGAGCAACAAAAACTTGAGAATTCGACAATCTATGTAAGCCTTGAGCCATGCTCTCATTATGGTAAGACTCCTCCTTGTGCCGACCTTATTATCAGCAAAAAGATACCAAGAGTTATAATAGGTTGTAAAGATCCATTCCCATTAGTTTCAGGAAGAGGCATAAAGAAACTGACAGATGCAGGTGTAGATGTTAAATGGGGAGTACTGGAAAGGGAGTGCCTTGATTTAAATAAGAAATTTATCCTCTTCAACACTCAGAAGAGACCATATATAACGCTCAAGTGGGCACAATCGGCCGATGGCTTTATTGACATAAAAAGAGAAAGCGGAGAACCGGTTAAGATTTCTTCTGATCTCACCAGGATGCTTGTACACAAATATAGGAGCGAAAATATGGCTATCATGGTGGGTACTAACACTGCCAGACTGGACAACCCAACTCTTTCTACAAGAGACTGGTATGGTAAGAACCCAACACGAATAGTGATAGATAGAAAACTTGCACTTCCAAAAGAGTTGCATCTCTTTGATGGAAAAGTAAATACAATCGTTTTCAATTCGATAAAAGACGGCGATAGCAACGGACTGACGTTGAAGAAGATAGATTTTAACTCAGAGGTTATTCCGCAGATATTGGATATACTCTATAATGAGAAGTTAGAGTCAGTAATTATTGAGGGCGGAGCAATTCTACTTCAATCTTTCATAGACAAGGACTTATGGGACGAAGCATTTATTGAGATTTCGGACTTAGTAATTAATGATGGAGTGAAGGCTCCAGAGATAAAGAAATTTAACAAAAGAGAGAATATGAGGCGTTTTAATAGAGAAATTATACATCTCACAAATAGATAATTACCTCTATAATATTCCCTAATATAGCTACAAAAAATGGGATTCTATCTATAAATTAATATAAAACTTACCATAAAAGTTCAAATAAGAGAAAAATCTTTCTACTTTTGCGACTTGTAACAAAAGATTCTTTTACAAATGAAAATAAAGACATTGGCTGTATTTTGCAGTCTGATAATTACAGCAATTGCTACTACTTCATGCTTAAATAAAGATGAAGAAACCATAGAGCTAAGCCCAAATGCAAGTATTACAGCTTTTTCAATTAATGACATAGAGACAAAATATACTTCTAAAACTTCAAGCGGCAAAGACACTACAATTACTGTTACTGTTACTGGAAGCGAGTATCCTTTTGTTATAGACCAGAATAGAAGGCTCATATATAATGTTGACTCCTTACCTGTAGGCACAGATGTAAGCAGAGTTGTAGTTAACATTACATCTGATTCAAACTATATAATAATTGTAAATCAGAAAGAGTCAAACAAAGATAGTCTTTGGGTTTCTACTGACTCTATCAACTTTGAGAGCCCTATACAGATGAAGGTTCTTGCACTGAACAATACATTGGGACATGCATATACTACCCAGATCAATGTTCACAAGCAGGTTCCGGATTCACTTACATGGTCAAAACTTGGAAGTAACATCGTTGCAACTAATGTCCAGAAACAAAAATCAGTATTCTTCAAAAACAATATATTGATTGCATGCAATATAGCAGATAAGGCAATGATGACCTCAACATCTATGACTGATGGAAAGAGTTGGACTACTCCAACAGAGATTCCATTGACAGGTGTAGACATCTCATCACTTATGGTTTGGGGAGAGAAACTATACATCCTTGCTTCAAACACTCTATACGTGAGCAATGACGGAAATACATGGCAGGCAGTAAGCGGAGCTCCTCTGCTGAAAGCTCTTGTCGCAAACTATTATGAATCCGCTTCTGTAGCTTCACTTTCGGCAATAAGCACTAACAACAGATTTGTTGATACTCCTGATGGAGTAACCTGGACTGAGGGTAATGAGGTAAGTGCAAACTTCCCTACAGAGAATCTCTCATATGCTGCTATTACCAGCACTCACAACAGTTCTATTTATAGAAAACTTGCAATGGGAAATAACAGTGCTACAAATGACTCTGTAAATAACGCATGGGGAAAACTGAGTACTGAAAATAGTTGGGTGGAATATACATACAACAATAATGGTTACTATTGCCCAAATCTTGAGAATATAACCATGATACATTACAATGATGCGCTATATGCTTTTGGTGGAAAGAGCCAGAATGGGACAAAGAAACCGTTCAGCAATTTCTATATATCAAACAACAATGGTGCAAACTGGAAATCAATATCTAGTCTGGTTAAATTCCCTACATCTTTTGCAACACTATACCAGAATGCCGGAGGTCACTACTCTTGCACTGTAGATAGTAATAACTTCATCTGGATAATATTCAGTAACTCAAATGAAGTTTGGAAAGGAAGAATCAATAAATTGGGCTTTAAATAAAGTGTCAAGATAAAATGCATTATAAGGAGCAAATAGACATAAATAGGCTACCTAAGCACGTTGCTATAATTATGGATGGCAACGGTAGATGGGCTAAGCAAAGAGGTATGGAAAGAAGCATGGGCCATCAGGCAGGTGCTGAGACTGTCCATATTGTTGCTGAAGCGGCTTCTCTAATTGGAATAAAATATCTTACTCTATATACATTCTCCACTGAAAACTGGAATAGGCCTACCGATGAGGTGACTGCATTGATGAGCCTGCTTATGGACTCTATCGAAGAGCAAACTTTCATGAAAAATGATATTTGTTTTAAAATCATAGGTGAAAGAGAGAAACTTCCTGTTGAGGTACGTGAAAGACTTGAAAGATGTGAATATAATACATCTATTAATAAAGGAATGTACCTTACTCTTGCAGTAAGCTACTCATCTAGATGGGAAATGACTGAAGCTGTAAGACAGATTGGAGAAAAAATAAAACAAGGCGAAATGTTGCCGGAAGAGATTACTGATGAAACAATATCACAACATCTTGCCACATCATACATGTCTGACCCTGATTTATTGATAAGGACTGGTGGAGAGTTCAGACTTAGCAACTACCTTCTATGGCAAAGTGCTATTCAGAGCTATATTTCTGTAACACTTATTGGCCCGATTTCAAAGAGGAAGAGTTTTACAAAGCAATATGTGATTATCAACAAAGAGAACGCCGTTATGGCAAAACGAGTGAACAATTATAAAGTTTTAAAGATGCAATATCGTTTTTTAAAAATATTACTTACGCTAACTTGCCTGTTCTGCTTTACAAATAGCAGCAATGCTCAGGACATTAATGCCGAAGAGAATAACAACCCGGTAATTCTATACTCAGGTACGCCAAAAAAATATGAGATTGGCGGTATAAAGGTAGAAGGTGTCAAGAACTATGAAGACTATGTCCTTATAGGTCTTTCTGGACTGGCAGTGGGGCAGACTATAACTGTACCTGGTGATGATATAACATCTGCCATAAAACGCTATTGGAGACACGGGCTGTTCTCGGATGTGCAGATTGTAGCTGAGAAGATTGTAGGCAATAAGATATATCTAAACATAAAGCTTAAACAACGTCCACGTATTGCAGAGATACGTTATAACGGTGTCAAAAAGAGTGAAAAAGAGGATTTGGAAACTAAGTTAGGTCTTGTTAAAGGTAGCCAGATTACTCCAAACCTTATTGACAGAGCAAAGCTACTTATCAAGAGACATTTTGATGATAAAGGTTTCAAAAATGCAGATGTAAGAATTATTGAGAAAGATATTCCTGATAACAAAGAGATGGTTAACGTTCTTATCGATGTTGATAAGAAAGAGAAGGTAAAAGTTCACAAAATCACTATTGAAGGAAACTCTGCACTCACAGCAAAGAAGATTAAGAGCACAATGAAGAAGACAAACGAGAAGAATAAGCTCCTTAACATCTTCAAGACAAAGAAATTCATCAACGATAAATACGAAGAAGATAAACAGAATATCATCGACAAATATAACGAACTTGGTTACCGAGACGCACAGATTGTAGTAGACAGCGTATACCCTTTCGACGAAAATACTGTCGATATCTACATGAAAATAGATGAAGGAAGTAAGTATTACCTTCGCAATGTGACTTGGGTAGGTAACAAACTATACTCTTCAGATTGGATGAATCAACAGTTGAGAATGAAGAAGGGTGATGTATACAACCAGAAACTTCTCCACGAACGTTTGACAGGTGATGAAGATGCGATAGGTAACTTCTACTATAACCAAGGTTATATAGTAGCAGGTATAGATCCTGTTGAGGTTAACATAGACGGAGACTCTATCGACCTTGAAATGCGTGTTGAGGAGGGCTTCCAGGCAACAATCAGCAAAGTTAGAATTAATGGTAACGACCGTCTATATGAAAATGTAGTACGCCGTGAACTTAGAACAAAACCAGGCGACTTGTTCAGTAAGGAGGCTCTTGAGCGTTCTTACCGTGAGATTGCTCAGATGGGACACTTTAACCCTGAAAATATTAAACCCGATGTACAACCAGACTACACTAATGGTACAGTAGATATCAACTGGGATCTTGAATCAAAAGCAAACGACCAAGTTGAGTTCTCTGCAGGTTGGGGACAAACAGGTGTTATCGGTAAGTTAAGTCTTAAGTTCACCAACTTCTCTATGGCAAACTTATTCCATAAGAGTGATAACTACAGAGGATTCCTTCCTCAAGGTGACGGACAGACACTTACTATCAGTGGCCAGACAAACGGTAGCTATTATCAATCATATAGCGTCTCTTTCTTCGACCCTTGGTTCGGAGGTAAACGTCCTAATTCATTCTCTGTATCTGCATTCTATTCAGTACAGTCAGATATAAGCAGCAACTATTATAACTCTGCTTATATGAACAACTACTATAACTCACTCTATGGTGGATATGGTAACTATTACGGAAACAACTACAACTACGATTCATATTATGACCCTGACAAATCAATCAAGATGTATGGTGCTTCTATTGGTTGGGGTAAACGTTTGAGATGGCCTGATGACTACTTCACTCTCTCAGCTGAACTCTCTTACCAGAGATTTGTTCTTAAAGATTGGAGTTATCTATATATCCGTCTTAACAATGGTGAGTATATGTCTACAGGTAACTGTAACAACTTGAGTATGTCGTTTACATTAGGACGTAACTCTAGTGATAACCCTATATTCCCACGTCGTGGATCTGAGTTGACAGCTTCTGTACAGTTCACTCCTCCATATTCTCTGTTCTCAAAGAAAGACTATGCTACATATGGTAAGGACAACTACAAAGATGCAGCAAGTATCTACAACTGGATTGAATATCATAAATGGAAATTTAAACTTAAAACATATACAGCTCTTTCAGGCGGCAACAAATGTCCTGTTATTATGACTAGAGCAGAGTTTGGTATCTTAGGTCATTACAACAAGTATGTTAAATCTCCTTTCGAGACATTCTATATGGGTGGTGACGGTATGACAGGTTATAGCACAAGCTATGCTTCTGAGACTATCGCTCTTCGCGGATATGAGAACGGCTCGCTTACTCCTTACGGTAGTGAAGGATATGCTTACGCAAGACTTGGCGCAGAGCTCAGATACCCACTTATGCTGGAGAACTCAACAAGTATTTATGCACTTGGATTTGTTGAAGGTGGTAATGCTTGGAACAATGTAGGTAACTTTAACCCATTCAGCCTTAAACGCTCTGCCGGTTTAGGTGTGAGAATATTCCTACCAATGATTGGTATGATGGGTATTGACTGGGCATATGGTTTCGATAAGATTGGTGGTTCCAGCCAGTACAGTGGTAGCCAATTCCACTTCATCCTGGGACAAGAATTCTAAATTTAAGTTTATTATGAAGAAATTTTTATTTTTTACTCTTGTACTATTTTGTGTTGCATTTAAAGCAAACGCTCAGCAATACGCTCTTATTGATATGGAATATATCACAAAACAGATTCCAGCTTATCAACAGGCAAATGAGAAGATGAATCAGGCTTCTCAACAGTATCAGAAAGAGATTGAGGCTAAGAGCAATCAAGCTAAGGCTCTATATGAGAATTATCAAAAACAGGCATCAAAAACCTCTGCTTCTATTAGAAGCCAGAAGGAGGCTGAAATACTAGCAAAGGAGAAAGAGGTAGCCGAGTTGAAGAAACAATACTTCGGACCGGAAGGTGAGATGTATAAAATGAGAGAGAGCCTTATAGCTCCATTGGATAATAGCATATATCAGGCTGTTAAGTCTATTGCCGAGAGAAAAGGATATTATATGATACTTGACAGAGCATCTAATAACAATATAATATTTGCATCTCCTAAAATTGATATTAGCAATGAAGTTTTGTCTCAATTAGGATATTCAAATTAATTTTATACATTTGCAATCACTATAATTATCAATAACAGAAATAGAATAATTAATAAAATACAGTATTATGTTTAAGAAAATCGCTTTATTACTTTTACTTATCGCTCCTATGAGCGTATTTGCGCAGAAATTCGGTCACATCAAATCTATGGATATTGTCACTGTAATGCCAGAATATACAAAAGCACAAACAGATATTCAAGCTATGCAGAAACAGTACGAAGATGAAATCAAGCGTGCTAACGAAGAGTTCACTAAAAAATATACTGAATTCCAGCAGGAACAAGCTAACTTGCCTAAGAACATTCAAGACAGACGTCAGAAAGAACTTCAGGACCTAAGCGAGAAAGGTATGCAGTTTCAACAAGATGCACAACAGCAACTTCAGAAATCATATGCTACGATGATGGAACCAATCTACAAGAAGGTTGAAGATGCCATTAAAGCTGTTGGTGTAGCAGGTGGTTACACATTTATCTTCGATACTAATAGAACTGATATCCCTTATATGAGCGACACTCTTACTTCAGATGTTACTGCTCAAGTAAAGGCTAAACTAGGTCTTAAATAATTAAAGATATTATCTCATTGAACGGATTACTCCGGTTGTTTAGGAATACTCCTTAACTCCGAAGTAATCCGTTTCTGTTTTATTATAGATATGAAAGAAAACAGAGGTCCTATAGGTATTTTCGACTCCGGCTATGGAGGTCTTACGATACTCACTTCAATACGTAGGCTGATGCCTGAATACGATTATCTCTATTTAGGTGATAATGCAAGAGCACCATATGGTAACCGCTCATTTGAGATTGTTTACGAGTTCACACTTCAATCCGTAAAAAAGCTATTTGATATGGGTTGCCAACTTGTAATCTTAGGATGTAATACTGCATCTGCAAAAGCACTGCGCTCAATACAGCAGAATGATCTCCCAAATATTGATCCGACTAGAAGGGTATTAGGAGTAATTCGCCCTACTGTAGAAATGATAGGAGATATAACCAAATCAAGACATGTGGGTATAGTTGCCACCAGAGGTACTATAGACTCTCAATCATATCTTCTTGAGATTAATAAACTCTTCCCTGATATTACAGTTAGCGGAATAGCATGCCCTATGTGGGTGCCACTAATTGAGAACAACGAGTTTGAATCGGATGGAGCAGACTACTTTGTAAAGAAATATATTTATGCTCTTATGGAGAAAGATTCTAAGATTGACTCTATAATTTTGGGATGCACACACTACCCTCTCCTTATTGATAAAATAAGAAAATATACACCTGCCAATATTGAACTTATAACTCAGGGAAACTTTGTGGCAAAGAGTCTTAAGGATTACTTTATAAGGCATGCTGATATGGAAGAGAGATGTACTAAGGGAGGAGCAACAACATTCCTTACAACAGAGAGTGTTGAAAAGTTCAAGGAATCGGCTGCCGTATTCATAAAAGATACGAAAATTGATGTAGAGTCAATCATCCTTAAGTAAGAGAGAGAGGCATTAAGTTGTTATTTAATATTGAGAATCATGGTATATTCTAATAACGTAAAGAAAGTTGCAGCTATACACGACCTATCAGGCATGGGAAGGGTTTCGCTGACTGTTGTAATCCCCATCCTTTCATCTATGGGATTTCAAGTTTGTCCACTTCCTACTGCTGTATTATCCAGTCACACTCAATATCCTACCTTTTCTTTCCATGATCTTACAGACGAAATGCCTGTTATTATTGACGAGTGGAAGAGATTAGGAGCCTCATTCGACGCAATATACACCGGATACCTTGGTTCTCCTAGACAGATACATATAGTATCCAACTTCATAGATGACTTCCGTAAGGATGATACCTTGGTTATAATCGACCCGGTGTTAGGTGATAATGGAAAGCTTTATGCAAACTTCAACAGCTCTATGATAACAGAAATGAGAACTCTTATTAGTAAGGCTGATGTAATCACCCCTAACCTAACAGAGATATTCTTCCTTCTTGACAAGCCATATAAGGCCGACAACAGTGATACTGAGTTGAAAGAGTATCTTCGTATACTTTCAGAGAAAGGGCCAGAAGTAGTTATTATAACAAGCGTTCCGGTAAAGGATGATCCACATAAAACATCTGTTTATGCATATAACAGAAAAGGAGATAAATACTGGAAAGTTACATGTGCATACCTACCGGCACACTACCCAGGTACCGGAGATGCTTTTACGAGTGTTGTCACAGGTTCAATAATGCAAGGTGACAGCTTACCTATCGCTCTTGACAGAGCCACACAGTTTATTCTTCAGGGAATACGTGCTACTTTCGGATATGAGTATGATAATCGTGACGGCATTTTACTTGAGAAGGTACTGCACAACCTTGATATGCCTATTCAGAACAGCAGCTACGAGTTAATATAATTACTGAAGAATTCTTTTACCGAAGTATCTCACCGGATACCATACACATGCTATTCCTATTATTAGGACTGTAAAGAATACCAATACAACATCGGTAACGTGCATGCTGACAGGATAGGCGTCGACTACAAATGAACCAAGGGAATTTGAATCACCCAGTGATATAATGCCAAACTCCTGTTGTATGATACATAGAGTGACACCCAGAATTACGCCTACAGTTGCTCCCACCAAAGTTATAAGTGAACCCTCAAAAAGGAAAATCTTTATTATTGACTTATCGTCTGCACCTAGATTGCGGAGAGTAATGACATCTTTCTTCTTATCTATTATAAGCATAGATAGAGATCCTATGACATTAAAGCAGGCAATCATAAGGATAAAGGTGAGGAAGACATACGAAAGTAACTTTTCAATCTTCATTATCCTAAATGTATCTGCTTGCTGCTCGTATCTATCAAGTACGTTGTAGTCGGGACCAATAATTGATTTGATCTTATCTTTCACCTCATCTATATCCTCAGGATTCTTCAGTTTAAGTTCTATAGAGCTAACCTCATTGTTGTATCCATAAAGTCTTCTAACAAAGTCAATTGATGTAAGCATGTAAGATGAATCATACTTGCTCTGATTTACAGCAAAAGCAAGACCACTTGAGTAAAGATCATCAGAGTTGAAACTTGATGCCGGATTAGCCATATTAATTTTCTCACCACGCTTTGGTGCATATATGGTCAAAGGATCAAGAAAACGTATGCCGGAATTCAGAGCTGAGATAATCTCAACTCCAGGCACCACATAATTAGCTAGAGTATCATGAACTATAAATTTTCCCCTTCCTACAAGTATGCTATCTATAGAGTTGAGCTTTTCAAAATTATCCTCAACGCCCTTTAAGGTTACCATAATCTGTCTGTCTTTGTACTGGGCCATCACATTCTCTTCCAAAGAGGCTGAGTATGTCTCTACTTCAGGCAGTTTCGATATTGAAAGTATCTTATTATCGTTGCCATCAAACACCTTACCTCTTACCGAGGTAATTTTAATTTCCGGATCGAAAGCAGTAAAAAGCGTAGCTACCATGTCATGAAACCCATTGAATACTGAGAGGGTGCATATCAGCGCAATAGTAGCTAGTGCAACCCCGCATACCGAGATAGCTGAGATTACATTTATAGCGTTGTGTGATTTCTTAGATAATAGATAGCGCTTTGCTATATAAAAGGGAAAGTTCACTTATGTCTCTATTTTTTTAAAAGTTCATCAATTCTGTCAACATAGTCGAGAGAATCGTCAACAAAAAACTTAAGTTCGGGTATGATACGTAATTGATGACGTACTCTTACTCCTAAATCATAGCGTACAGATTTCATATTATCGTTAGTGTTCTTAACAATCTCTGCAGCTCTTTCTGAAGGGAAAACACTAAGATAAACTCTTGCTATGCTCATATCCGGACTTATTCTTACAGCACTAACAGAAACCAATACACCATGCATCGATTTTGTCTGCAACAAGAAAATCTCACTCAACTCCTTTTGGATAAGGCGAGATACTTTATTTTGTCTGGTTGTTTCCATAATTAAAAATTTTATTTTTTTCTGATAATTGTCAGGCCATCACGTAAAGGTAAAATCACCTTTTCAACCCTCTCATCATCAGATATCATATCATTAAATTGTTTTATACCTATAGTTTGATAATCATTGCTATTTGGTTCTTCAATAACATGACCATCCCATAATGTATTATCAGCGATAATATAACCGCCTGGATTAAGCTTCTTCATGACCATCTCGAAATACTCAATGTATTTTCTCTTGTCACCATCAATGAAAGCCAAATCGAATGCCACATCTATTTTTGGTACAAGATCCAATGCATCACCTATATAAAACTTTATCTTCTCTTTATAAGCAGAGTTATCGAACCAAGGTCGTGTAAAATCTTCCTGCTCATCATTTATCTCAAACGTATATATTTTTCCATCATCTTCCAAGCCTTCAGCCATACATAGTGCAGAATATCCGCTATATGTGCCTATCTCTAATATATTCTTGGGCTTTATCATCCGGACAAACATCTTGAGCATACGTCCTTGCAAATGACCAGATGCCATCCTTGGCCTAAGTAGTTTGACATTTGTATCACGATAAAGAGCCTTCAAATATTCAGGCTCTTTATCAATGTGATCAGTTATATATTTGTCAATAGCATCTGTCTCTTTCATAGATTAAAGATATCTGTTGCGGTTTGGCAACACATAGTCGCCTGCATATTTCAATACATCACCAACGACATTTATCTCGAGGAAAGATGTATTAGTACCTTCTTTACCACTACTTAAGTATGCCACCATTTCATTTTCATTAAGAACTCCATCGTTGAGAAGTTTTCTTAATGCAGCGAAGTAGTACTCCTGACCATTTGCAGCTTCAGGCATGTAGATAGCATCTACACCATAAGAAAGAGCAAGATGACGCATTGTTTTCTCCTTGTAGCATATAGCAAGTACAGGATATTTACCACGGAAAGCAGCAATGTTTCTTGCAGTACGTCCACTAAAGCTATCTGTTATAATAGCACGGATATTCAACTTACTTGTTGATTTAACAGCCTGTTTAGCCAAAAATGCAGTAACGTCGTTTGAGCTATCATCCAATGGGATGTGGATGTCATTTTCCGAAAGTTTATCTTTCTCTGCCTGAGCAGTAATTTTAGCCATTGTCTTAACAGCCTCAACAGGATACTTTCCATATGCAGTTTCACCACTAAGCATTAGAGCATCAGTACGGTAGTATATTGCATTGGCAATATCTGTAACCTCAGCTCTTGTAGGACGAGGGTTGTTAATCATTGTGTGAAGCATCTGGGTAGCAACGATAACAGGTTTTTTAGCAAGAATACTCTTTTTAATAAGTATACGCTGTATTCCTGGAATCCTCTCTTGTGGAACCTCAATACCAAGGTCACCACGAGCAACCATAATGCCATCAGCCACCTCAAGAATCTCGTCGATGTTATCAACTCCCTCCTGGTTCTCAATCTTAGCAATAATTCTGATGTCACTGTTATGAGCATCAAGAATTGCTTTAATGTCTTCAACATCCTGGCGATTACGTACGAAAGAGTGAGCAATGAAATCAATGTTTTTCTCGATAGCGTAAAGAATGTTGTTTTTATCTTTTTCAGTGAGTGAAGGCAAGTTGATACGTACACCTGGTACGTTCACACTCTTCTTGTTTCCAAGAGTTGCATCATTCATGACGCGGCATAACAGATATTCATCTGTCTTATCTATGACTTTTAGTTCAAGATCACCATCGTCAATAAGGACATCGCCATCAACTTTAAGGTCATTAACGAATCCTGGATATGATACATATATATTTTCTTTAGTTGTCTCTTTTGTTGGATCACCAAAAATCTTCACGGTTTCTCCAGTGACATAAGGTATAGGTTGTCCGTCAGCTAATGCTGTAGTACGGACCTCAGGTCCTTTAGTATCCATTAAAATACCAATTCTGTTGGACACGGTGCGTACGTTGTCAATCAATTTGTCAAAACCTTCTCTAGAAGCATGAGCCGTATTCATTCTGACTACATTCATTCCTGCCTCAAAAAGTTCTCTGATAAATTCCACCTCACAACGTTGGTCTGAAATAGAAGCAACAATTTTTGTCTGTTTCAACATCATAATCTTTTTACCTTTTTCTTTTTATCTGTTTATATTACTCATTCCACCTTCTATAGCCAATCTATATGAATCTAATCCAAAACCACAGATTACCCCCAGACAAGCAGAAGCTATCATTGATTTGTGTCTAAATTCCTCTCTAGAATGAACATTAGAGATGTGGACTTCAATAGTCGGCGCCTTTATTGCCCTGATAGCGTCTTGTAAAGCTATAGAAGTGTGTGTATAAGCGCCTGCATTCATTACAATAAGATCATAGTCGAATCCAACCTCCTGAATTTTATCAATCATCTCTCCCTCAATGTTTGATTGGAAATAATCAATTTGATACTCCGGATAGGAATTCTTCAACTCTACAAGATAATCATCAAATGAAACATTCCCATAAATAGAAGGTTCACGCTTACCTAATAAATTGATGTTTGGGCCATTGATAATTTGTATTTTCATTTTATATTATCGTTTTTTATTATAAAAAATAGCACTATATTTGGGGTACAAAGTTATGAAAAAGAAATGATAAGTAAAGATAAAACTTTCAATATATTAGCGAAGTACAGACAATATCTATTATTAGAGAAGGCTTTATCTAACAATACGATAGAAGCTTATCTAAGCGATTTGGATAAACTTCTCTCTTTTCTGAAAATTGAAAATATCTCTTTTTTAGACGTTTCCCTAGAAAATCTTGAAAATTTCGCTGCAGGATTACGCGACATCGGCATAGGTGCACGCTCTCAGGCTAGGATACTCTCTGGCATAAAATCCTTCTACCACTATCTTATTATAGAGGATTATCTAGACAAAGATCCAACAGAACTGTTGGAGTTCCCCAAAATGGGAAAACACCTTCCTCAAGTACTATCTCTTGAAGAGATAGACAACCTTATAGGGTGCATAGATAAGAGCACTAGAGAGGGATTGCGAAACAGTGCTATTTTGGAGACTCTATATAGCTGTGGACTCCGAGTAACAGAACTTTGCACCCTGAAAATATCCGACCTATACTTTAATGAGGGATTTATAAAGGTAGAGGGAAAAGGAAGTAAGCAGAGGTTAGTCCCAATATCAAAAAGAGCTATAAAGGAAATTAACTACTATCTGCAAGAAAGATATGGTTTTAATATTAAGAAAGAATATGAAGATTATCTCTTTATCAGCAAGTTTGGGAAAAACATATCCAGAATAATGGTCTTCCATATTATCAAAGAACTTGCAGAAAGAATAAATCTTACCAAGACAATAAGTCCACACACTTTCCGCCACTCTTTTGCTACTCACCTGCTGGAAGGGGGAGCAAACTTACGAGCCATACAATGTATGTTGGGACATGAAAGTATCGGAACGACAGAGATTTATACACATATAGATAAGAATATGCTGAGGAGCGAGATTATTGAACATCACCCTAGAAACATTGAATACAGAGAAAAAGAAAAGAATAAATAGTTATTTCTTTCTAAATTTTATCTTAATTCTTAAAAATATATTCACTTTCTTATCGTATAACTTAGTTTTTTCTATCTTTGTAATAGATTAAATTCACAAAAAGAGCACTTTATCTAAAAAAACCTATAAATATTTAACAATAAAAGTAGTTATGATTAAAAAGTTGTATTTGCCACTAGTGGCTTTATTGGTAGTTGCACTATCATCTTGCAGCAAAATGGGAGAATTGTCGTCTGATTATTTTACGACAAATCCTGAAGTACTTGAAGCAGTTGGAGGTAAAGTTCCAGTTACAATTAATGGAAAATTCCCTGAAAAGTACATGAAGAAAAACGCAACTGTAGAGGTTACTCCAGTTCTAAGATGGAAAGGCGGAGAAGCTAAAGGCCAGTCGGCACTATTCCAGGGTGAAAAAGTTGAAGGAAACGGTAAGACTATCTCATATAAGATGGGTGGAGATTATACAATGAAAGCATCTTTCGACTATGTTCCTGAAATGGCAAACTCTGAGTTATATCTTGACTTTAAGATTACAAGAGGTAGCAAAACTTATACTATCCCTTCTGTAAAAATTGCAGACGGTGTTATAGCGACATCTGAACTTGCAACAGTCGGTAGTTCTAATGCTTCACTTTCAAGCGACGCTTTCCAACGTATAATCAAGCAGGCTCAAGAGGCTAAAATCATGTTCTTGATACAGCAGGCTAACCTTCGTGCTAATCAGCTTAGCTCAGCTGAGATGAAAGATTTCCAGAATAAAGTTAAAGAGGTTAACGCTGACACTAAGAACTTCCAGTTGAACAATATTGAGATCTCTTCTTATGCATCTCCTGATGGTGGTGTTAAACTTAACACAAACTTAGCTGAAGATCGTCAGAGCAACACTGAGAAATTTCTTAAGAAACAGTTGAAGAAGAGCAAAGTTGAGACTAACGTTGATGCTAAATATACTGCTCAGGACTGGGAAGGTTTCAAAGAATTAGTTTCTAAATCTAACCTCCAGGATAAAGACTTGATCCTTCGTGTTCTTTCTATGTATTCTGAACCAGAACAGAGAGAAGCTGAAATAAAGAATATCTCTTCTGTTTACAAGAACCTTGCAGATGAGATCCTTCCTCAACTTCGTCGTTCACGCTTAACTGCTAACTACGATATTATCGGACGTAGCGATGCTGAAATCAACGAAGCATTTAACAATGATGCTAAAGTATTGAGCGTAGAAGAATTACTTTATGCTGCTACTCTTACTGATGACAACGCTCGTAAAGAGGCTATCTTCACTAAGACAACAGAACTTTACCCTAATGATTACCGCGCATATAACAACCTTGGTGAATTAGCATTCTCTGCAGGTGATGTAAAGAAAGCTGAATCATTCCTTAAGAAAGCTGCTTCTATCAAAGCAGACGCTCCTGAGGTAAATGCTAACTTGGCTCTTTGCCAATTGGCTAAAGGTAACGTATCTGAAGCAGAGGCTCTTCTTGGTAAAGCTAATGGCGCTAGCGCTGTTAACGAAGCTCTTGGTAACCTTTACATCAAACAAGGTCAGTATGACAGAGCTGTTGCTGCTTTTGGCGACGTTAAAACAAACAGTGCTGCTCAGGCTCAGATTCTTGCTAAGGATTACAACAAGGCAAAATCAACTCTTTCTGCAATAAAGAATCCAGATGCTATGACTGATTACTTAATGGCTATCGTTGGTGCTAGAACTAACAATGCTTCTTTGGTAAGCAGCAGCATTAAGAGTGCAATTGCAAAAGATCCTACAATGGCTGTAAAAGCTGCTAGCGATCGCGAATTTGCTAAATTTGCAAGCTCTATCAAGTAATAATATAGAATAAACTTTATCTATATAAGTTATAAGCGGAAGACTTTAAAAGTCTTCCGCTTTTCTTTTTTAATCATATAAAGAGGTCACATTAAATGAAAATAACTAATTTAGTACCGAAATTGAATGACAATGAAAAAGATAGCCTTTATAATAGCACTCACATTAACATTGCTAACAAGCTGCAAAAACGATCATAAATTCACTCTCAATGGTGATATCAAGGGAATTAGTGATACAATTTTAGTATATTACCAAAGTCCTTACAACAGCATTGATACAATTATGGCAAAGAATGGCAGGTTTGAATACTCCATTCCAGCTGATACAACAACTCTATTTTCTCTCCTTTTAAACAACAGCAAAGAAGTTCCGGTATTTGCATACAGAGATGGGGAAGCAAATATTTCAGGTTCTCTCTCTTCTATAGCTATAGAGGGTGAAGAGGATAATATGAAGATGAACGAGATCTTTGACATGGAGAGAAAAATGAAAGATGATACTACAGGGATTGAGAAGTGGATAGAATCATTCTCTAAAAAGTACCCAGGCTCATTTGCAAACGTATATCTTCTGAACAAATATTTCATACAGAGGGAAAAACCTGATTATAACAGAATAAAAAGTATACTTGCAAACCTTGATGGGAAGGTAAAAGATGTACCTTTAATTGCAGAGATACAAAACGTTATTACAGATAGAGGAATAAGCAACAGTACAACAATTCAGTCAATCTCACTTCCTGATAAGAATGGGAAATATCCTGAGTGGAATGCTCTCAGAGAGAAGGTTACCCTACTCTATTTCTGGGCTAGTTGGGACAGAGAGAGTGTAGAGATGCAGGATTCGCTGGCCGCTATGAAAAAAGCATTAAGCAATAAGGATTTTCAGATAGTAGGCATATCACTAGATATAGACAAACCTCATTGGAATAGCAGGTTGCCTCAGGATTCAGTAAACTGGAGACAACTATGCGACTTTAAAGGATGGCAAAGCAACTTTATCAAGCAGAATAAAGTATCAAAAATTCCATACACCATCCTACTTGACAGAAAAATGAATATAATAGCAACCGATATTTATGGAAAAAAGCTGAAAGATTGTATTTATCAGGCAATAAAGAAGAGTGATAAATAGTATATTCAGCACAGCATTAGGATATTTTTTCATTTATCAGTGTGGGTTATCAGTTCATAAGCGTGGGGCAATGATACCATTGCGTTGAACGTTAACCAACAATTTACATTTTAAGAAATGAGTAAGATCGAATGAAATATAGTCATTCGATACATATATTATATATTCACAAGATTAACAGATATGATTAAATCAATGCTTATCGCCGGTTTAGGCGGGTTTATCGGTACTTGCGGACGCTATATGGTAGGCAAGGTATCATCACACTGGCTAGAAAATACTTGGGCCCACCCTTTCCCACTTGGAACATTTCTTGTAAACATAATAGGTTGTTTTATAATTGGAATACTATTCGGTATGGCTGAAAAATACCATTTCATAAATCATAACATGAGCCTTCTCCTTATTACAGGTTTCTGCGGCGGTTTCACTACATTCTCTTCAATGAGTGATGATATGTACATTCTTGTTCAGGGACGACATACTTTTATGCTAGTTCTATACCTTGGTTTGACACTTTCACTAGGATTTCTTCTAGTTTGGGCAGGAAGAACTGTCATAAAATAGAGAAACCATGTTGATAAAAGTCTATACAGCTGCATTACAAGGCATTGACGCTACAACGATAACTATTGAGGTTAATAGTTCCAGAGGTATTAAATTCTTTCTTGTTGGTCTTCCAGACTCTGCTGTAAAAGAGAGCCACGAGAGGATAATATCAGCACTACAAGTCAATGGATATAAGTTCCCGTCTGCACAGATTGTTGTAAATATGGCACCTGCAGATGTTAAAAAAGAGGGAACTTCTTATGACCTTCCTTTAGCTATAGGTATAATGGCTACTGCTTCCCAAATAAAAAGCGACAAGCTATCACAATATATTATTGTTGGTGAACTGAGCCTTGACGGTAGTCTACAGCCGATAAAAGGGGCACTACCGATTGCAATAAATGCACGTCAGAAAGGTTTTAAGGGAGTTATAGTCCCAATCCAAAATGCCCGTGAAGCTGCAGTAGTTGACAAAATTGATGTATTAGGAGTAAGAAACATAAAAGAGGTAATAAACTTCTTCAATGGAGAGATTGACATTACTCCCACCATTGTAAATACAAGAGAAGAGTTCTATAAAAATCAAACCAACTACCCCTATGACTTTGCAGAGGTAAAGGGGCAAGAGAGTGTTAAGCGTGCTCTAGAGATAGCAGCTGCCGGGGGACACAATATTCTTATGATTGGCCCTCCTGGAAGTGGCAAATCTATGATGGCAAAAAGACTGCCTAGTATTCTGCCACCTCTGTCACTAAAAGAGAGCCTTGAAACAACAAAGATATACTCTGTTGCAGGTAAGCTAAGTAGAGACAGTTCACTTATCACATGCAGGCCATTCAGAAATCCACATCATACTATCTCTCAGATTGCAATGGTAGGGGGAGGTTCTACGCCACAACCCGGGGAGATAAGTCTTGCCAATCATGGCGTTCTGTTCCTTGATGAATTGCCTGAATTCAATAAGAGTGTACTCGAAGTATTAAGGCAGCCACTTGAGGATAGGAGAATTTCTATATCTAGAGCTAAATACTCATTGGAATATCCTACAAATTTCATGATGGTAGCATCAATGAACCCCTGTCCATGTGGATACTATAACCATCCAACGCGAGAGTGTATATGTAACCCAGGACAAGTTCAGAGATATATGGGAAAAATATCAGGTCCTCTACTGGACAGGATTGATATACAGATAGAGATTGTGCCTGTACCTTTCGAGAAAATTTCTGATACACGAAAAAGTGAGTCTAGTGCTGCAATTCGAGAACGTGTGATTGCTGCACGTAATATACAGGAAGAGCGCTTTGCCGATGAGCCTGGTATATACTGCAATGCACAGATGAGTGCCAAACATTTAGACCGTTATGCTGAAATTGATGACAAATGTCGTTCTCTTCTTCGAAATGCTATGAACCGTTTCGACCTGTCGGCAAGAGCATATGAAAGAATAATAAAAATATCACGTACAATAGCTGACTTAGCAGGACGTGAATCTATAACAGTACAAGATATTTCGGAAGCTGTTCTCTTCAGAAACCTGGACAGATCAACATGGCAAAAAATAGGCTGAGTATAGTTCACTCAGCCTATTTTTATATATTTTCGGTTTCCTGATTAATGAAACAATCACCTAACAGGATAATCTTCATCGAAAACAAAATGAATGCTACATGGGAATCAATAAATTATGAATTCATTATTCCCATTGGCAACAAACTCATTTTCTTATAGTTTCACTGTTGACTTACTTCCATTATAGTTGATAATTTTGCTATCGCCATTAGGAAGCACTACACGGAAGGTACGATTAGCATGCATACCATCAAATGAACCGCGGCGCTTATTAACAGTAAGGGTACGCGACTTTTCATTCCAAGAGAATTTTATCTCTGAGCACTTACCATGCTTATAGTTGTAACCGTCACCTTCATCTTCGTATAGAGTGAATGAACCATCTGCCCCAGGATATACCTTAATGTCGAGAGACTGCCAGTCAGCAATGTTAGCATACTGAACTTCTTTAGTACAAATTGGTATTATTGAGCCAGCCTTTACATAGAGTGGACTGTGAGCAATTGTGACATCAGACTTTATTATCTGACCACCATCAATTTTAGTACCTGTCCAATAGTCGTACCAAGTGGCACCCTTTGGAAGATATACTTCGTATGTCTTCTTTGCAGACCAATCGGCCTTGAAACCTTCTTGATAAAGAGACTTCTTGTTTTTATCCCAGCCGGAAATCTCATCAGTCATATTGGCTGTCTCTGGAGTGTAGAGAGCTTTTACTACTGGTGCAACTAGGAATGACGGGCCAAACATAAATTCGCGGTTGTTGTTCCAAGTCTCCTTATCATTCTTGAAGTCCATCACGAGTGCTCTCATGAACGAATCATCGTTCTTGCTTACCTTCCAACTCTGGCTATATATATATGGCATTATCTGGTAGCGCATCTTGACTGCATCGAGTAGAGCGTCGTAAATCACTTCACCTGGTTTTCCGTAATGGTACAGTTCGCGGTAAACCTCAGTACCATGGCTACGCATCATCGGACAGAACACACCGAACTGCATCCAACGTACATAAAGTTCCTGATAAAGAGGGTTCTTTGTTGCTGTATTGTCAAGATAGCTCTTGTTGTATGCATTTGCAAAGAAACCACCGATATCAGTATTGACGTTAGGATTAGCTGTAAGTGTATAGTTCAGGCAGATAGGCACTTGCTTACGAAAGGAATCCCACGAAGAGCTAATATCGCCCGACCAGGTGTTTGCACCTGTGCGCTGCTGACCAGCGAAATAACTGCGTGTGAGTATGAATGGACGACGCGAAGAATCCGCCTTGATTTGATTGTCATGAACTCCTTCTACACAAGCCAACGCATAGGCATTGCGAACTGAGCGCCATGAACCATCGAAGTCCTTTCCTGTAGCAGGATCGGTGATGGCACGAACCTGGTCGAGATCGGAATCTTTGAAGTTATGATCCGGGTCTGTTGAGTCCATCCACCAAGCGTCTACACCTGCCTTATGAAGACGAGAGAGGTGCTTCCAATAGATCTCGCGAGCATCCTTGCTATAAGGATCATAACAACGAACGCCTGAAGGATAGTCCATATTAGGTGGCCAAGATGAGAGACCGCTGTTGGGCCAAGTCATGAAGTCGTATAGAAGATTCTTATCTTTAAGTTCACGGAACTGAAGTGTCTGAGGGCCGAAACTAGCCCAGATACTTATGCTGAGATGAGCATTGATGCCATGAACATGGTCAATCATCTGGCGATAATTGCTGAAATCTTCGTTGAGAAAATCCATTGCATTCCATAAGTAATTGCTTCCCCAGTATTGCCAGTCCTGAATTATACCGTCGAATGGAATCTTCATTTTGCGATATGTATCAACAACATTAAGTAGTTCTTGAGAAGTCTTGTAGCGTTCACGACTCTGATGGAAACCATAAGTCCATAGTGGAAGCATTGGCACATGACCTGTGAGCTGACGCATCTCCTTAATTACTCCATCGGCATTGCACCATACATAAAGTAATAGTCAACTTTTGTGCCTACCTGACTCTCAAGTTTTAGCACATTATCATCGTCAAGACGGGTTGGTGAATAGTTATCCCAATAAATACCGTATCCCTTTACCGACTGGAAGAAGTGTGCAAAGTCTTCTAGGTTGGTCTGAATCATAAGGCGATGTTCGCCACGTTGAGACATCTTGCCATTTTGAAGAAGTCCCACACCATATATTGGCTCGTCCTTTTCAAGAGCAAATGTTTGACTAACCTTGAAGCGACCCTGGTCCGGGCCATCAGCAATTCGTTTGAAGTCATAGCTACCCTCTTGCATAAGCACATTTCCCTTCTTATCTAAGAAGGTCACACGACCTATCTTTGGTTCTACCTTTACTGTTAGTGCCGAAGTGGAGTAAGTTGTTGCATTATCCTGTGTCAAGATTTTAACTGCTACTTTCGATGGCTTAGCTGTTACTACGAGCGAGAGATCGTCTCCAGTACGTTTCTGATAGTTGGGTGCATCCTTCACAATACGTACTGTACTTGGTGTGAAGAATGTTACTTGTTGAGCCCATGTGAATGGAGAAAAGATGCCCATCGACAGTAGGGCTGCAAAGATTCTTTTTTTCATCTATGTACTTTTTAAGGTTATGAATAAACTGTCATAAAGGTATGGTAGTTTACCAAAAAGAGTACACCACTATTGTTGATTCAACAGAGTAGTATCGTTGAAATCCTTTATTTCCGATGGTTTTATTCCTTTCTCTTCTTGAAAACACTTAGCCATATAACTAGACGAACTGAATCCTGTTAATTCTGCGACCTGAGTAATAGTATACTTTCCGCTGCGTATAAGACTCTCGGCACGCTCTACCTTTATCATTCGTACGAACGTCGTAGGAGTCATCCCTGTCATTGCCACAAGTTTCTTGTATAGGCCGGTGCGCTCCATGCACAGATCCTGCGCCAATCGTTCTACTGTATAATTAGGTGTCGCAATATTTTGCTCTATTGTAAGGCGAACCCTATCTACAAATTCGTTATCAACATACGAGTTGCTTGTAATCTCGTTGTCAACAATTGATTCATCTTGCTCACCACCATTACTTTTCTGCTCAGAAATTTTCTTTTTATATCTTTTTCGTAGACTCCATCCTATACCTCCTGAAACGAGTAATACTGCAGCCACACCCATCCAATATGCAGCATAGCTTTCATCATCACAACTCTTCAAAACTCCGTGATCATATGTGCCAAACCATATATTTCCATCCCTATCTGCAAATACAGAATTGATTCTGCTCGACGAAATGTATGAACCATCATCCATTTGAACCTGTCCCACCATTTCGACCTTCCTGGACTTAAGATCAATCATCCACAGTCCGTTATTACTAACGATATAAGCAGTCTTATTGTCAACAAGCGAAATGGTATGTAGGTGATCGGACCGAAATATCTCAGTCCAGTTTCTTGATTTTACATCATATTCTATGCACAAACGACTATCTATCAACTGGTATAAACGTTCATGTATTGTGTCGCAAACAACAAGTGAGGTCTTGGCTATTGAGTCAAGTGGCAAAGCTATGTCATATATTTTATGCACTCCATCCATACATGTCATAACGCCATTATTGCGGAACTCATATTTAAGCCCTTTCATCGTTACCAAGTCAAGAATAGCGTTATCCTGCTGCTTTACAAAGAATACTTCGCCTTGTTCATCAACAAACAAATCGTCACAACTGTCCGGGATGCATCCGTATTGTGGCTTCATATCCTTATCATAGCACCAAACAGACTTGTAGTTTTTCACCCATAGTCTACCATTCTTGTCCACATATGCATGATATGCTCCTTTGTAACCATTAAGCGTCATTACCGTAGAGCTATCTTTACTATACGACTTGACCGTTTTGCCATTTATGATATCCACATTGTTCCACGATGTCACGGCTATGCCACCATCTTTCATCTGCGTGATGTGCAACACAAACATATCACTAAGCTTCGGCCTTGCCAAGAGCATGGAACTTATGATTGTGAGCAAAAGCCAAGCAAACGAATAGCAAACAAACAATGAAAGTAATCAGTCGTTTTATACACATTTTGGCAAAAACATAATTTTATTGGATACCTAAATCAGCAGCTGGGTTATTATTTTAAAGGCTAAACATTATAAGAACTTCACTTATCTTAATGTTATAAACATCCAGAGATAGAAGCCATACAAAGTTAATAATAAAAACAAATTGATAACATAAAAAAACAAGCCGTTATAAAAATAACGCTTGTACTGGTTTATCTTCTGAAAGAATAAGGGTCTCTATAAGATACTACCTCATACATTTTTCCACGTGGGGTCTTTACTTTACGGTAAACAACACCATTAGATACATAGAATTTCTCTCCACGATCACGGAAAGACCTTGCCTTATATATCTTATGAACCATCATCCTCTCGGTGGACGTACCACTTCATAGCGTGATCTATCATGCTCTCTATAATAAACTCCAGAGTTATACCAAAGATGCACTCCACCAAAATCTACACCAACACTTACTGAAGGTATTGAATTAAGATACTCTACGGAACCTTGCTCGATTCTGTGTGAACGTCTGTCGTTATGATGACGACGAGATTGTGCAGATAATGTACTAAAAGACAATGATAGTACAATTGCGACTGTTGTTAGAATAATCTTTTTCATGACTTTTATTATTTATGTTTATCTTTGTTTCAATAGCAAAGGAATTAATTTGCATGAAAAACAGATAATGATTTTTCCTATAATCTGATAGGATTTTCCCTATTTATTTTAGGGAAAAGTCTATTGAGCAAAAATCATAAATGAGTCATGATAAACTGTTCAACCGATCATGATTCATTGCACAACCGATCATGATTCATTGATTAACCGATCATGATTGGTTAACCATCCGATCACGACAGATTTTAATCTTTCAGGGCTACTAAACTATATGCTTAATCTGTTAAATCCACAGGAATAGTAAATGGGGCGCTATTATTTATTTGATTAAGGCACTATATTATAATATGTCCGGATAATTCTTTAAAGAACTTATCCGGGCACCTTTCTTTCATCTTGTATACAAAACAAATCAAGAACAGATTTTATTTATTGTATAGATAAACCCTCTCGCCTATATACATTTAATGAATACCAGTCCCATTATAATGGGATATGGACCTAATTGTACATTTTTTTATCGTCACTGCGATTAGTATACATTACACCTTTTTGAGGAGTAATTCCCTTCTCCTTAAAGAGTTCGGTTACTGTAACAAACTTATATCCTCTCTCTTTAAGAGTAGAGATAATCTCATCTAGAGCGTCAACAGTGGCATCATTATTATCGAAATCATGAAGTAAGATGACATCTCCATCTTTTATTGTATCAAGAATCTTTTTTGCTCTTTGAGCACTGGTAACCTCTTTTACCCAATCTTCAGCACCTTGGCCACAGATAAATGTCAGGTCTATAGCCTTAAACATAAGTTCATTGGTATCGATATAAGGAGGACGGAAGAATTTCACCTTCTTACTGATAGCGCTCTCAATCTTCTCAGTTGTATAGCTTATCTCATTCTTTAGTTGCTCCTCTGTGAGTTTACTCATATGCTGATGACTCTTAGAGTGGTTCTCAATGTCACAACCCATATCCGAAGCTCTCTTCATAACCTTTGCAGACTCTTCATTTATATTATCACCTATAACGAAGAAAGAACCTACAACATTATACTTTTCAAGTTTGTCCAATACTTTTGGCGTGGTAGTGGTATTTGGGCCATCATCAAATGTCAGAGCTACACTCTTTTGTGCACTCACCTCAAAGTTTCCAAGCAAAATTGACATAACAGTCATAATAAAAATGTTTTTCATAACGATATTATTTTACTAGTTTTCAAGTATTTCAATAGGAACAGATTGGCTTACAGATCTGTCATATCTTACAATCCAACACCCTTTATCTGTTGATACACGATATGAGCGTATATGTTTCTCATCAGAAGAGCTGTATTGGATAGGTTCAACGCTTTTAAGTCCTGGAAGTGTATTCATATTAATACCATTCTCTATCCATATCCTTTGAAACTGAGCAATGTGCTTAGGATCAAACTTCTCTATGAATGAATAAAGCTTCTTGGTCTTATTTTCCAAAGATAGAAAAAATAACTGACCTGACTCTTTATCAAAGAAGTCAACTATCTTTTCGAATAGTTCGAAACCATCCATAGCAATCTCACGAAACAATTCTCTTAGAGGAGAATGATTAAAATAAATATCGAGAAGACGAGACAGAATCATAGCTCTTCTCAACTCATTGAATGAGATGTGAGGTGTGGACAATATCTCATATGGTGGTACCGGGGAATATCTCAGACCGAGTTCCTCAGCCCTCTCCCTCATTCTTGTTCCAGGCAGAACCTTAAGAGTCTCAAGCTGCACCTCTCCGGCATTCATCGTGACAAGGACACGTGCATCCTCAACAATATCTCTATAGCAATAAAGAGGAAGACCGGCTATAAGATCGGTATGTGTCTCCATCCTATCGGATAGTGTAAATAGGAATTCAAGTCCATCGAGTGCGCTCTCCACATCACCATTACGAGTACACTCACTAAGTACCTCATCATGCAGTGATTGTATCCCTGCCTCGAGATGCAGAAGACCTTTTGGCATCTTGTTGAGTTCGTCGCGCAGCTCTCCTTTAAGTAGTGATGGATGAATCTCAAGATGGAAGGTAAGTCGACCATTATACTCAGTCATAAGATCAAGCATCTCCTTGCAACGTTTTGTACTTCCATTAAAAGTTCTATCGAGCATTCGTATGCTCTTTATGTTTTTCTTCTCGAAATAGTTTAGACGGCTACGTATCTGCTCTATAGATAGAGAACGGACAGGTTTATCAGCTCCACTTACACAGAACTGACATGAATTGAAACATCCTCGTGTTGTCTCAAGCTGTACAAATGAACGGTCGTAAACAAAGAATGGACTCTCTTCAGGATATCTCAAAGAAGCAAAATCACTTACCACAGCCTTGCCACAATCAATATAGTTGCCATCTAGTATGAAACATAACCCTTTAACATCACTCCATTTCCCTTTTTCATGGCATATAGGTAACCATTGGCCTAAAAATTCCTCACCTTCTCCACGAAAAACTGCATCGATTCCGATATTTCGTCTTAGGAACTCTTCATTCTCACCCAAGAACTCCGGACCACCAAGGACTATCATCACTCCGGGCCTCAGCGCTTTTATTCTGGAGAGAATATTAATGACAAATTCATGGGTGAAAAGCCATAGTGTTGCAAATAAGATTTCCGGCTCCTCTTGTTCAACTTGTCCAATAATCTCGTCCATATCACTCTTTGTCGAGCCACGTACCACATTCCATGAGTTACCCTTATCAAGAGGGGTACCAATAATCTGAGCATGGAGTGCAGGCAATGCTAGCGAAGCGTGTGAATACGAAGAGTTTATATCGAGCCAAAGAATTTTCATAAAGACGCTGTATTTTTACTCGCAAAGATAAGTATCAACGATAAGAAATCGTCTCATTTTTTTATATACTTTCTAAAAATAGCTACCTTTGCATTAATTAAGGATAAAAATAAGAGACAATATATATGGAAAAGAAATTTAAACGTACTACAGTCACTTCGGCACTCCCTTATGCCAACGGACCGGTACATATAGGACACCTTGCAGGAGTTTATATTCCAGCAGATATATATGTGCGCTATCTTCGCCTAAAGAAAGAGGATGTACTCTTTATTGGGGGTTCTGATGAGCATGGAGTTCCCATCACTATACGTGCAAAGAAAGAGGGTATCACTCCTCAGGACGTAGTAGACCGCTATCATAATCTTATAAAAGAATCATTCAAAGATTTCGGCATATCATTCGATATATACTCACGTACTACCTCAAAGACTCATCACGAACTTGCTTCTAACTTCTTCAAAACTCTTTATGATAAGGGAGAGTTCATTGAGAAGACTTCTGAACAGTATTATGATGAAGAGGCACATCAGTTCCTTGCCGACAGATATATAACAGGTGAATGTCCTCACTGCCACGCAGAGGGTGCTTATGGTGACCAATGCGAGAAGTGCGGAACTTCTCTGTCACCTACAGATCTTATCAATCCAAAAAGTGCTATCTCAGGAAGTAAACCTGTAATGCGTAGCACAAAACATTGGTTCCTTCCTCTAGACAAGCATGAGGAGTGGTTACGTAAATGGATATTAGAAAATCACAAAGAGTGGCGTCCTAATGTTTATGGACAGTGTAAGAGCTGGCTCGATATGGGACTTCAACCTCGTGCCGTAAGTCGTGACCTAGAATGGGGTATCCCTGTTCCAGTAGAAGGTGCAGAGGGTAAAGTACTTTATGTATGGTTCGATGCTCCTATCGGCTATATATCAAACACGAAAGAACTTCTTCCTGATACTTGGGAGACTTGGTGGAAAGATCCAGAGACTCGCCTTGTTCACTTTATCGGAAAAGATAATATAGTATTCCACTGCATAGTATTCCCTGCAATGCTTAAGGCAGAGGGTAGCTATATACTTCCTGACAATGTACCAAGTAATGAGTTCCTTAACCTTGAGGGAGACAAGATCTCTACATCACGTAACTGGGCTGTATGGTTACATGAATATCTGCAGGATTTTCCTGGGAAACAGGATGTATTGAGATATGTACTAACAGCAAATGCTCCTGAGACTAAGGACAATGATTTTACATGGAAAGATTTTCAGGCACGTAACAACAACGAGCTTGTAGCTGTTTATGGAAACTTCGTAAACCGTGCATTGGTTCTCACACAGAAATACTTTGATGGAAAAGTTCCTGCTTGCGGTGAACTTACAGACTATGATAAAGAGACTCTTAAAGAGTTTGCAGATGTAAAAGCTGAAGTTGAGAAGTTGCTCGATGTATTCAAGTTCCGTGATGCACAGAAAGAGGCTATGAACCTTGCACGAATCGGTAACAAATACCTAGCAGACACAGAGCCTTGGAAGATTGCAAAGACAGATATGGATAGAGTTTCTACCATATTGAACATTGCACTTCAACTTGTAGCCAACCTAGCCATTGCTTTCGAACCATTCCTTCCTTTCAGCAGCGATAAACTTCGTAAGATGCTTAACATGGAATCTTTTGAATGGGAACAGTTGGGACGTACCGATCTTCTGAAAGAGGGACATCAGCTTAACAATGCTGAACTTCTCTTCGAAAAGATTGAGGATGATGTCATTCAAGCGCAGGTAGATAAACTTCTTGCAACAAAGAAGGCAAATGAAGCAGCCAACTATAAGGCTAATCCTATCAAGCCTGTTGTATCATTCGAAGATTTTGAAAAACTTGATATTCGTGTAGGTACTATCCTTGAGTGTGAAGTTGTTCCTAAGATGAAAAAGCTTCTTAAGTTCAATATAGCCGACGGACTTGAAAACCGTACTATTGTAAGTGGCATTGCCCAGCACTATAAGCCTGAAGAGCTTGTTGGAAAACAGATACTCTTCATTGCAAACCTTGCTCCACGTCAGTTTAAGAATGGACTAGTAAGCGAAGGAATGATACTAAGTGCCGAGAACTACGACGGTGCACTAGCTGTAACCTCTTTACTTAATGAGGTTAAGCCTGGTAGCGAAGTAAAATAAGCAAATATCAATTTAATACATAAAGATGGTGATGCTCCGTAAGAAGCGTCACCATATTTTTTATCACAAAGATGCTTCACAATAAATAAACAATCGTTTTATTTTATTTATCATCCATATAAGATTAAATTTGTCACTGTTTACATATCATAGAATGAACTAATATATGGCAGAGGAAAATTTAAAAGACAAAACAGCAAAAGGTCTGTTGTGGGGTGGACTCAGCAACGGAGTACAACAACTGCTAAATCTCTTCTTTGGAATATTCCTCGCACGAATTCTTAATTCAGAGGATTATGGTATGGTAGGCATGCTCTCCATATTCTCACTTATTGCCGGATCTTTACAAGAGAGCGGCTTCACTGCTGCCCTTGCCAACAAACGAGCAATAACACATAAGGACTACAACGCTGTCTTCTGGTTCAGCACCTTCCTAAGTGCATTTCTTTATATAATTCTGTTCTTTTGTGCACCATTAATAGCAGATTTCTATGAAAAGCCTGAGCTTACCGCATTGGCAAGATATTCATTCCTCGGTTTCTTTATTGCCAGCCTTGGTATAGCGCAGAATGCTTATCTATTCCGCAACCTTATGGTTAAGCAGAAATCTATCTCGCTGATAATAGCACTTATCATCTCCGGATGTATAGGTGTCTTTATGGCATACAATGGATTTGCCTATTGGGGAATAGCAACACAAAGCATAGTGTATGTTGCAACAATAGACATATGCTATTGGTATTTTTCTAAATGGAGACCTACCCTATCATTCGATTTTTCACCTCTGAAAGGAATGATTTCATTCAGCAGTAAGCTTTTGGTAACTAACATATTCAACCATATTAACAATAACATACTTACCGTTATACTTGGTAAGTTCTTTACTGAAAAGACTGTAGGATATTTCACTCAGGCGAACAAGTGGAACTACATGGGTCACTCACTTGTATCGGGTATGGTAAACAGTGTGGCGCAACCTGTGTTATTGAGTGTGAGTGATGACAGTGAGAGACAGCTGCGCGTTTTCCGCAAGATGCTCCGCTTCACTGCTTTTGTAGCCTTCCCTGCTATGTTAGGGCTTTCACTCATTGCTCCGGAACTGATAGTCATCACCATAAAAGCAAAATGGTTGCCAAGTGTTACAATACTTCAGATTCTATGCATAGGTGCATCATTCATTCCTATTACAAATCTATACTCAAACTTGATCATAAGTAAAGGGAAATCGAATATATATATGTGGAATACAATAGCGCTTGGATTATTACAGATTATCATGATGACCTGCTTGCATAGCTATGGTATCAACGTAATGTTGTCCATCTATGTAACCATAAATATGTTGTGGCTGTTAATATGGCACTATTTCGTGTGGAAAGAGATAAGGATTTCATTTTTTATGGCCTTAAAGGATATATCATTCTTCGCTGCAGCAGCTATATTTACAATGGTGGTTACATATTTTGTAACAGAGTCTATTAGTAACATGTATCTGCTTATTGCAAGTAAGATTATTATCGCTGCAATTCTATATATATTCATTATGTGGATAAGCCGCTCGGTAACATTCAGAGAGAGCATCAACTATATATTTAAAAGAAAATGAGTATTAAACGCCTATCAAGTATTGAGTCATTAAGGATTATATCCATATTAATGATTATAATGATGCATATAATGGGAAATGCTTATCATACAGATAACATGATAAATTATAACCTGCTCTTTATAATAAACACTATAGGTAACACAGGCGTTACAATGTTCATTCTTATTTCCGGATATTTCGGCATTCATCCTACTATAAGCAAGTTTCTAAAGATGATGGCTGTAATTTGGTTTTACTCAATCCTATCCTATTTTATTGGCGTATTCTATTTAGGCGATGGCATAACCCTGCAGGGAATTGAAAAAGCTATCTTTCCTATTCTATCCAGAAAATATTGGTTTATGACATGTTATATGGTCCTCTTCTGTTTCGCACCTTTCCTAAACCGAATCATTACTTCATTGTCAAGAAGAGATTATACCAAGTTACTTATATTGATGTTTATATTGTTTGTCATCTCACCAACTATATTGAAGTTTGAGATTATGCAGGATGGTGGAAAAGGAGTTATTAATTTCCTACTTGCTTATCTTATAGGTCAGTATATTAAGGTTTATGGCTTCCCAGAGATTATAGTTAAACGAAGCACCTTCATCCTCACAACATCCCTAGCTATAATCTTTCTTATAAATTACCTGTTATCTTGGGCAAAGGGAGGAGCGATGTTGCCGTTAGCCCGCGACAACTCTTTTTTCATCATTATAGCAGCAGTAACAATATTCTATAAATTTCTGAATTACAAGTTCGAGTCCTCTATAATAAACTATATGGCAGGATTCGTCTTCCCAATATATATGCTTCAGGATATCTGCCTAAGAATATTCTCACCATATTTCCGCAGCAATTCCGAACAAGATATCTTCATAATCTATCTGTTAGCTGGAACTGCAATTATCATCATTATTACTTTGGCAATTGAATCTCTCAGAAGACTTCTTTTTGATAAGCTAGTAAATAGAGCATGTGCTATAGCAGAGAATAAGTTTGGAAAGAACTTATTATAGCTTAAGAATCTCAAGAGGTATTCCAGATATCTGAGATGCCATATCAGAGTAGGAACTCAGGAAAGAACCATATATCTTCTTTGTACGCGAGAGAATGAACATCTCAGCTACACCACCCTTGATACCCTCAATAGAGTCTCTATCTGCTACCTGCTCAGAGAATAACACCCTATCACCATAGCGTTCATTCATCTGCACTTTTACCTCTTCGGAGTCAGTAGCAAGGAAGAAATTAACCTTATCATTATTCTCTATCTCACTGTCTATCTTATTAAAGAACAGTTCTATAGGACTCTGTTTGATTGAATCAAGGTTGTCTGTCCTACGTATATGAAGTCCGATAGTCTCCTCTGAGAATCTTGATGTGTAGCTCTCAATCATCTTTTCAACATCTTCTACAGGCACAAAGAGTCTGCTGATGAAAGAAAAATCATAATTCATGAAGTTTGTATACGATGCAAAATATAGCTCTTTATCACCTTTTGCCCAATTCACAAAATCAAATTCTTCTCTGCACAAAGGAGTTATAGAACGTTCATATAGTGACGATTGAAAGTAAAGTTTCTGGTATATGTGTGGCAAATAGAGATTTTTCCTTCTAGGTCTGTCTAACATTAGTTTGTTAATAACAGAAGCGTCTCTCAGAGTGATAACATCCTCGTTAATCGGCTGAAAAAGTTCATGAAAAGGAGAGTTAAGCGCCCAATCTTTTATCCAGACTACATTAAGCGAGCTCTCTGTTTTTATTGCCAAATCAAAAGCAGAAGCTATCGCCCTCATCCTGTTTGCCAATCCTCCTACCGGAATAAATGTTATTCTACTCATCGTATTTCTATATTTTATGGCAAAAATAAGCAACGCAGAGAAAAAATACTAATTTATTACTACTTTTGCATATACTCATGAATATATAAGAGATGAGAAAAAATATAGCAATTATTCTGGCAGGAGGAGTAGGCAGCCGTTTGGGACTATCTACACCTAAACAATTCTTCAAAGTAGCAGGCAAGATGGTAGTGGAACATACTATCGATACATTCGAGAGTAACCCACATATAGACGAGATTGCCATTGTCTCAAACCCTTTCTTCATTTCCGATTTTGAATCAATAATCATTAAAAACGGATGGAAGAAGGTTAAGAAAATCCTAAAAGGAGGAAAAGAGAGATACGACTCCAGTCTATCTGCAATAAAAGCTTACGAAGGTAGCGATGTGAATCTTATTTTCCATGATGCTGTACGCCCGTTAGTAAGTCAGAGAATATTGAATGATGTTATAGATGCTCTGAAGAACTACGATGCAATAGATGTGGCTATGCCGGCTACTGATACAATTATTGAAGTTAAAGGAGACTTTATAAATAATATACCCGACCGCTCTAAGCTAAAACGTGGACAGACTCCACAAGCTTTCCATATTGATACTATTGCCAAAGCTTACGATATAGCGCTAAAAGATGAGAACTTCAAGGTAACTGACGACTGTGGTGTGGTTGTAAAATACCTTCCTGAAGTACCTGTTTTTGTAGTTAACGGTGAAGAGAGCAATATGAAGCTTACATACAAAGAGGATACATACCTGCTTGACAAGTTCTTCCAACTACGCAAGAGTGAACTTAATGACATACCTATCGACGAAGAAATGCTAAATGGGAAAGTGGCAGTTATCTTCGGTGGCAGCTATGGCATTGGTGAGAACATTGCAGAATTGCTTAAAGAGAAAAAGGTAGAAGTATACTGCTTCTCCAGAAGCATGAACAAAGTAGATGTAGGCAACAAAGATGATGTTGAGAGAGCACTAAAAAGTGTATTCGACAAGAGTCACAGAATAGACTATGTTATAACTACCGCAGGTCTGCTCAACAAAGAGCCACTTATGAGCTCTGACTATCAGACTATCCAGAATGCAATAAACACAAATTACCTCGGTACGGTGAATGTAGCAATGAGTTCATTCCAATATCTGAAGGAGAGTAAAGGTAAACTTATATTCTTCACATCAAGTTCATATACTCGTGGGCGTGCGTTCTATAGCATCTATTCATCAACAAAAGCTGCTATAGTAAACTTCGTTCAAGCTATAGCACAGGAGTGGGAACCATTTAGTATTGCAGTGAACTGCATTAACCCAGAGAGAACAAAGACACCTATGCGTGTGAAGAACTTTGGTATTGAGCCTGACGACTCACTTCTCTCTGCCGATAAGGTGGCTACAATAACTGTACAGTCACTTACCTCAGAATTTACAGGACAAGTTATAGACGTAAAAAGAGATAATGAATGAAAAACGAGCACTTATCACAATATGTAGCAAAAAATCTTAGAGCCTGCCAGCTTAAGCAACTCTCAATACTTGAAGAGATAGACAGAATATGCGAGAAGCATAATCTGACTTATTGGCTCGATGGAGGTTCTATCCTTGGTGCTGTTCGCCACGGAGGTTTTATCCCATGGATGATGATATCGACTTAGGCATGCCACTTGAGGATCTGAAAAAATTCATGGAGATAGCTCAGTCTGAACTGCCTGAAGGACTTTTCCTACAGACTCCTCAGAGTGATCCGTCAAGCAAAGAGCCAATTATCAAGATACGTGACTTGAACTCTATGTATATTGAGATGGGTGATAATTTCAGCGCAGACTACCAGAAAGGTCTATTTGTTGATATATTCCCATTCATTGACTACCCAAGTGTTCCTAAAACATGGGTAAAGAAGATAACAAAGGAAATATCAAAAAGCTACTCTATACTCAATTCACAACACTATTACTCGATGCGTTCATTTGCAGAGTTTTTCTACTTCGGTGCGAAATATTGGGCTTTAAAAGCAATATGGGGAGTGCTATGCATGATATATAAAAAGGATACATACCTTTCTAACATACTAATAAATAATGGATATGGCATAATGCACCGTAAGGATCTGTATATCCTATATCTGAGATTGGATTTGAGGGAAAAATGTTCAAAGCACCTCATAACCCTGATGCTTACCTGAAAGATCTTTATCGCAACTACATGGATATTCCTCCAAAAGAAAAACAGAAAATCCATGCTATATATATTAACCCAGAACTAATTAAATGATTATGAAACCGGCACTAGTCGATGTAGCAGTACTCATACTATTTTTTAACCGTCCCAAACAACTATCTCAGGTGTTTGAGCAGGTAAAAATAGCCAGGCCCTCAAAACTATTCCTATATCAGGACGGACCAAGAGGTGAAAAGGATATACCCGGAATAGAGGATTGCAGAAAGATTATAGAAGACATAGACTGGGAATGCGATGTACATACTCTATATCAGGAGAAGAACTTCGGATGCGATCCATCTGAATTCATCTCACAGAAATGGGCCTTCTCGAACGTCGATAAATGTATTGTTCTTGAAGATGATGATGTGCCATCAATCTCTTTCTTCACATTCTGTAAAGAGATGCTCGACAGATACGAGAATGACAATCGAATAACAATGATCGCCGGATTCAATAACGAAGAGGTCACAAAAGATATTCCTTATGATTACTTCTTTGCCTCAACATTTTCTATATGGGGATGGCAAGTTGGAAGAGAGTAGTTGACCAATGGGATGAATACTACACATTCCTTGAAGATAAGGTAAATATGATGCAGCTTGAGAAGCTGATAAAGGAGAGAAGGTACAGAAAAGATTTTATAAAGATGTGCAGGGATCATAAGAATAGTGGTAAGGCATTCTATGAGACAATCTTCCATGCATCAATGCTTTTCAACTCCGGTCTAGCGATAATACCTGCTCGCAACATGATAAATAATCTAGGTGCTACAGCTGACTCAACACATTTCGGTGGCTCACTGAATACTCTCCCAAAAGGTTACAGGCGTATCTTTACAATGAAAAGATATGAAATGGAGTTCCCAATAAAACATCCACGCTATGTGATAGAGAATGTTGAGTACAAGAATTCCGTATATAGAATTATGTGCTGGGGACATCCGTGGATTAAAATAGGACGATCCTTTGAAGAGCTCTTCCTGAATTTGAGGTATGGTAACTTTGGTACCATCAAGAGTGCTATTATGAACAGGATAAAGAAATGGTTAAAAATGAATCAGCATAAATAATGCCAACAAGAATATATTTTTATCATACTAGAGTTACCGAGCAGAGTTATCAGGAGTGGAAAGAGTATAAATTCCCTGGTCATCTTCTTTATGGGATGCCTCTATTTGAGAAAGATGGAATAGAATGTGTAATGCACAACTATAAGTTCTTCCCAAAGAGATTGCAACTGATGATGTATGCCACAAAAGAGATTCTGCGCAACTATAGAAAGTTCAATGTGCTGTATGGAACATCTTTTCGTGGTATTGAATTAATTATATTTCTACGAGCAATCGGTCTTTTCAGAAAACCTATAGTTATTTGGCATCACACTGCAATAACAAAAAACTCAAATAAGATAAAAGAGGCAATATCCCGCCTCTTCTATAAAGGTATAGACCGGATGTTTCTATTCAGCGATAAGTTGATAGAGGATTCCATGAAATCTGAGAAAGTCAACCCTTCCAAACTAAAGCTTGTACATTGGGGACCAGACATAGAGTTCTACGATCATATAGCAGCATCAATTCCTGAGAGCCATAGAGATGGATTTATCTCAACTGGTAAGGAAAACAGAGATGTTGTCACATTGGTTAATGCTTTTAATCAGTCAGATAATAATCTTGATATCTATATATCTAAAGAGTGTGGCAGCATAAACTATGAAGAGAGAATTTCATCGTCTAATCCTGGGGGAAATATATCTGTAACATATACTGATGGAGTTATCCCTCTTGAACTAGCTAGAAAAGTAGCATCAAAGGAATGTATTGTTATATGCTGCCTTGAATTCCCATATACAGTAGGACTTACTACTCTTGTTGAAGCTTTTGCACTTGGAATGCCGTTTATTTGTTCCAGAAATCCCAATTTCCAGATAGATATTGACAAAGAAGGAATAGGTATTACCGTGGAGTATGGTGATGTAAGCGGTTGGAAAAAAGCTATAAACTATATAAAATCTCACCCTGAAGAGGCAAGAGAGATGGGGAAAAGAGCTAGGAAACTTGCAGAAGAGAGATTCAACCTTAAAATTTTCGCTCATGAAATAGCTGAGTCTCTTCTGGAGATAGCAAAAAAGAGCTAGACGAGGCAATATTTTTCAGAAAAGAAACCAGTTTATAATAAATAAAGGGTTAAAGATATAAATTACCTTTGCCTGAAAAGATTTAACTTTGTATAAACTTATATCATTATGAGAGTACTTATTATCAACACATCCGAACGAATTGGTGGTGCAGCCATTGCAGCTAACAGACTTATGGAAGCCCTTAAAGATAATGGAATAAAAGCAATGATGCTGGTACGCGACAGACAAACCGATAGTTTGAGTGTAGTTGAGTTGAAGAAATCATGGTGGAAAGTATGGCAGTTCATTTGGGAAAGAGTAGTAATATGGGGGGCAAACAGTTTCAAGAAAAATGATCTGTTTGCCGTAGATATTGCCAATACCGGTACAGATATAACATCACTTCCTGAGTTCATCCAAGCAGATGTTGTTCATCTTCACTGGATAAATCAAGGAATGTTATCGCTTAATGACATAAAGAAAATAGCTGAAGCAGGAAAACCAATTGTATGGACAATGCATGATATGTGGCCTTTTACAGGAATATGCCACTATTCAGGAGATTGTGATCTTTATAAAACTCATTGTAATAGTTGCCCATTACTCTTTAAAGGCAGTGCAAAGGATCTCTCATATCGTACTTACAATAAAAAAGAGAAACTTCTCAATAATGCTAGAATCTATTTCGTAGCTTGTAGTAAGTGGCTTGAAAACAAAGCTAAAGAGAGTACACTTCTTAAAGGACAGAAAATTACATCCATCTGTAATGCAATAAATACCAATCTCTTCAAACCAAGGGATAAAAAAGAGGCAAGAGATAAATTCAGACTCCCTCTTGATAAAAAGCTTCTTCTCTTTGGTTCATTGAAGATAACAGATAAGCGCAAAGGTATGGACTACCTTGTAGAAGCATGCAAAATATTGAAAGAGAAAAATCCTGAATTATGTAATGAACTTGGTATTGTAGTGTTTGGCAAGGAAGCTGACAGCTACTCATCTCTTTTTCCTTTCCCTATCTACTCTCTTGAATATATAAATAGTGAGAAGAAACTTGTAGATGTTTACAATGCTGTAGATCTATATGTCACTCCATCGCTCCAGGACAATCTTCCTAATACTATTGTTGAAGCAATGGCTTGTGGAATACCATGTGTAGGATTCAATACAGGAGGAATACCTGAAATGATTGACCATCTTCATAACGGATATGTGGCTCAATATAAATCTTCAGAAGATTTTGCAAACGGAATAGAGTGGACTCTTAAAAAAGAGAACTACAAAAATCTTAGTGAAATCGCATATAGAAAGGCTGTATCTTCATACTCAATGAACACTATAGCTAGAAAATATATTGAAGTTTACAATAATGTAACAGGAAAACATGCATAACGGAACTCACATACACCCACGATTCTCAATAATCACAGTAACCTATAATGCAGGGAAGGTTATTGAAGATACTATACAGAGTATTATAAATCAGACTTATAAAAATGTAGAGTATATAATTATTGACGGCGGATCTAAAGACAATACACTAAACATAATTGATAAGTATAAAAATCTTATCTCTAAGGTTATCAGTGAACCTGATAATGGTCTGTATGATGCTATGAATAAAGGGTTTAAACTTGCCACTGGCGATTACGTATGCTTCCTGAATGCTGGAGATTGTCTTCACGAAGATGAGACATTAGCTCTGATGGTCAAAAGTGTAAATAAGAATTATTTGCCTGATGTACTATATGGTGAGACAGCTATTGTAAATAGTGAAAGGCATTTTTTACACATGAGAAGGCTCTCCACACCAGAGAAGTTGAATTGGAAGAGTTTCAAAAATGGTATGTTAGTTTGTCATCAGGCTTTCTTTGCGAAAAGAGAGATAGCTATTACAGAACCTTATAATCTGAAGTACAGGTTCTCAGCTGACTTCGACTGGTGCATACGCGTTATGAAAAAGTCTGAAACTCTTCACAACACTAATGTTACTATAATAGATTACCTTAACGAAGGTATGACAACTCAGAACCATAGAGCTTCTCTTAAAGAGAGATTCAGAATTATGTGCAAACACTATGGAATTCTATCTACTTCGCTATATCATATTTGGTTTTTCGTGAGGGCAATAATAAAGAAATAGCATATATAACAATATATATATATAATTCTCAAAATCTTTTACCAGTATAATATTCAATCCCCTAGTGAAATGAACAATCATACATTGATTATTATTGTCTAAAACAGAGGCAATAAATTTTATACATACTCAAAATCTAGCTTCAATAAAGAGTTTTGTAAAAAAAGACTCTATACTTCTTTCATAATTTTGTATCTCACATAGCATACAATCCGATATTTTCAATTTAAGATATTGCCCTTTTTGGTTAAAAAAGGTATACAAAAAGACTAAAAGACTATATTACAGATAATTCAATATCGACAAATGTGAAAATATCCTACTATTGCTAAAAACTTGTAACATATAGTCTAATATATGTAACATAAACCTTAGCGTATAGATTTTATAATACTCAAATTTGAAACCGAAAAACAAGCACCTTATAATCTAAAAATAATTGCCAATAAACTTGTATTAACCAGACAAGCATATTGAGCATTTATAGTTCACTTTGTTAACATTAATAATTTCTATATGAAAAAAATTAGAAAGATTAAACCACATTAAACAAGTTGTCTAGTGTATACACTGGAGACCACTATCAAAAATTACATTATTACATTTTATTCATTATTACATTTATTATTATTACATTATTTATTTAACATTACCAATCTATGCTTATGAAAACAAGAATTTTGTTTTTGCTAAGTTTTGTAGCATTTTGCTGCACAACAGCATTAGCACAAATCCAGATCAAGGGTACTATTGTCTCAGACAAAGATTCTGAGTCAATGATTGGTGTTGCTATTCTTGAACAGGGAACTAACAATGGTCGTATCAGCGATCTTGATGGTAACTTCTCTATTGAAGTAAAGAATAACAATGCTTCCCTTGTAGTATCCTATGTAGGATACAAGACACAGACTATTAAAGTCAATGGTCGTAACGTAATTAACATCCGTATGGAAGAAGACACTAAGCTTATCGACGAAGTTGTCGTTATAGGTTATGGTATCCAGAAGAAGAGTGACCTTACCGGTTCGGTAGCTTCTGTAAAGGCTGATGAACTGAAAGGTTTGTCAACCACCGATGCTGCTGCTGCTTTGCAAGGTAAGGCATCAGGTGTACAAATTTTGAATGGTTCTGGTAAACCAGGTCAAGGCGCATCAATCCGCGTTCGTGGTTATTCTTCAAACTCAAGCAACATCGGTCCTTTGTTGATTGTTGATGGTTTGCAAGTTAGCTCTATCCAATACCTCGATCCTTCTATGATTGAATCAATGGAAGTATTGAAGGATGCTGCTTCGGCTGCTATCTATGGTGCTGAAGCCGGTAACGGTGTTGTTCTTATCACTACTAAATCAGGTAAGAAAGGACAAGGATCTATTACTTATAGCGCTAAGTGGACTAACCAATCACTCGGTAACGTGCCCACCCTTCTTAACGGTACCAAATTCAAAGATTGGATGACCATGCAGCTTGGTGCTGAAACAGTTAATGGCACTTTGGCTGATGCTCAAACTCAATACGGATGGGACCCTAATACAGATACTGACTGGATGGATGCTTATTTCGAAGATACTTGGGCTCAACAACACAACCTTACTTTACAAGGTGGTAACGACCGTGGTTCATACTTCATGAGCGTTAACTATGTTAACCAAGACGGTATCGTTAAGGGTAGCAAAGATAAGTACGAACGTCTTACTGCTCAACTCAATGCCGATTATAAGATTAAGGATTGGTTGAAAGTAGGTACCAACACCTCTATTGAAAAATGGAGCTCTCGTGGCATATCTGAACAAGGTTATGGTTCTTCATTCGAAATGCTTCTTTTGATTGACCCGTTGACTCCGCTCTATTGGACAAAACCAGAACAAATGTTGGGTGAATATCGTAGCTACTACGACAAAATTCAGGCAGGTAACTCTAACTACACTCTCTTTGGTGATGAAAATGGCTACTATGCTACTTCATACTTCAACCAACGTCTTGCCGGTGGTAACCCATTTTCACAACGCGATCGTTCTGAAGCACGCAACAGTGGTGTAAACGTTAATGGTACTGCTTACATGAACGTTACTCCTATCAAGCAATTGACTTTAACTTCTCGTTTGGGTTATCGTCTCTCATTCAGCAATAGCTCTGACTGGCAATACCCATACTACCTCAATGGTCAAAGCAAAGGTGACAACTACACAATCTCAGGTGGTAGCAACAACTCTACTTGGTATCAATGGGAAAACTTCGCTAACTATAACGATATTTTCGCTGACAAACACGCTGTAGGTGCTATGGCCGGTATGTCATATCGCCAAAGCGATTCAAATGGTGTTAGCGCTAATGCTTCTGGTCCGGACATCCTTAAAGCTTATTCTCCTAACTTCATCTACCTCGATTGTGTAAATGGTGATGCTAAAACAGTAAAGAGCTTCAGCGGCGTACCAAATACAACTCGTGCACTCTCTTACTTCGGTCGTTTGACTTATAGCTACGACAACCGCTATAGCGTTCAGGCTAACTTCCGTGCCGATGCATTCGATTCTTCTAAACTTTCGAAAGATAACCGTTGGGGTAAGTTCTTCTCTGCATCTGCAGGTTGGACATTCTCAAACGAAAACTTCTTCAAAGATAACATCAATCCAAGCATCATGTCATACGGTAAGCTCCGTGCATCTTGGGGACAGAATGGTAACGTAAATGTATTGAACAACTATGCATACATAGCTGGTATTAGTACAAACTCACAATTCTATAACTATGGTCAAACAAAAGACGTTACTTTAGGTTCAATGCCTAGTGGTATTGCCAACCCTAACTTGACTTGGGAAACTTCAGAACAAATCGACTTGGGTGCTGACTTCCGTTTCTTGAACGATAGATTGACCGTTGGTCTCGACTGGTACAAGAAGAAAACTAAGGACTTGCTTGTAAGTGCTCCAACTTTGCCTGAATCAGGTGTTTCTTCTATGACTATTAACGCTGGTGAGATTGAAAACAGCGGTTTCGAAGTAGAACTTAATTGGAAAGACAATATCGGTGACTTCAAATATGGCATATCTGCTAACATGGCAACTCTTCACAACGAAGTGACTTACCTCGATCCATCTATCGAACGTATCTCTGGTGCAACTGTTGAAGGTGCATCTCCTGAAGTTGTTCGTTGCTACTTCGAACAAGGCGAACCTGTATGGTACATGCGCGGTTATAAGTATGCAGGAGTTGCTGATGACGGTACTGCACAATACTACACCAAAGATGGTCAATTGACTAACGACCCACAAGCCGAAGACATGACTAACATAGGTTCCGGTCTTCCTACTTTGACTTACGGTATTACCTTGAATGCTGAATACAAGGGATTCGACTTCACTTTGTTCGGTACTGGTGCTACCGGTAACGATATCTACTACGGTCTCTATCGTACAGGCTACAACAACATCTCAGAAGATGTTTATAAAGACTTCAAGTCTGGCAAACTTCCTAAGGCAGCTTCTGTAGCAGGTAGTGGTACATTCTGGCGTTCATCTGCCATGGTTTACGATGGATCGTTCTTCAAGATTAAGCAAATTCAACTTGGTTACACATTGCCTAAGAATATCACCAAGCTAGCGTTCATTGAAAATGCACGTGTTTACGTATCATTGGACGACTTCTTCACATTCACCAAGTATCCGGGTCTCGATCCTGAAACTTGTACTAATGAATACAACTGTCCGGGTCTCGACAAGGGTGCATATCCTAACATGAGCAAGATGGTATTTGGCGTAAGTGTTACATTCTAATTTAATTATTCGAAAGAGATATGAAAAAAATATTTTTATCAATCGCTTTGCTTTCAAGTATGATGTTCACTGCGTGCAATGACATGCTTGATGTTGAACAGAAAGCAACCAGCAATACTGATAGCTTCTACAAGACTGATGCGGATGCCAAATCTGCGTTGACAGCCATGTACGCTACTTTCATCGGAGAAATTGGTGCCACTGAAGGTATCTGGAATGCATATATCATGGGTCTTAACTACTCTGCCGACGACGTATTTGCAGCTGGTGGTGACATTAACGACCACGCAGATTTCCGTATCCTTAATGAGTTCCGTTATGATGCTAGCTCTAGCCCTATCGGTACACTTTATAATCACATATATAAGGCAATATATTCTGCCAACTTGGTAATTAACTATTTCGGTGAAACAGCCGATACTCCTATTAAGAAACAAGCTGTTGCCGAAGCTAAGGTTATGCGTGCTTGGGCACACATGTTGGCTGCACAGGTGTATTATCAACCTCCTTTGATTGACCACCTCATCACCAATGAAAAACCGGTTAATGCTGAATCACAAAAGGCTATCTTTGACTGGTGCGTGAAAGAATGTGAAGAAGCTCTTCCTAACTTGCCAGAGCGTAATGGTAAGAATGATAAAGAAGGTGCATGGGTTGTAACTAAAGGTTTCGCTCAATTCGTAGCCGGTAAGTCTGCTCTTTTTGCAGGTGATAATGCTAAGGTGATTAGCGTAATGAAACCCCTTGTAGAGTCTCAAAACTATGCCCTCGTTCCGGGTGAACGTTTCCGCGACTTGTTCCACGTAGAAGGTGATGGTTGTGAAGAAAAGATTTTCGAATTCAACTATATCACTAATACAGCAGCTGCAGGTGGTGCAGAGGCATGGAGAGGTGGTAATAATCGTGGCCGTTGGATGGTTGCTAACGTAATCAACTGGCGTGGTGATGATATTAAAGGTGGTGGTACGGGCCCAAAAATCTGCTCAACCGGTGGTTGGGGTGGTGGCTCTATCAATCATGAGTTTGCTCACAAAATGTTAGCAAACGATGGTGACAGCTATCGTCGTAAAGCTACTTTCTTGACTTCCGACGAATTCTTATACGATGAAAAACTCTGCGGTTGGAAAAGCGATGCTACTCTCACTACTCGCGCACAAAAAGAATTTGACCCAGACCGTGGTATCACCAAGACTACTGGTTCATTCTCTCGTAGTGACGTGATGGAAGTGAAGATGATGATGCATCCTAACGACGCTGACCTCTCTGTAGGTGACAACTGTAACAATACAAACCTCTGTATTGCTCGTTTGGGTGAAGCTTATCTGATTTATGCAGAAGCATGTCTCTCTACTAATCCCGCTGAAGCTAAGAAGTATATCAATAAGATTCAAGAACGTGCAGGTTCAAAAACTGTATCTGAAACTGTTGACCTAAAAGTGCTTCAAGACGAAAAGGAATATGAACTTTGGTTTGAAGGTTGCCGTTGGAACGACATCGTTCGTTGGGGTATTGCTAAGCAATGCTATGATAAGGTGCTTGATAACATTCCTTATCAAACTGATGAATATTGGACCTCAAATGGTACAAAACCTCACAAGCTTGTGTATGTCGTACGTCACCCATTTGCCGAAGCTGGTATTACACTTAAATTTGTTGAGGGCAAGAACGAATACTGGCCACTCCCACAAAATGTAATCGAAATCAACGACCAAATGCATCAAGTACGCGGTTGGGCAAAATAATAAAAACAATATTCATAATTTAATCAGAACGATACCTAATAATAAGAGGTATTATTAGGTAAAGTTCATGAGGGCCATACTGAAAGAGATTTTAGTATGGCCTCTTTTTATTGTTATGAATGCTTCTTTAAGTATTCTGTAGGAGACATACCATGCAGAGCTTTTAATGCAGACTATCAGTTATACAAATGGTTAAAGGTTGGAACAAACACATCTATTGAGATATGGTCATCAGGAAGCATCAGCCATAAGAGTGCTTATGGTTCTATGCTTGCTCCAACACTTTTGTTTGACCCCACTGACTACTGTTTATTGGGATAGTGTAGATGACTTTACTTCAGACATTAAAAATCAGTATGCAAATAATCCTGAGAGTATCCAAATTGCTCCAAACGGAAAGTACTATACAACTTCTATTAATCCAAACTTGCAACAAAATCCTAATGATTTGTATAATAAAAAGTTGACATTATATTGAATACTATAATAACGATAGAATTAAACTCAAAATAAGTATATAGAGTCCGGTACAATACAGAACTCTATACACTTAATATCTTTATTAATCAGTCCAACTTTTGGGGGTCAGATCAAAACGCCGAGCTTTATTCAATTTATAAGAGCCTCTTAATCAATATTAACCATCCAACTTTTGTGGGTCATATTATAATAATACGGCTTTTTTAGTATATATTCTTCTATCTACTTTTCTGTTTCCATCTGCTTATCAAGCAAAGTCTTTACAGCATTAACCAAGTATATATATTGTGGGGCCAATGGGATAACATACTCATTCTCGCTCCAGTGGAATTGATAATCATCTCTGTTCTCTGGGAAATCGGGGTTCAAAAGACGTACTCCTGGAACAATACCTCCTGGTATAAAAGAATGGTCAGCCCTATTATTTCCATAAGCTATTTTTTTAGGCTGAACTCCTACACCTGAAACAAATGAGCGGTTATGATATGGATGACATCCATATATATAGTTCAAACTGCTATATATAGATTCTGGATCTACCAGGTCAGGATAAATCTTGTGTATCTGATATCCCACTATACCACGGCGAAGTATCATTCCATTACCTGCCCAACTATGCAGACTTATACTAATACCAAATGGATTAAGTGTCTCTGCCTTAATCTGAGCATCAACATAACTTTTTACCAAAGGTTTAATCTGCTCTCTGAATGAATTATCCATATATGGAGCTATCTGAATAAGGAAAATAGCATTCATATTAAATTTCTCTATCAACTTAGGCCATATCTCATCCAACCTTAACTTATAAACCTCTTTTCCAGTAGCTCTCCAAAGTTCAAAAGCTGCACTGCTCTCTTCTCTCTCTTTAAAATCTGATCTAACAAAAAATGGGACATCATCCTGTTTGTACTGGTTTTTGTGCTCATCATCCCAAATATATTTGGCCATCTGCAAGGACTCCTTTGCAAGTTGAGGATTTATTATCGGCAATACACGTGAAGCAGCAGCTAAAGAGGCCGCAGAGTTATAGTTTAAAGAAGATGAACGAGTAGTAAATGCCATTCTGTCGTCTTCATTTCCAGGAATACCATCTGATTTAGTAAGTGCATCACCTAAATGTCTGTACTGGTATAGATGTGACTCATTTATACCAGGAATAGCATGACCTATAGCTTTCACCTGAGCAACCAGCTGCAAAGCACCCTGCTCTACTTGTTGCAAGATGTCCGGCTTACCATCAGGAAGATGTATCTCAGTATATCTTGCTTTCTGATCTACAGTAGTCTCATCATGGTTGAGAGCAAACTCATCCCATACTTCAACAAGAGATTTAACTACCTCCTGCTGGGAAGGAGTTTGGATATCAAAATCACCTGCATCGAACCATCCTCCTACATTTAGTCCTGGTATATGCTGACCCGGCTTATATTTGCTATCCGTAGTAGAACCCTGCGTCCAACCATCCCAATGAGAGTAATTTAGAGGAGCTTGGCTTGCATCATCAATATGTGCAGCACCATGCCATACACGATATGCTTCACGTACAAACATATGGTCCATCTGGACAGGCATAAATACATCCAGAGTTGGGAACCATGCTCTGTCGTATACTGCTTTGTCAATTGTGAATGGTCCTGATAGCTGATCACCATAAGCTAACTTATATATACCAGATTCATTTACTGATGAGAAGTCGAATCTAACATATTTATAGCGAGTATAGATACCCCAACTCTCAGGCTTACCGGAAAGTACATCTTTAAGGGACCCATCATTGCCAACTTTGTAAAGAGTCATCTTTGAAACTTCAGGGTCATTCTTATCAAGTTCAACTACAGCCATCTTACTCTGTGAGGGGTGATATCCCACCTGAGAGTAGCATATATTTGGAGAGCGCAACCAACCTTTCTGAGTTGTAGCTGGATAAACCATTCTGCAATCTTGCCGGTTTTGTTAGCAGGTAAGAGAGTACGTACAACGAATGTTCCATTCTGTTGTTTATCTCTTCCATCAAAAAGCATAAGTTCACTACCTTCAATCTTATTTTGTATAGATATATGTTGCAATGGGGCATCAGGAGCAATTTCCAACTCTTTACCAGTACACAATGGCTTAGGTTCTACTATGCCATTTATAACAGTCATATTATCGGCAGAAGAAGTTGGGAAAAAGCCTGGCTTTCCATCCATAAGATATGAATGCTCAAATAGTAAAGGTGGAAAGAACTCAATATTAAGTCCTGCAACACCTGCCAATGAATCTGGAAGAGCCTTGTCTGTTGTTATACTTAAGTAGAAACCACCATCACGTGCTTCTCCTCTTAGAGTATATTTGAAACCATACTGGGGATACTCCAACTTGACATCAATACTTTTTTTCTCTTTGTTTACAATACGATCAATAAACTTAGGCATCCTGTCCCATTGTCCAGGAGTAGGGTTCAATCGTACATCACCATTAGTAGCCGTACGTATTCCATGTTGAATAATTTCAACAGCACTTACTTTTGAGTCATCGAACATGGCATCATATTTATTACTAAATACAAAGTAGTTCAATCCCTCAGTCTCAAAATAGTTTGAATCGTTTAATACAAGCTCATTATTACGAGTAAATAGCTCGCTCTTATTAGATGAGCAACCTCCTGACAATAACAGGAGAATTAAAAATAAAAAGATTGGATAATTTTGTGTTTTCATGGACTTCTGGTTTAAAACAGTTATAGTGATAAATATAAAGAAAAAAGATTGCATTCCTATTCGAAATGCAATCTTTTATGTCTATAATAGTCTCTTATCCTTTAACTTAGCCTTAGTGCAATGGTATCCAAGTAATAAATAATTATCTATTTTTTCTTAACTCTCCTGAATATAATATAAGATATATATGCAAAACACATTATAACAATTAATGCGATAGCTAAAAAAGCAATTGTCTCGGTTACATGTATAGAGTCAGGATCAAAAGTGAATGTTATCGTGTGCTTTCCAGAAGGGACATTCATTGCACGAAGAATATAGTTGGCACGACCATGAGCAACCTCTTTGCCATCGATAAATGACTTCCATCCCGGATAATATATTTCTGAGAATACTACTGCTCCACCTGTTTTAGAATCAACATCATACTCCAACTTATTTGGTTCATAACTTATAAGTTTTATGGTTGACATAGGATCAACATCCACCGGCTTGATTGCTTCTGCAAACTTCTTATCTACAATAGCGCTCTTTTGAAGATCAACACCCTTTATTGACTCTATCTCCTGATTAGCATTCTCGACATACTTAACATCTTTCACAAACCACGCATTGCCAAAAGTATAAGGATTTTTCAGTGGAACTGTTTTACCCCCTTGTAAAGGGAAAATAAAATAGCGTGTGTTAAGCATGTTAATAACAGAAAATTTAGTAGGATCAACCTTTGTTATATCACCAGAAGCATCGGATACCTCCTTGAATAGTGCATTTATTTCTGGAGAGATATGATACTCAATCATCTCCTGATATCTTCTGAGTTTTGCAGCATGATAACCTCCTATACTCTTATGCCAATAAGAAGTATTATTCTCATTAAAGGTACTTGATGCCATATTAAGCACTCTGTAATCTAAAGTCCTGTCCTGAAGAATGTATTTATCTGTCTCTGTAGGGTTGAATGTTATCTCTTGCTTTGACTTATCTACAAACTGATCATCATACAGATATCTCTTGTTCACACTCCACATATCAATAAGTGACAAAGTTACAAGAGCAATTACTGTCAACTTACCATTAATCTTCTTTCTTGAATAGAAAAACAATATAGCAACGCCAACAAGAACTATAAAGAAGCTCCTCCAGGCATCACTCGTTAATATGCTTACTCTTATATCCTCAAGATTTGTAAGGAATGCAACAAGTTGGTCCTGAGGAATTCCGTCTTGGAATGCAGCCATCTCCATTGTAGAGACAAATGAAGAGAAGAAAAGACGAGGGGCAACTGCAAATAGCAGTGCAATACCTCCTGTAAGTACAAAACTTGCTATAAACTCACGTTTCTTCTCTCTTATAATCTCAGGTTTATAAAGAACCTCCTTAAGTGCCAGCATTGCCAGCAAAGGAATAGTAAACTCTGCTATAACAAGAATTGAAGATACTGCTCGGAACTTATCGTAAAGAGGAATATAATCGAGGAATAGATCTGTAAATCCCATGAAATTCCTACCCCAAGATAATAGTATAGATAGTAAAGTAGCAGCAACAAGTGCCCACTTCATTGGCCCCTTAACAATAAACATTCCTAAGACAAACAGGAACATAACAAATGCACCTACATATACAGGGCCTGATGTACCAGGCTGTTCTCCCCAATATTGTCCTATCTGAGAATAGATCCCTCCATACATTGGATCAGCTTTTTCCATAGCCTTCTCATTGGCAGATAATGGTACAGAGGCTCCTCCTTTTACATTTGGGACAAGCAGTGAGAACGTCTCTCCGATTCCATAGCTCCACTGAGTTATGTAATCACGTTCAAGCCCACCTTTTGTCTGATTATCATTATTTGGTTTTACCAGCTCACTCTTGCCACGCATAGTCTCCTTGCTATACTCATATGTATGATATAGATTAGAGAGATTGACACATACACCTAATATACCGGCAATGGCTATAATAGCAGTAGCCTTAAAGAATTTCGGCAATTCTTTCTTCTGATAAGCAGATACGCCATATGCAATAACCATAAACAGCATAACAAAAAGGAAGTAGTAGCTCATCTGAACATGGTTAGACATAATTTGGAAAGCTACAAATATTGCTGTAAGGAGCGCTCCCCGAATATATTTACCCTTATACGCAAGAACCATACCTGCAATGGTAGGTGGAATATATGCCAAAGTGATAAACTTCCATATATGTCCGGCTGCAATAATAATAAAGAAATATGATGAAAATGCCCATATTATGGCACCAAGTGATGACAGCCATACTGAAAAATCAAATGCTCTTAATAGAATATAAAATCCTAGAAGCATTACAAATACGTACCAAACATATTGTGGTAGATATAGATGATAAAGATTCTCAACACTTTTCAGTGTGTCAGTTGATTTGTAACTTGGGGACATTTGGTATGTCGGCATACCTCCGAATATGGAATTTGTCCAACGAGTCCTCTCGCCTGTCCTCTGCAAATACTCTTTCGCCTCTTCTCCGGAACCTATACCTGCAACAGAATCATGCTGAGAGAGTATCCTACCCTCTGGCACAGCCGGATAAAAATATACAAACGAAATTAATGCAAACAAAAGAATTGCTACGACATCGGGTAGAATCTTTTTTAGTAAGTTCATAACTATAAGATGTTTATTAATGTTGCAAATATACTATAACTCTTATAAAATATGTACATTTGCATTTGAAAATAATCTCTGTATGAAAATAGGCGTAATTACTGCAATGAGTTTGGAGCATAAGCAAATTGCTCTCTTACTTGAAGATAAAAAAGAATTTAATGATGGACCTTTCAAGTATATTGAAGGAAAAATCAATAACAATACTATCATTCTGATGAAATGTGGCATTGGAAAGGTAAATGCTGCATCTGGTACAACAGACATTATACATAAATTCTCTCCGGATTGTATCATTAGTACAGGAGTAGCTGGAGGAATTGACAAATGTCTTAAAGTTATGGATGTTGTTGCAAGCAGCAATATTGTTTATCATGACGTATGGTGTGGAGAGGGGAATAAATATGGTCAGGTACAAGGCTTGCCACTACTATTTAATGCAAACGACACTCTTCTGCAAACTGCCATGAGCATTGATTCACCTACTGCTATTCATGCCGGGCTGATATGCACAGGCGACAAGTTCATAACAAGCCGTGAGGAGTTGGATAAGATAAAGTCAGACTTCCCTGAAGGACTTGCTGTTGATATGGAATCCGGAGCGATAGCCCAAGTATGCCATATATTTGATATTCCATTCATCAGTTTTAGAATTATCAGCGACACACCAGGAGCTGATAACCATTGGGATCAGTATACTAACTTCTGGGATACTATTGCAGATACTTCTTTCAAAGTTACTGAGTTATTCTTATCTGCCATCCCAAATAAACTATAATTACATTTATAATATGAAGACAATACCAAGTTTTACAATAGATCATTTAAATCTTTTAAGAGGGATCTATGTATCAAGAAAAGATAGTGTAGGTGGAGATGTTGTTACTACATTCGACGTAAGAATGAAAGAGCCAAACCGTGAACCGGCATTGGGTCAGGGTGCTCTGCACACAATAGAACATCTTGCTGCAACATATCTTCGCAACAACGAAAAGTGGGCAGACAAAATTATATATTGGGGGCCTATGGGATGCCTTACTGGCAATTATCTATTGATGAAGGGTGATCTGGAATCAAAAGATATTGTAGAACTTATGAAAGATACTTTCAGATTCATTGCTGAATTTGAAGGAGACATTCCAGGAGCTTCTCCAAAAGACTGCGGTAACTACCTGTTAAATGACCTTCCTATGGCTAAATTTGAGGCTGCAAAATACCTCCATGAGGTGCTTGAACAGATTACAGACAAGAATCTTAATTATCCTGCATAATTAAGATATCGATAGGCAATAAAAAAGGGTATCGTAATGATACCCTTTTTTGTTTTCTTGCTAGCTCGTAATTACTTACGTAAGCCAAGTTCTTTAACGATCTCACGATATCTGTTGATATCACGATCTTTAAGGTAGTTAAGTAAAGCACGACGCTTTCCTACCAATGTTGTCAAAGATCTTTCTGTACTATAATCTTTTCTGTTGAGCTTAAGGTGCTCAGTCAGGTGAGAAATACGGTATGAGAACAATGCAATCTGAGCTTCTGGTGAGCCAGTATCAGTGTTAGACTTTCCGTACTTTTCAAAGATTTCTTGTTTTTTAGCTGCGTCTAAATACATAATTCTAAAAATTTTATATGTTATCTTTTATATAGCGGATGCAAAGATATTGATTATTATTTATAATACAATGAATATGAGATTATTATTTATTATTATTTTTCGTTTTGCAAGAATTCCACCAATTATTAGAGTATACAAATGTAATTGCTAAAGCAGCTTTTATACGTTTTTTGCATATTATTTTGACTCAAATTAGCATAAAGATAATATGACTCTACAAAATAATAGTTAATAATAAATACATTATACAATAGAAAATCGTACCTTTGCAGCCAAATATAATAGGTTAATATGCAAGATATTAGAAACATTGCCATCATTGCCCATGTCGATCATGGAAAAACTACTCTGGTGGACAAAATGATGTTAGCGGGACACCTGTTCCGTAACGACCAAGCAACTGGTGATTTGGTCCTGGATAACAATGACTTAGAACGTGAAAGAGGTATAACAATCCTTTCAAAGAACGTATCTATAAATTACAACGGAATAAAAATTAATATTATCGATACTCCGGGACATGCCGATTTCGGAGGTGAAGTTGAACGTGTCCTAAATATGGCTGACGGATGTATCCTTTTAGTTGATGCATTTGAAGGTCCTATGCCACAGACTCGATTTGTTCTTCAGAAGGCATTAAAGATAGGATTAAAACCTATTGTAGTGGTAAACAAGGTTGATAAACCTAATTGCCGCCCTGAGGAGGTTTACGAAATGGTATTTGATCTTATGTTCAGCCTTAAGGCAACAGAAGACCAACTTGATTTCCCAGTGATATATGGTTCTGCGAAGAACAACTGGATGGGAGAAGACTGGAAGGCTCCAACAGATAGTATTTTGCCTCTACTTGATGCTATAGTGAAGTACATCCCTGCTCCAACTCAGTTGGAAGGAACTCCACAGATGTTGATTACATCTCTGGATTATTCATCTTATACAGGACGTATCGCCGTTGGACGTGTTCACAGAGGAACTCTTTCTGAGGGTATGAACGTCACTCTTTCTAAGCGTGATGGCCGTCTCATCAAATCAAAGATTAAGGAATTATATACTTTTGAAGGATTAGGTAGAAAGAAAGCTGAAAAAGTATCTTCTGGTGATATCTGTGCTATCGTAGGTGTTGAAGGTTTTGAAATCGGAGATACAATATGCGATTTCGAAAACCCTGAACCACTTACTCCTATCGCTATCGATGAGCCTACAATGAGTATGCTCTTCACTATAAACGACTCACCTTTCTTCGGTAAAGAGGGTAAGTTCGTTACTTCTCGCCACATACACGACCGTCTTATGAAAGAACTTGATAAGAACCTTGCTCTTAGAGTTCGCAAAACAGATTCTGAAGATGGCAAATGGATTGTGTCAGGACGTGGTGTATTGCACCTTTCTGTATTGATTGAGACAATGCGCCGTGAAGGCTATGAACTACAGGTTGGTCAGCCACAGGTTATTTTCAAAGAAATTGACGGTGTGAAATGCGAACCTATTGAGGAACTTACAATAAGCGTTCCTGAAGAGTTCTCAAGCAAGATGATTGATATGGTTACAAGACGTAAAGGTGAACTGGTATCTATGGAGAGCCAGGCTGATCGTGTAAACATAGAATTCAACATGCCTTCAAGAGGTATCATTGGTCTTCGTACAAACGTCCTTACAGCATCTCAAGGAGAGGCTATAATGTCACATATCTTCAAAGAGTATCAACCATATAAAGGTGATATTGAAAGACGCTCAAATGGTTCTATTATTGCCATGGAAGGCGGTACTGCATTTGCTTATGCCATCGATAAGTTACAGGATAGAGGAAGATTCTTTATCTACCCACAGGATGAGGTTTATGCTGGCCAGGTTGTAGGTGAGCATGTACACGATAATGATTTAGTTGTTAACGTAACTAAGTCTAAGAAGCTTACTAACATGCGTGCATCAGGTTCTGATGATAAAGCACGTATCATTCCTCCTGTAGTATTCTCACTTGAAGAGGCATTAGAGTATATCAAGGAAGACGAATATGTTGAAGTAACTCCTAAGAGTATGCGTATGCGTAAAGTTATACTTGACGAAACTGAAAGAAAGAGAGCTAACAGATAATAATATCTTCATATAAATAATAAGGGCTGCCTCAGGGCAGCCCTTATTATTTGTGGCTCAGTTACTATTCTTATTAATTTAACAAACTAAGAATACGGTTTAGAAACCCTTAATTAGTATAACTTTGCATCAACTCCTCTGAATGCAACCCTGAAAAATTTTAGTTTTGCATTAGATGATTCAGCACCGACATTGGTTAGACCCTTTATCTGTTTATGTACATTAACCGGCTATTATCTGTTTCGAAAAACCTGTCATGATTGGTTTATGAATAGATCATGATCAATTGATCAATGAATCATGATCGGTTAATCAATGAATCATGATCGGTTTTATTAATTTTCTAAACAATGAAAATAATTGATCCTCTCTTTTCTTTGCATGAAGCGAAGATAATATTATTAATCATAAAGAAATAGAATTTGTTAAATCTCCAAAGTTAAGGAGTGAGCATTACTATACACTTAACGGGACTTCTAGTAAACAAAATAAAGAGAGGCAACTAGCTTCCAGAAGTCATTATTTTATGCTATTCTAAAATTATTAGACTTCAATAATTATGATAATGATTAATCTAGTCGGTTTATTATCAACTTTTATATGATCTCATTTATTATTATTAACTGAAGGTGCTCTGACATTTATGTATAAATACCATAAATAAAAAGGTCCATCCGGGATATCGGACAGACCTTTTTTATTATCTGAAATTGATAGATTACAATTTTGGACCAGCCTCAACCAAATCCTTACCAGTCTGAGTTCCAGTGAACTTAGTGAAATTCTTAATGAAACGACCAGCCAAATCCTGAGCTTTCTCATTCCACTGTGCAGCATCAGCATAAGTATCACGTGGATCTAAGATCTTAGGATCAACTCCTGGCAATGCAGTTGGAACAACAAAGTTGAAGTAAGGGATAGTCTTAGTCTCTGCAGTTTCGATAGAACCGTCAAGGATAGCATCGATAATACCACGAGTATCGCGGATAGAGATACGTTTTCCTGTTCCGTTCCAGCCTGTGTTAACCAAGTATGCTTTAGCACCAGTCTTTTCCATCTTCTTAACTAACTCTTCAGCATATTTTGTTGGGTGCAATGAAAGAAATGCAGCACCGAAGCAAGAAGAGAATGTTGGAGTTGGTTCAGTGATACCACGTTCTGTACCAGCCAATTTTGCTGTAAATCCAGAAAGGAAGTAGTACTGAGCTTGTTCTGGGCTCAAGATAGATACAGGAGGCAATACTCCGAATGCATCAGCTGACAAGAAGATAACTTGTTTAGCGTGAGGTCCCTTAGAAACTGGCTTAACAATGTTAGTAATGTGGTTGATTGGGTAAGAAACACGAGTGTTTTCAGTTACGCTCTTATCAGCGAAGTCGATCTTACCATTTGCATCAACAGTAACGTTCTCAAGAAGAGCATCACGTTTGATAGCGTTGAAGATGTCTGGTTCACTCTCTTTGTCAAGGTTGATAACCTTAGCATAGCAACCACCTTCGTAGTTGAATACACCTTCGTCATCCCATCCGTGCTCATCGTCACCGATAAGTTTACGTTTTGGATCTGTTGACAAAGTAGTCTTACCTGTACCTGACAAACCGAAGAAGATAGCTGAGCTAGTCTCTTCCATGTTAGTGTTAGCAGAACAGTGCATAGAAGCGATACCACGAAGTGGGTTGAAGTAGTTCATCATAGAGAAGATACCCTTCTTCATCTCACCACCATACCATGTGTTAAGAATTACTTGTTCTTTAGAAGTCAAGTTGAATACAGCTGCAGTTTCTGAATTCAAGCCAAGTTCTTTGAAGTTTTCAACTTTAGCTTTAGAAGCGTTGTAAACGATGAAATCAGGTTCGAAACTTGCAAGTTCTTCCTCAGATGGGCGGATAAACATATTAGTTACGAAATGAGCCTGCCAAGCAACTTCCATGATGAAACGTACTTTAAGACAAGTTGCAGCGTTAGCACCGCAGTAACCATCAACAACAAAAAGTTTCTTGTTTGACAATTCTTTAGTAGCTAAATCTTTCAAAACTTTCCAAGTTCCTTCAGTCACTGGTTTGTTATCGTTCTTATATTCTTCAGAAGTCCACCATACTGTATTTTCGCTTGTAGCATCTTTTACAAGGAATTTATCTTTAGGAGAACGACCTGTATAGATACCTGTCATTACGTTAACAGCACTGAGTTCTGTATCTTGTCCTTTTTCAAAACCTTGAAGTTCTGGTTTTGTTTCCTCAGCGAACAATTGTTCATAAGACGGATTATGGATAATCTCTGTAGTACCTGTAATACCGTACTTGCTTAAATCTAATTTTGCCATTTGTAAATGATTTAATTGAGTTATTGAATATAATATTTCTATTATTAGTTTTTTCCGAAAAAGATGTTGTTCAACATCGCCTTGTATATGGCGATACAAAATTAATGGTTTATTTCAAATAAAAGAACAGATTAGAGAAATATTTCCTTAATAAATAAAGTTTTATATTTGTATAACATTTTTGTAATTCGCAGATTACAAATCTGATTTTTTATTTGTTTCTTTGTACCCCGAAAGTAAATTTAATCAAAACTTTATGGAAATAATTAACCTGAGCAAGAATAACACCATTCTTAATCAATATATCGCTGAGATCAGAGATATTAATATTCAAAAAGACAGACTTAGATTCAGAAAAAACATTGAAAGAATCGGTGAAATAATGGCATACGAAGTAAGTAAGACTTTCCCATACAATAATATAGAGGTTACAACACCACTTGGGACAGCTACCGAATCAGTACCTTCAGAACAGCCAGTAATTGCAACAATCCTTAGAGCTGGACTACCATTTCACCAAGGATTCCTAAACTATCTGGATAAAGCTGAAAATGCATTTGTATCCGCTTATAGAAAGTACAAGGACACACTTAAATTTGATATTAATATCGAATATATTGCTTCTCCTAGAATTGATAACAAGATTCTTATTATGACAGACCCTATGCTTGCTACAGGTGGTTCTATGGAGCTAAGCTACCAAGCAATGCTTACAAAAGGGAAACCTTCAAGAATTCATGTGGTTTCTATTATAGCAAGTCAAAAAGCTGTTGATTACATCAAATCATCCTTTCCTGAAGATATTACTACAATATGGTGCGCTGCAATTGATCCGGAAATCAATGCACACTCATATATCATTCCTGGATTAGGTGATGCAGGTGATCTAGCATTTGGAGAAAAGGAATAATATAGATTATCCTTTATCAATCATAAAAAGTCCAGCCTTGCCAATTATTTGGTGAGGCTGATTTTTGATTCCATTTGGTTGAATATAAAAATGGTATGATTATGGAATTTATCAGTGTTCTCAGGAAGGGTATATAAACAAAAAATCCTCCGGAA